>JBAYJH010000048.1:0-22487 GCA_041665185.1 Sterolibacterium sp.
AATAGGCGACGGCCTTTTCCGCGGCCGGCTGGGCCAGGGTGGATTGCAGCGCGACGAAGGACTGGATGTCCTTGACGCCGAGCAGGGCCTTGGACGAAGCGACGCTGTCTTCAAGCAGGGCGCGGGCAGTGTTCAGGTTCAGGGCGGCGAGGCGCTCGGCACTGGCAAAAGCGGTGTTGGCCAGAGTCAGGATGGCTTCGACATTGGCTTTGTTGCTGCTGGCGAATTGGTCAGGGGTTGCGAACATGGAGGATCTCCTTGGGATAAGTAAGAAATTAAACGGTACGGTAGTGATTGTTCAGTTCCAGCCCCGAACCTGCCTAACATCAAGAACAGTTCCACGGCCACATGTTGCGGTGCAGCATGGTTCGAATTATAAGGATGGGAACGCCAATGTCAAGTCTTTTTTGTGCATTGCACAAAATGTTTTTAGTGAAATAGTATTGCATAATAAACAATATGTTATTCGGAAATGTAAGTTCAATGGCAGCTATGGGTGAAGATTATTTATTGCACTGCGACGAAGTTTCGAATGGACCGGAGCTCTATGTCTGAATCTACGGAAGATATCTTCCGGCGCGTGGCGCCAGCCGTGTTCGTACTGCTCTGGAGCACCGGATTCATAGGCGCCAAGCTCGGCTTGCCGGATGCGGAGCCTTTGACTTTCCTGTTGTTGCGCTTTGCGATTGTCTGTGTTCTGTTGCTCCTGCTGGCATTGGCGCTGCGGCGGCCATGGCCTGGCGGCAGGGTGCAGATTACCCATATCGCCATTGCCGGCGTGTTGCTGCATGGGGGTTACCTGGGCGGCGTATTCAGCGCCATCCACCGCGGCATGCCGGCGGGTCTGGTGGCCTTGATCGTGGGCATGCAACCGCTATTGACGGCTTTGCTGGGCGGGCGGTTGCTCGGCGAACGGGTCGGTGTCAAGCAATGGGTGGGGCTGCTGCTGGGTTTTGCCGGTGTAGCGCTGGTGCTTTCGGGCAAGCTGGCGATGGCCGGACTCTCCGCTGGCGGGCTGATACTGGCGGCATTGGCGCTATTCAGTATTACCGCCGGAACGCTCTACCAGAAGCGCTATTGCGGCCGGATGGACCTGTGGACCGGCTCGTTTGTGCAGTTTGCGGCCAGCGGCCTAGTGTTCCTGCCGTTAGCACTCACTTCGGAAACGATGCGCATCAACTGGAGCGGGAGTTTCATCTTCGCGCTGGGTTGGCTGGTGCTGGTGTTGTCGCTTGGCGCCATTTCGTTGCTCCACCAGCTGATTCGACGCGGTGCGGCGACACGGGTCTCCGCCTTGTTCTACCTGACTCCACCGACCACCGCACTCCTGGCGTGGGCGATGTTCGGCGAGCGGCTCGACGCGCCCGCCATCGCGGGCATGGCGCTGGCCGCAGTCGGGGTGGCGTTGGCGTTGAGAAAATAGCGCTCGACGGCGCACGGGAAATATCAGAGGTTCTTGAACAACGGCCGCCGCTTGTCGAGGAACGCCGCCATGCCTTCCTTCTGGTCCACCAAGCCGAAACTGGAATGGAATCCGCGGCGCTCGAACAGCAGGCCTTCCTGGAGCGAGGACTCGAACGATCGATTGACCGATTCCTTGATCATCATCACCACCGGCAGCGAATAGCCGGCGATCTTCTCGGCGGTGGCGAGGGCGTCCTCCAGGAGATTGGCGAGCGGCACGATGCGCGACACCAGACCGATCCTCTCCGCCTCGGCGGCATCCATCATGCGGGCGGTCAGGCACATCTCCATGGCTTTGGCTTTGCCGATGGCGCGCGGCAATCGCTGCGTCCCGCCGGCGCCCGGGAGCGTGCCCAGTTTTACTTCGGGTTGCCCGAACTGGGCATTATCGCCGGCGAGAATGAAGTCGCACATCATGGCCAGTTCGCAACCTCCGCCCAGGGCGTAGCCGGCCACCGCCGCGATAATAGGTTTGCGGCAACGCGCGACGCGGTCCCAGTTGCGGCTGATGTAATTGGCCTTATACACATCCATGTGCCCCCAGTCTTTCATGGCGGCGATATCGGCTCCCGCCGCGAAGGCCTTGTCGGAGCCGGTAATGACGATGGCGCCGATCGCCTCATCGGCTTCGAAACCATCCAGCGCCGCACCGACTTCGTCGATCAGGGCGTCGTTGAGGGCATTGAGGGCCTTGGGGCGATTCAGGGTGATGAGGCCGACGCTGTTTTTCGAGCCCCGGGTTTCTACGAGGATATTTTCAAAGGACATGATGCGGATTACTCCTGAAGGGGTGTAAGGATTTGTGCCGCGGGTTTGAGCGGAATGGTCTCGCTGGCCGGCCTGGTAGGCGCTACCTGGTCGTTGCCCTTGCGCGGCTGGATCACCGCGCGCACGCGGTTGCTCTTGTCCGAGGTTGCCGCCGCGCTACTGCCATTGGGGCCGCCGGAAACCACATAATTCTCGCTCTTGCCATCGTAGGAGATATATTGGCCGCGCACTTCGTCCCGACCGCTCTTGATGTGCGCACGCTGGAAGAATTCCGTCTTCTCGGCCTTGCCGTCGTAGACAATGCGTTCGGCTTCGCCTTCAACGTATTCGTCCCTGCCTTCGCGTTTTTGCCGGAAACGCGCCAGGCCTCCGGGGCCGCCCGTGGCGACGCCGCTCTGAAGGCCTTCGGGGTCGTCACTGACGACAAGCTTTTCACAAAGAATGGTCAAGCTGCCTTGCGAAATCCTCACATCACCGGTGAAGATCCTGATCTTCTTCGCGTCGTCGACGGTGAGCAGTCCGGCGTCGAGCAGCAACGGCCGGTCGCGGTCGGCCTTTTCAGCCAGAGCCGGCGCGGCCGACAGCAAGAGTATGCCAAACAATGTCAGTGTGCGTTTCATGGTGTGTTGGTGGTGGACCGGTATAGCGTGCCGTGTACCCGGCCCAGCAGTTTTAGGGTGCGTGCATGGTTATCGACTTCGACGCCGCTGCCTAGAAGAACGCTGCGTCCTTGGGTAATGGTCACGGGCGAAGCCGACCTGGCGGTTTCATCGTCGGGATAGACCAGGAGTTCAGCCGTGGTGACCACCAGCGCTGGGTTGTCATCGCCGGCATCGCGAACCATCCGCACCTCGTCCGTCAGGCGCACTTCTTTGCCGTCCTGGCTGACCCTGGCTTGGCGCGCATCAAGGTGGGTCGGTTGCGCATGGGCATAAAAAGTGAGCGCCGGATCGGTGACGACGGTGCTGTCATCGTCGGTGAAATGCAGCATCTGCCTGGCCGCCAGGGCGTGCTTGAGGCTGCCATCCAGGTTGAATTGACGCATGTTGAGGTTGGAGACAATGAAATCCGGATCGTGGCGGCCTTTGCCGCTACCGCCTGTGCTGTCGCCCTGGGTGGCACGTTCGAGCCAGAAGGTGAGCACCGCCAGCAAGGTCAGCAGCATCAGCGGCAACAGGTTGGTGCTCTGAATCTTCATTTCGACGCGCCCGCCCGCTGTCCTTGCGGATCCGGCACGAGATAAGGCGCCAACGCGGCGTCGAGTTTACCTTGAGCGCGAAGGATCAACTCGCAGACATCGCGTACCGCGCCCTTTCCCGCTTCGGCACCGGGCAGGTAATCGACATGTTGACGCACCAGAGCGTGAGCGCCCGGCACGCCGGCGGAAAATCCACAGGCACGGAGCAGCGGCAGATCGACCACGTCGTCTCCCATGTAGCCGGCTTCGGCGAAGCTCATGGAACGCTTTTCCAGCAGCATCTCCATGGCGGCGCGTTTGTCCTCGATCCCTTGCAGCAGCAACTCGATGCCTAGATTCTCAGCGCGCAATTCGACGGCGCGCGAGCGGCGGCCGGTGATGATCGCCAGGACAATGCCTGCTTGAGCGAGCATCTTCAAGCCATGTCCATCGAGGGTGTTGAAGCCTTTGATTTCGTCGCCCTGCGATGAAAAGTAAAGCGTGCCGTCGGTCATGACTCCATCGACATCGAATGCCATCAGCCTGACCCGGCGGGCGCGTTGATGGATGCGGGACTCCGGCATCACACCACCTTGGCGCGGAACAGGTCATGCATGTTGAGGGCGCCGCAGATGTTGCCGTTGGCATCCAGGACCAGCAGTTGGGTGATCTTGTGGTCTTCCATCAATTGCACGGCCTCGACGGCCAGACGCCCTGGACCTATGGTGCGTGGCTGGCGGGTCATGACCTCGGCGACGGGCGTGTCGCGCAGGTCGCCGAGTTTCTGCATGGCGCGGCGCAGGTCGCCGTCCGTAAATATGCCCAGCAGCGCGCCGCTATCGCCGCCATCGCCGGCGCCGCGCACCGCCACCATGCCCATGCCGCCGCTCGAAATCGCCCCCAGGGCCTCGACGATGGAGGCGGTTTCCGGCACGCAGGGTACCCGGTCCGCCGGCCGCATCACATCGCTGACATGCGTCAGCAGCCGGCGGCCGAGCGCGCCGCCAGGATGGGAACGGGCGAAATCCTCGGGACTGAAACCGCGTGCATCCAGCAACGCCACCGCCAGCGCGTCGCCCAGGGCCAGTGCCGCCGTGGTGCTGGCGGTCGGCGCGAGATTGAGCGGGCAGGCTTCCTCCGTTACGCCGGCATCCAGATGGATATCGGCCTCCCGAGCCAGCGATGAAGCCGGGTTGCCGGTGATGGCAATCAGCCGTCCGCCCTGGCGCTTGACCAAAGGCACGATGGTGAGCAACTCGTCGTTCTCACCGGAATTGGAAAGGGCAATCAGCACATCTTCGCGCGTGATCATGCCGAGATCGCCATGCACCGCCTCGGCCGCATGGACGAAGTAGGCGGGCGTGCCGGTACTGGACAGGGTCGCGGCAATCTTGCGGCCGATGTGGCCGGACTTGCCGATACCGCAGACGATGACGCGGCCGTGACATGCCAGGATCAGCTCGACCGCGCGCAGGAAATCGCCATCAAGACGCTTGCCCAGGGCAGCTACGGCGTCCGCCTCGATTTGCAGCACGCGTCGCGCCATTTCGATAGGGCGCGACGACAATCCGGATGCGCCAGTTTGGCTCATAGAGGCTATGCAGTTATGATTGCTGCGATTATAACAAACCGCATCCTTGCCACGGTCCCGCCTTTCATATGAGCACCACGTTGCAACTCGTCCTGCTGCTGCTGGTCTCCGCCGTGCTGGTGGTGGCGCTGTTTCGATCGCTCAATTTGCCGCCGGTGCTCGCCTATCTGTTGGTCGGTGCGGCTATCGGCCCACACGCCCTGAAACTCATGCCTGAATCGGCGGGAACGCGCCACCTGGCCGAGTTCGGGGTGGTCTTCCTGATGTTTACCATCGGCCTGGAATTTTCGCTGCCGCGCTTGTTCACCATGAAGCGCATCGTCTTCGGCCTGGGGTTAGCCCAGGTGCTGGCGACCAGCGCCGTGATCCTGCTGCTGGCCTGGGCGGCCGGACTGAGCTGGCAGGGTGCTTTGGCTCTGGGCGGTGCCTTGGCGATGTCATCCACTGCGGTGGCGAGCAAGCTGCTGGCGGAACGCATGGAGCTGGATTCGACCCACGGCCGCCAGATCATGGGCGTGCTGCTGTTCCAGGACATTGCCGTGGTGCCGCTGTTGATCTTGCTGCCGGCCCTGGCCGGGGCCACCGATTCGCTGCCAAGCACCCTGTTCGCAGCCCTGCTCAAGGGGGTGGCGGTGGTTGCGATGGTGCTGTTTTTCGGCCAGCGCCTGATGCGCACCTGGTTCACCGTCGTCGCCCGACGCAAGTCCGCGGAATTGTTCATGCTCAATGTCCTGCTGATTACCCTGGGGCTTTCCTACCTGACCGAACTGGCCGGCCTGTCGCTGGCCCTCGGGGCTTTTATCGCCGGCATGCTGATCTCAGAAACGGAATACCGCTTCGAGGTCGAAGAGGATATCAAGCCTTTCCGCGATGTCCTGCTGGGATTGTTCTTCATCACCATCGGCATGTATCTCGACCCGCGTCTGATCGCCAGCAATTTCCTGCTGGTCGCCGGCGTGCTGTTCGGCCTGCTGGCGGTGAAGCTGGCGATAGCCGCCGGCCTGTCACGCTTGTTCGGCGGCGCCCCCGGGGAGGCGTTGCGTACCGGCCTGTGGCTGTGCGCCGGTGGCGAATTCGGTTTCGTCCTGCTGGCCGAGATCATGGAGCAGCATCTGGTGGCCCCGGCAATCACCCAGGCGGTGCTGGCTGCGTTGGTCCTGTCGCTGCTGCTGGCGCCGCTGCTGATCCATTTCAGCGACCGCATCGTGTTGCGCTTCGTTCCCTCCGAATGGTTGTTGCGCTCCATGGCGTTGACAACGATCGCCGCGCGTACCATCAGCAGCGACAAGCACGCCATCCTGTGCGGGTACGGCCGCACCGGCCAGCATCTGGCCCGCTTCCTGGAGAAGGAAGGTATTTCCTACGTCGCCCTGGATCTTGACCCGGAGCGTGTCGGCGAGGCGGCGGCGGCCGGGGATACGGTGGTATTCGGCGACGCGGCGCGGCGCGAAACCTTGGTCGCGGCCGGTATCCAGCGCGCCGACGTAGTGGTGGTGACTTCGAACGATCCGCGACTGGCGTTGCGCGTGCTGCATCACGCGCGTGAATTGCGCCCCGGGCTGCCGGTGGTGGTGCGTGCCGCCGAGGACGCCGACATCGCGCGCTTCGAGGCGGCGGGCGCCGCCGAGGTGGTGCCGGAAGCGCTCGAGACCAGCGTCATGCTGGCGACCCACGCGCTGGCCCTGCTCGGTGTGCCGATGCCTCGGGTCATCAAACGCCTGCGCGAGATGCGTGAACATCACTACGTGCTGCTGCGCGGCTTCTTCCATGGCGCATCGGATATTGGCGATCACCTGTCCGAGGCCCAACAGCCGCGCCTGCATTCCGTGGTGCTGACCGAGGGCGCCCGCGCCATCGGCCAGACACTCGGGGAATTGGCGCTGGACCAGGCGGGGGTGACGGTCTCGGCGATCCGCCGGCGCGGCATCCGGGCTATCGAACCCGATCCGCAAACCGTCATGGCCGCAGGCGATGTGGTGGTGATCCTGGGCGTGCCCGCCACGCTGGTGGCGGCCGAGGACAAATTACTGCGCGGAAAATGAAAAACCCGCCGGGTGGCGGGCCTTTCGTGAGGCGCGGTGACCTGATCAGAGCGACAGGCAGACGACGTAGGTGGTGCCGTCGACGATGTCTGCGGTGGCAACCGATGCCAGCGCGGCGGTCCAGGGCTGCACCGCGGTGGCGACGCGCATCGAGCCGGCGGCGGTGTTGCCGTCGTCCATGGTGGTGTCGAGCTGTTTGGCGAATTTTCCCTGGATGCCCTCCGAGCAGACGAAGTAGGAACCCGTCATGCCGGTGATCGGCGCCGTGGACTGGATGCCGATCCGGCCGCCGTCGGCGTTCTGCGGCATGGCCGCGGGGATCGAGGTGGTGAAGTCGGTGGTGCCGGCGGCCAGGCCGGCGAGACGAACCTGCTGCCAGAAGGCGACGGTCTCGTCGGTGCCGGTAACGGAGTTATAGACGCCGTTCAGGGTGCCGTTGCCACGGGTGCCGGCGGTGGCTACTAGGGCTGCATTTCCCGATGCCGTAATTGCACCGGCCAAATGGGTGTCGTAACTGGGATCATCGCCGGGCAAGGCCTTGTACTTGTCCTGGTAGCCGTAGATGAACAGCGGGATGCTCTTGAAGTCGGTGGCGAAATTCTTGACCTTGGCGCTGTTGATCAGTTCCTGGCCTTTCAGCACGCCGCCGAGCAACAGGCCGATGATGACCAGTACAATGGCAATTTCGATCAGGGTGAAACCGGATTGTTTCCTCGATATTTGCATGACTTTCTCCTTTATTTATGCCTACGGCTTTGCATGAGCAACATTTGTGCCAGCTAATTTTGATGAATAAGGCCCCGAAAACGTCTGTTTTTTCAACACATACGACGATATTTCAACGTATATGTTGAAATATCGTCAGTTCTCTGGGTGGTCACCGACTTTTCCCGCAGTGCCAACACGGCGGTATTCCAGAGTCGTCGGGAACCGCTTGTCACCAATCGGGGATGATTCCGCATGCCGTTCAAACGCCCTATAGAGTCCGCTTAGCATGGCCACAATCGCCGCGCCGCGCTGGTCAGACTGGCTGGATCGCCACCGCCGCTGGCTGCTGCTGGGTCAGTTGCTGCTGCTCCATCTGGGGCTGATGCAGGGCATGGACAACGTCCAGGGGCGAACCATGCTGGTGGCGCACATCGGTTTGTTCCTGATCTGGCAACCGTTCGTGCGTGCCGAATCGCGCCTCAATTATTTCCACTTCGCCGTCGTCATGGCCCTGGTCGTGGCGGCCATCATCTGGCTCAACTGGGGGATCCTGGCCATCTGGACGATGTTCCTGGCCGGCATCATCGGCGGCAAGGTGTTCTTCTTCGGCGGCCGCTGGAGCAAGTTGTTCTACCTGATGGCGCTGGCCTATCTGGTCACGGTACTGCTGATTTTCATCATCCCCCAGGTGGTTCCCCGGCCTCCGGCGGAAAACGAGGTGTTCCTCGCGCTGGCGCGTTTCGCGCTCCCGCTGATCTTGCTGGTGATGCTGGTCTTGCCTTCCGACGGGGAGATGGAAAGGCGTGTCGAAGTCATCGACCTGATCTACAGCATCTTTGTCTTCCTGATCTTGGCGGTGCTGGTGCTAGGCACCCTGGCGTTCATGCAGGTGTTGCGGCTGGGCTATATCCAGTCGCTGATGGGAGCGCTGGCCACCAGCGCCCTGCTGCTGTTTCTGTTCAGCTGGACGTGGAACCCAATGGCCGGATTTTCGGGACTCAGTTCGGTGTTCTCCCGTTACCTCTTGTCAATCGGCTTGCCCTTCGAACGCTGGATGCATTCATTGGCCGAGCATTCGCAGAATCAAGCCCATCCCGACGAATTCCTCGCCAGTATCTGCGCCGATCTGGTGGGCCACCTGCCCTGGGTCGTCGGCGGTCACTGGCGCGCCAACCAGAAGCACGGTGAATTCGGCCTGCAACAAGGACAGCCCAACGAGTTTCGCCACGGCGAACTGTCTATCGTCTTGTTCAGCCAGCATTCCCTGAGCCCGTCGCTGATCTGGCATTTCAACCTGGTGGTGCAGATCATCGGCGAATTCTATGACGCCAAGGTCAGCGCTCGCCAACTCAGTCAGATGGCCTACCTCAAGGCGATTCACGAAACCGGGGCGCGGCTCACGCACGATGTCAAGAATCTGCTGCAATCCCTCAACATGCTGTGCTTCGCCGCCGAGCGCGAGGGCGACGAGACCAGCCTGTCCCCTCAGTTCCAGGTGCTGCTGCGCCGGCAACTGCCGGTGATCTCGCAGCGCCTGCAAGCGGCGCTCAACAAGCTACAGAAGCCCTTGAGCGACCAGGAGTCGGTGGTGACTGCCCGCCAGTGGTGGGACGAGCAACGCCTGCAGTACGAGAACCAAGGCATAAACTTCGAGTCCGCCGGCGACCTGGAGGGCGTCGAACTGCACGCCGAACTGTTCAATCATGTCATCGAGAACCTGCTCCAGAACGCCCTCGACAAGCGGCGCAGCAACGCTGGGCTGGCCATCGATGCCAGAATCGAGATCATCGCTGTCGATGGCAAGAACGGCCAGGCCAGCCTGACCGTTTGCGACGACGGCGCGGTGATCCCGGCAAGCATCAGCGACGAGTTGTTTGCCGGGCCGGTGGTCTCGGAAAACGGTTATGGCATCGGCCTGTTTCAGGCGGCGCGGCAAGCCGGATTGGCGGGCTACCGTTTGGAACTACTGAGCAATCAGGCCGGCAAAGTGTGCTTCAGGCTGGCGCCGGCACCAGCCTGACTGGCACGAGGTTCCCCGCGGATTCAAGGCGACCGCGTCAGGGCAACCTGCCGGCGGACATCATGCGGTTCATCAGCTGGGATCTGGAAATCCAGACGAGACGGTCGTCGATGGTGGTGTTGCTGACGAAAGTTGTGTCCCCGTCGGAGTTCTCCCTCTTCGCCGCTCTCTTGACATTCTCGGCGGCGTTGCTGTCGTCGGCATCGACTGGCAACTGCGTGCCTTGAGTGGTGTAGGCGCCTTGCCCGCTGCCGCCATGCGAGACCACCACCGCGACGGCAGCGCCCACATCTACTACCGCGGTGCCACCACTGGCTGCCGTGTTGATTGCGATAGCCCCAAGCGTGCAAGGAGCAAAGACCGCATTGGTTGGGGTGGTGAGCGGCGTGCAATCAAAATCCGTTGGAACAGGGTTGATGCTGCGAGCATAGAACGTACCGACGTGATAAGTGTAGCGGTTTGCCCATGCATCCCTTTCCAATAGGCCGAGCGTCGCCCAGGGCAGGACTCCACCTACGGAATCGGAGGAACTGGTCAGCGCGCACTGGGTACTACCGACTGTCGCCACACCGGGACTGGTCGTGGTGGCGCACGCGCAGTTCAGGCTAGTTGGGTCGCGAGCTTCAATCCCGGCATTGGCCGCGCCGTTGGCGACGCTCGCCTGGGCCGGACAAGGCAGGTAGCCATTGATGGCGGCGAATCCGATCAGCGCTTCGCGGATGTCCGCCAGGGACTTCTCGGTGGCCCGGGTGAACTCTACGTCGCGTTGCGCGCCCAGGGGAACCAGTAAACCGCCCAGCAGCAGCGCCACGATGACCAGCACCACCGCCAGTTCCATGATGGAGAAGCCAAGCTGTCGACGGGGCGAGCCTATCAGCATAGTTTGTGGATCATTGCGTCCGGATGAGGAAATCGGAAATCGTCACGGTCTGCTCCGACGAACTGCCGGAACCCTGGGCATTGGTGAAACCGGCAAAGATCGTCGCCAGCGCCTTGCCGTTCGCAGTATCGTTCAAATAGACATTATCCTGTTGGATCGTGGGATTCTGCGAGCACAAGTCACCCAGATCCCTGCTCAGGTTCTGGAAATCCGTCAGCGTGCAGTCCGGGAAGTTGCTGGCGACATAGGCCTTGAGGGTAAGGGCGACCGCTGCTGTCAGGCTGCCGCCGGAGACATAGGCGCCTGGATCGGCACCCAACGCGTAGGTGAAATGCGTCGCATCGACCACAACGATCTGGTAGGTGCCATTGTAAGCCCCGGGAGAGACGCCGGCGATGGTGACCGGCTGTCCGGAAACGTAGCCGTGGGCGGCGGCGGTGGTAATCGTCGCGGCCCACGCGGAACCGGCGGCGGCGCGGGACGCTGAGGACACGGTAATGCCGGTAGGCGCCGTGATCGATCCCCCAGAGACATAGCTGCCTGGGTCGGCACCGAGCGCATAGGTGAAATGGGTGGAGTCGGTCACGTTGATAGTGTAAGTGCCGTTGTATCCGCCGCTGCCGGAAATGGTCACGCGCTGATTCGAGACCAGACCGTGCGCCGCCGCGGTCGTGATGGTGGCCTGGTAGTAGTAAGGGGTCGCCGACGTAACGGCAATGCCGCCGATCGTACCCCCCGAGACATACGCGCCGGGATCTCCGGCCAGCACGTAGGTGAATTGGGTCGAGGTAAGTACGGTGATGGTGTAACTGCCATTGTAGGTGCCAGGTGAAATTCCACTGATGTTGACGGTCTGACCGGAAACAAATCCGTGTGCCGAACCGGTGGTGATCATTACGCTGTAGGTGGTGACTGCGGAGGCCGCCTGGATCAGGGTGGCGTCGTAGGTCTTGGCGGCATCCAGGCGCACGTAGAAGTTGGTGTTGAGCGGCAGGCTGCCCGAATAGGGCAGGCTGGTATCCGAGGATTGCACGTTCTTGATGCCGGCATTGATCTTGACCGTGCCCCCCGAGGCGTAAGTGCCGGGATTGCTGGCCAGCGAATAGGCGAAATGGCTGGTGTCGATGACCGAAATCGCGTAAGTGCCGTTGTAGCCGCTCGGCGTGACGCCGCTGACGGTGACCTGCTGGCCGGACGAGCGACCATGCGCGGCCGTCGTGGCAATGACGACGACATTTCCCGACCACGCCGCCGAACTGACCGATGTGCCGACGGTGCTGGTGGGCGTGGTCGCGCTTGCCAGTGGCGTGCGCGGATTGAGCGGCTGCGAGCCGCTGCCGAGGGTCCCTGCGGTCGAGCCATGGCAGTTGTCGTCGCTGGTGGTGGAGGTCGAACCCCAATACACGAAGGCCATGTGGTGCGAACTGGGATCGTTGCGGTTGCTGCCGCTACAGTCCGAGGTGGTGGTCAGGCGCGTATCGATTTCCAGGCCGAACTTCGGCGGGTCGACATTGGAACTCGAGTAGCCCATCAGCGCGCCGGTGGTGGTGCCGCAGATGGTGCCGGCGGTGATCCCCGCCTGGTTGGCGGGACCGTCCACGACCGCGAAAATGAAACCTTCGCCCAGGTTGCTGATCCTCATCTTGAAATAGGCGCGCAGCAAATAGTTGAATGGAAGTTGCGTCGGATACCAGACACAGCCCCGGCCGGACGTCGTCGCCGCCGGATTGCCGAGCGTGACGGTCTGCGCCGCGACGTTGATGGCCGCCTCGGGAACTCCTGCGGAGGTAACTATGCGGGTAAAGCTGGCGATGTCCTGGGCGAAGGAGTCGATGACCCCTGGGAACAGGCAAATGCCGACATCCGCGCTCGGACTTGCTGCGGTATAAGAGGTGTTGCCTGAAAAGCTAAAGGTGGAACCGTTGAGCAGATCTAGACCGCCACCGGAAGTCGTGGGAGGGGTTGGAGCGCAAGGTGAAGGAGAGGTTGTGGGGGACTCGAAGTAGTAGCCAAGATTCGCCGTGCCGGAAGTCTTCTGCGCCGTCAGGCGTGGCTGGCCCTGCGTGACGGCACATACGCCGTTCTGATACTTGGCGGTGCGTCCGCCGAACATCAAGGCGCCACGGCAGGCGGTGCCGGCGATGGTCAGACAGGCTGTCAGTGGCGAGCAAGTGACTTGGCGGTACTGCTCGATCCAGTTGCTGTAATAGTTTGCATAGGCCGTGGACAACGTCAGTGTGTCTTGCAAGTCGCCCACCTGTTTTCCGGAAAATTGGGTATAGCTGCCGGTGTTTCGTGGCTGGCTACTGCTGATCGCCGCCGCGACCACGTCGTCCTGGATTTCCTTTTCCAGCGCCGCCTTGATTTCGTCGGTGAGCTGGTTGATCTGTCCCTTGGGGGTGGAGGCCAGCAGGTTACTGAAGTCGGCACGCTTGACCACCTTGTCGAAAATCTCTTTCGGCGTGATCCAAAGTATGATGTCGTTGTTGGAGCCGCTATGCGTGCCCGGCGTGAAGGTATTTGTAGCGGAGTCGTAACTTTCGAGATAGCTGAGATAGTTTTGTCCGGCTGGATCGACCGCGCAGGGGCCGTTGGTACTGCTGATTGCCTGCGCGGTCAAAGCGGCCCCAGGGGCTATGATAACGGCGGCGCCGCCGCCATCGCCTTGGTTCGGCGCGACGCTGGTCCCGGCAATGGTGAATTGTCCCTGCGTATCCCAGTTCAATTGCGGCACCGGCGCCGAGTTCTTGAAGCTGCCGGCAACGGCGTACCAGAGACAGTTGCCTTCGGCGTCACGCAGGTCGGGCAGGCCCAGGGTCTTGTAGGGAAGCAAGCCGATGGCGCCGGCCGCGCAACTAGAGTCCGCAGCGCCCCACATGTCCTGATTGGTGCCGACATAGGTGCTGGGGCATGGAAGGTAGCCGAATACGTCGGAGTTGTTTGAATCCCGATAGGTCAGGGCGTAACCAAGCAAGGCTTCCTTGGCCAGCGTCAGCGATTTCAGGTTCCCCTCGTCGCGCGCATACTTGCGCGAGACGAACTCCAACTGGCCGGTCACGGCAAACAACGAACCCATCACCGCGATGATCAGCATGACCAGCAACGCGAAGCCCCGCTGGCCGGAGTTTTCCTGCCTAAGGCGCGGATCAGCGCTGGGGACGGTTTCCGGCATGGTCGTTGTCGGCTAGGCCCACGGGTTAACCACTTCCAATCCGGGGTAGCCAAAGTCCTTTTCGCTGCGCGTAACCAAGCGCAAGTCGTGATGCAGCGCGGTCGCCGCCAGCAAACTGTCCATGCTGGGAACGGGATGCCCCAACTGCACAAGCAATCTTCCCCAACGGTCGGCAACCGGCATATCCACCGGCAACACTCTGGTGCCAAACCAATCGGTCAAATCATGTTCGAGCCACAGCCGGAGCTTTTCGCGACGCGCTCCGTCCGGCATGTGTTCCACTCCCTTGCGAATTTCGCCCAGGGTCAACACACTGATGTGCAGTGCGTCCGAGGGGATGTTTTCGAACCACGCCAATACGGCCTTGGCGGGCTTGGGGCGCACCAGTTCGGCAATCACGTTGGTGTCGAGCAGATAACTCATGGCTCACAGCTTGATTTTGCGCGTGGCGGTTTGGTCGCGCGTTACGTCGAGACCGCTACCGACGAGCGGGGATGCCCTCAAAAATTCCACAAAACCTGGCTTGGGACGAATGAGTTTCAAATAATCGCGCCGGGAAATCAATACCGCGACCGGTTCGCCATGCACAGTGATGTTTTGAGGGCCCTGGCTTTGGGCATTCTTGACGACCTCGCTGAACTTTCCTTTTGCTTCTTGCAGTTGCCAGGTTCTCATGGTTCCTTTCCCGCTAAATTCTAGTCAGACCGACTAGATTGTATCAGCCAATCGAGCCCGTTGAATATTCTTTGGGAACCTTGGGAAGGCAGAATCAGCGGCGCGGAGGTTTTTCGGAATGAGCGCGGTTAATTTGCACTTGCCCGCCTCCCAATCCGTCAGTCGTTTCCTGGGTGGATCGATTCAGTGTTTCGCCCACCCTGAGTGAGGACGGCGTTTCGTCGCCAACGCGTATTCCGACCCGATCCATTTCCTTGGAAGAAGGCAGGACCTGTATGCCGGCGGTCGTATTGTCCAACTGCTGCGGGCGGCCATTGACCCAGACGGTGGTCTTGTTCGCGCCGCGGCGGACGACGCCATTGAGATGCACATTGGCGACTTCGATGGTCTCCTGGGTCTTCTCCTCGATGTTGAGCTGGCGCTGGCGCTCCAGCGCGGCGCGGCGCTCGGGCGTAAAAAACAACCGCCCGAGGGGCTCGGCCCGGGAGTCCGCGATCATCCACGTCGCCGCAATGGCTGCCAGCGATAGACGCAGGAGTCCGGGGATTCCGGCCCGCTGAGAAGTCAAGACGGCGCTCCATCGAAGTCCCGCGTTGATCATTGACCGGGAGTCCTTTCGCGCAGGGTGATCCAGTCGATCGAGCAGTCGGCGGACAGTTGAATCGAGCTGCCGGGACGCGTCTGCCTCATCACATTGCAGTTCTTCACGCTGGTGTATGCCCGCATGCTGTCGCGCAAGTCGGCGAGGAAGACCAGCAAATCCTCCTCGTGCAGCAACTGCATCTGCAAGCGCATATTGCTGACCATGAAATCGAAGCCGCTGGCGTTGGTGCCATCGAGGACTTGCTGGGGCTCAAGTTCGTATAAGACATCCAGCAGCTTGCGCGTCGTCTTGATCTTGCGGATCTGTTCGACCCAGTCGAGACGGCGTTCGCTGCCGATATAACCGCGCGCCACGATATCCTGGTAGTGGGCGAACTTCTCGAGGAGTTCCTTCTCCTCGTTCTGCGCGTTGGCGAGCTTGCCCTGTACCTCGCCGCGTTTGGCGGTCGCCTGCTTGTGAACTTTCTGGGCGTCGGTCCATAAGGTCCGCGAGTAATACAGCATGGCGGCGCCGATCAGCGCCGTGGCAAGGAACAGCGCCAGGTTCCAGCGAATTCGTTTGAGATTGTTGGCGACAGGGTTCATGGCGTGGCTTGCGGTTCAGGGCGCCTGGCGTTC
This sequence comes from Sterolibacterium sp., assembly GCA_041665185.1. Lineage (GTDB taxonomy): Bacteria > Pseudomonadota > Gammaproteobacteria > Burkholderiales > Rhodocyclaceae > JACRAR01. Next base: position 15,719 of record JBAYJH010000048.1, read on the forward strand.
ATAGCTTTTGCACGATGCGCACAGCGAATTTGGGGATTTCGATGACGGCCGACGACTCATCGCTGCTTCTCAGCGTCTTTGAGGATTCGACATCGAATGGTAACTTGAGGGTCCGTACCTGCACCTTGCCGTCCTTTACCAGGCTGGCATTGAAAGTATCGATGATGCCTTTCAAGGTGCGCTCGTCGTTCTTGAGGGCTACCGGAAGCTGGGCAAAGACATCGGCAATCACATACAGTTCTCCGGCGGTCGTGCTCTTGACCGGAGCAGCTTGCTTGCCTGTGGCGTCCGCCGGCTTCTGGGCATCGTCGGGGTTGCCGCCGAGTTTCCAGTCGATGCGGTCGAGTTCCACCCGCTGTGCCTGCTGAAGCGCTTCGCTGATACGGCGATACATCGGTTCCAGCGTGGGGGTGCGCTTCACCAGGGTGTCGTAGCGCTCGATAAGTGCGCGCAGGTTGTTGCTGGTGAACGGCATCGTCGGCAGGGCCTTGAGAGCAGTCGCATATTGCAACCGGGTCACTTCGGCCTGGTGTTGAATCTGTTCGGTATCGTCCCGCATTTGATAGATCTGGATCATTTGCTTGCCCGAAAACAGCAGGCAGGAAGCCAGAATCACCAGGCTGGCGCCATTCAGTCCCAGCCGCGTTTGCCACAGCCGATAGAGGCGCCTTTGGGTGGAATCGGCAAATTGCTGGCTCGGTGTGCTGCGCACCATCAAATGCAGGAAGAAGGTTTCACTGTGCGAGTCGGCGGGAACGGCTTTCAGGCCATGGCGACCCGCTTCGGCGACGAGGTCGAGAAATTCGAATTGCACCTCGCCGGTGTCGCGGCAGCGTTCCCGGAAGCTGGTGGTCTGCGCGGGGTGAGTCAGTACCAGGGTCGGCAAGCTCACTCCCCTGTCGATCAGCCGATAGCCGAGCAGGTATTGGTAGATCCGGGCGGACTCCACCGAGCACGCCGTGATGCACTCGTCCAGGCTGTCGTTAGCCAGCGGCGTCAAGCGAGAAAAACGCAATTGACCGTTATCGAAGAAGGTTTGGCGCAGACCAGCGCGGGTCAGGGTCACCAGCAGGAACTGGGGTGGGTGGGCGCGGTCCCTCTTGATGTACGCCCCGGCAAATGTGTGGGCGATCAACGGCAGCGAATAGACGCCGACGAGCTGGCATTCGGCATCGCGCAGCGCGTCCAGCCAGGGCTCGAACAACTGGGTCCTGGTCAAGGCGACGAACAGAATCTTGTCATCTCGGCGGCCGGTCGTTTCGCGGCCGAGCGTTATGGCGAGATTCAGCGGGGCGCCATGGAAGAACTGGTCGTTCTTGCGTTTCAGCAAGGCGGTGCGGTCCCGGCCCTGGACATGGGGAATGACATCAGGCTGGAATCCCTCCTCGACCACGTCGGCGAGGAGATAAAAAAGGCTCTGCTGGTGTTGCTTGAGATAGGCGGCAAACAGTTCCACTCCATGGCCGTCGGCCGTGAAGCTGTCTTCAGCCGTCAGTTTGCCGGCATGCCAGTGGAACGCCGACAGGCGATTGGCGTCGAGGTAGAAAAGGCGGCGCTGCGGCATGAGTCGGGGTACCGTGGCCTAGGTCTTGAGCTTGGCGATGATGTCGTAAATCGGACCCAGCACCGCGATCATCACCCAGCCCAGGATCACGCCGACGATCATGGTCATGGCCGGTTCTATCATCGCCTGCACCTTCTCGATCGACTCCTTGACGTCGCGGTTGTAGAAATAGCTCACGTTGATCAGCGCCTTGTCGAGTCCGCCGGTGTTCTCGCCGACGCGCAGCATGCGGATCACCAGGGGCGGAAACAGGTTGATGTTCTGGAACGCGGCGGTGACATTCTGCCCGTCCGCGATCATCTGGCCGGCGCGAACCAACCCTTCACGGATGACGACGTTGCCGACGACGTTCTCGGTGGTGTGGATGGCATCGATGATGGAAATCCCCGACGCATACAGCATGGCAAAGATGCCGGCGAAGCGGGAAAGGATGATCTTGCGCAGGATCACGCCGATGAAGGGAATCTTCAGCTTGAATCCGTCAAAATAACGGCGCGCCACCGAGTTCTTGCGTATCCAGACGAACAGGCCGACGGTAATGATGATCGGCGCAAATATGATGACGTACCAGAAATTGACGAAGAAGTCGGAGGTGGCCATCAGAACCTTGGTTTGCATCGGCAGTTCCTGGCCCATGTTCTTGATGAAGCCGGCCATCTTGGGCACCAGATAGATCATCATGAAGAAAGTCACCAGGACGACCACCACGCCGAGGAATGCCGGATACATGATGAGTTTCTTGGTCTGCGCGGCCAGTTCGTCCTGCCACTTGAGGGAATCGACCAGGCTTTGCAGCACGCCCGGCAGATTGCCGGTATCTTCCCCGGCCCGGATCAGGCTGATGAACACTTCGTCGAAAGTCCGCGGATGTTCGAGCATGGCCTGGGACAGCGTCTTGCCGCCCTCGATGCTCTCGATCATGCCGGCCAGTACCTGCTTGAATTGCGGATGGGAGATGCTGTCGCGCAAATCGGTCAGCCCCTCAAGAATAGGCACGCCGGACCGCGTCAATTGTTCGAGGTGAAAGCAGAAGTTGATGAGTTCCGGACGCGGCACCTTGCCGGTGTTCATCATGCCGCCCTTCTTGACCGGGTCCCCCTTGATGAAGTCGAGATCGATGCGCTTCAGGCGCATTTCGAGATCGATCTGGTTGGCGGCCTCCATCTGGCCATTCACCATGCGGCCGTTCGGATCCATCGCCTTGTAGGCGAAGAGCATTACATGCGCTCCGTCAGGTCAACCACGCGCGCCACCTCTTCGAGCGACGTCGTGCCGTCGCGCACTCGCCGCAAACCGTCTTCGGCGAGGGGACGGAAGCCCTTGGCCAGCGCCGCATTGCGTATCTCGCGGACGGTGGCGCGGCGGGCGATGAGTTCGTCGATGTCGCCGTCGAGCCGCAGCAACTCCATGATCGCGACGCGGCCGCGGTAACCCTGGTAGCCGCAGGCTTCGCAGCCGGCGGCGCGGTAGATGTTCGGTACCGGTTGCTGCGCTTCCTGTCCGAGCAGGCGGATCTCGTGGGGCTCGGCCGGGTAGGGCCGGCGGCAATGGGTGCATAGCCTGCGCAACAGGCGCTGGGCGATCACGCCGATGATGTTGCCGGCCATGATGTCGGGCAGGATGCCGATGTCCATGAGGCGCGGAAACACGCCGATGGCCGAGTTGGTGTGCAGCGTCGAATACACCTGGTGGCCGGTCATGGCGGCGCGGAAGGCCATTTCGGCCGTTTCCGCGTCGCGGATTTCGCCGACCAGGATGACGTCCGGATCCTGGCGCATCATCGAGCGTATGCCGTTGGCGAAATCCAGCTTGGCCGCTTCCGCCACCGAGGTCTGGCGGATCATGGCCATCGGGTATTCGACCGGGTCTTCGAGGGTCATCACATTGACGCTTTCCTCGTTGATGTGGTTCAGCACCGAATACAGCGTGGTGGTCTTGCCGCTGCCCGTCGGGCCGGTCACCAGGATGATGCCTTCCGGCCTTGCAATCATCTTCTTGAGCATTTCCAGGTGATGCTCGTCGAGGCCGAGTCCGTCGATCGGGACGATGCCTTTTTCCCGGTCGAGGATCCGCAGTACCACGTTTTCGCCGTGGATGGTGGGCTGCGCGGCAACCCGGAAATCGACGGCGCGGCCGCTGATGTTGATCGAAATACGACCGTCCTGCGGGGCGCGGGTCTCAGCGATATTCATGCCGCCCATCACCTTCAGGCGCACCGTCATGGCCGGCCAGTAGGACTTATGCAGGGCGCGGATCTGCCGCAGGATGCCGTCGATACGGTAGCGGATGCGCAGGAAGGTGGCTTCGGGCTCGAAGTGGATGTCCGATACATCGCGCTTGACGGCATCGGTCAGCAGGGCATCCACCAGGCGCACCACCGGCTGGCTGTACTCGTCGAGGGAAGCGGCGATGCTGCGGTAATCGATCTCGCCGGTCTCGATTTCATTGAGGATGCCGTCGATGGAGAGTTCGTGGCCGTAATACTGGTCGATGGCGCGGGCGATTTCCTGTTCGCCGGCCAACAAAGTGTCGATCAGCAATTCGCGGGTGGTCAACGAGCGCAAGCGGTCCAGGGCGATAATGTCGTTCAGGTCGGCGACGGCGATGGTCAGGCGGTTCTGCTCGGCGTTGTAATCGAGCGGCAGCAGCTTGTGGCGCTTGGCGAGTTCGTGCGACACCAGGCGCAATGCCGCCGGGTCGACCATGGCGTTGGAAAGATCGATGGACTTCTTGCCGAGCGACTCGCCCAATGCGTCGCGCAGGGTGGTTTCGGAAACGAAACCGAGACTGACCAGCAGTTTGCCGATCGGCTGGTTCGACTTCATTTGCTCCAGCAGCGCAATGCGCAGCTGATCTTCGCTGATGACGCCCTGTGCGATCAGGAGTTGACCGATCGGTTGCCTGGAAGGGGTCGGTGTGTTCATTCTGCCGCTATTCTCCGGCATCGCAAGGGTGCTGGCAACTGCCGCAAACTTATTGGAGCTCGCGCAGCCGGATGTTGAGTTGCGTCTTGTCGAAATTGGATGGGCGGCTTTCGGCCGCGGCCAGAGCCAGACTGTAATAACGATAGGCCAGTTTGGGCTGATGCAATCGATCCAGACTGATGGCCAGGTTGAACAGCGTATCGGGATTTTCCGGTTCCCCGTTATAGGCTTTGAAATAAGCCGATTGGGCTTCTTGCCAGCGATTTTGGCTGGCGAAAAGATTGCCCAGCGCAAAGTTCAGATAGGGCAACTCCGGTTGCGCGGCCAGCAATGTCTTCAGGCGCGACTCCGCCTGTAGGGGATCGATCTTGCCCTTCAAGCCTATCAGTCCGGCGGTTGCCAATGCATCTCTGGGATCGGCTTCGATGGCACGTAGATAGTATTCCTCGGCGGCGGCGGCCTGCCCCAGCCGCAGCTTGATGGCAGCCATGCCGTGCAAGGCATCGAGGTTGACCGCCTCGGTTTTCAGTACCTGTTGATATTCATTCTGGGCGTCGCCGAGATTGCCCGCCATATAGGCTTCATAGCCGCGCGACAGCGCAGGATTGAGCGAGATTCTCGAAGCGGATAGCCTGATTGGCTTGGCTGGCTCGTTGGCCGCGACGGCGGCGGGTTCCACAATGGCCGGACGGGCTGGCTGGGCGGCAACCGGTAGTTTGATTTCGGCTGCGGCCGGCGGCACCACGGCCGGTGCGGTGGGGGGCTGCGGCGTTGGCTGGGCGGGCGGGCGGGCCGCAGGCTTCGTCAACGCGATCCCGGCGTTCAATCCGCTGCCGGGCTTGAGCTGGAGCCAGAAGTAGACGCCGATACCCATGCCTGCCAGCACGCTGAGTATTCCTATGACAATCGCCAGCCGACGCTTCGAGGACGGCTTGCCGTTTTGTTTGGCATCGAACAGATTCTGCGCCGCTTCGCGTTCCTCGGGTTCCGAAGCCACTTTCCTGGCCGGTGCAGGCGCGGGGGGGGTGGATTTTGGCGCCGCCTTGATTTCCGGAGGAGGGGCGGGACGTGACTCGATAGCAGCCTGCGGCGGCTTCTTTTCCTTGACGGCTGGCTTCGGGGCGGCGGCGTGGGCGATGAATTCCTCATCGAGGACGCCCAGGTGGGTTGGCAGTTCAGGTAACGCCGGCGGCGGCTCGGCGGCGACGGGTACCGCAGGCGGCACTTCCGGGAACGTCAGCGGGGTGAGTTCCAGCGTCAGTGGTGGTGATGTCGGTGCTGGTGATGGTGCGGCCGCCTTGGCAGCCGCTTCCGCTTCAGCATCCGCAACCTGGCTCTGGCGCTTGGCCTGTTCCGCCTTATTCAGGGCGTCCATCAGCAGGCTCACTGTGGATTGCTCCCGGTTCTGAACACCTGGCGTTGCGGTCCGAAGGTTCCCTTGAAATAATCCTGGTCGGGCAACTGGTCGCGATAGGCACGATAGTCGCCGTAGAGGCCGGAATCCTGGATCACGATCGGTCGCAGAAATACCACCAGTTCGGTTTTCACGCGTTCATCACTGCGATTGACGAACAAGTTGCCGACGACCGGGATACTCGAAAGACCAGGCACGGCGTTGTCGACGTTATTCATGGAATCTTCCATCAGGCCGCCCATTACCGCGATATTTCCGTTGCTGACGCGGATCATGGACTCCATTTCGCGGGTACGGATCACCGGAATGGAACTGACGATGTCGCTGCTGAAGCCGTTCGACGAACTGGCCTTCAATGACGGGTTGGGATCCGGTACGCTGCCGACGATGCGCGAAACGCTGGGACGGATGTTCAACAATACCGTGTCGTTGGTACTGATCTGGGGCGTCACGTTCATGACGAAGCCGACCGGCACGGTATTCAAGGTGGTGGTATAGGACACGATGGGCTGTGCCCCGGACACCCCTGGCGTGATATCGGCCTTGATGGTGAAATAGACCCGGTTGTCGATGACCTTGAGTACCGCCGTCTGGTTGTTGATGACGGATAGTTTGGGGCTGGACAACACCTTGACGGTGCCGAAGGCTTCGAGCAACTTGATCGAGCTGCTGACGATGCCGACGCCCTTGACCACCGTATTGCTGTTGCTGAGTTCGAATATGCTCGACGCGGGTGCGGAAATATCGCCGCTCACTTTTTGCACCAGCCTGAAACCGGCGCTGCCCAACGGCAGGATGCTCCAGTCTATCCCCTGTTGATAGTTGTTGGAGAGCTGGACCTCGGCGATGGTGGCCTCGATCATCACT
>JBAYJH010000049.1:0-21740 GCA_041665185.1 Sterolibacterium sp.
GTGCAATAGCTGCCCAGCTTGATCATCTCCCGGGCGGCGCGCGCTAGATCGTTCATCTCCTCCAGGCTGACGTCGAGGCGAGCCGACATCTCCTCGAGGAAGGCACCGGTTCCCGCCGCGCACTTGCGGTTCATCTTGAAGCCGAGGCGCTGACCTTCAGCACCGATCTTGATTACCTTGTTGTCCTGGCCGCCGATATCGATGACGGTGATGGCCTCCGGAAAAAAGTGGTGGCCACCCCGGGCCAGGCAGCCGATCTCCGTCTTGTTGGCGTCAGTGACGAAACCGACGTTGCCCCGGCCATAGCCGGTCGCGATGGCGTGGGCGATGTCGCCGAACTCGGCGCCAGCCATTGCCAGGGCGGTGTCGAGGCAAAGCCGCGCTGTCTTGGAGAAATCGATGCCGGACTTGCGGACCGCGTGGCCGAGCAATTGCCCGCCCTGATCGATGACCACAACTTTGCTCCGTGAAGAGCCCATGTCCAGGCCCACGAAAGCGGATGGAGTGTTTGTGCTTGCAGGACGCATTTTCGACATCTCCACCTCAATGATTGCCCAATACTGGCCGCCACTTTGCGCGTGCCCGTGAGCACCGCTAGGTGGTGCTCGACTCGTTGGTGGTCTTCTGCCCACTTGGCAATCCAATTATCTGAGTGTCAGTTACTTAGGACAAGTTAAGAATAATTGCAGATAAGTTACATGTTATTATTAATATCCCCGAGCAGACTCCGCGACGAAGACTATGTCCATTCCACGATTCACGGCTAAACAACTTGATGCCTTCGTCGCGGTGGCGGATCTGCTCAGTTTCGCCGGCGCGAGCGCCAGGCTGTCGCTCACATCGTCAGCCGTTAGCCAACTCATCGGCGAACTCGAGGAGGCAGTCGGCATTCGCCTCTTCGATCGCAGCACTCGCAGGGTCAGCCTATCGGCGGCCGGACGTGAGTTTCTGCCATCGGCCGAGACGGTACTCCGGCACTTGCGCCTTGCGGAGAGCGCGGCATCAGATATTCGCAACGGCGTGACGGGCTTGGTCCGCGTGGCCGCTCCACTCGTGCTCGCCGGCTATTTTCTGCCTCCTGCAATAAAGGCGTTTACCGAACGTCATCCTGGCGTCGTCGTGCGAATTCGCGACGTGTCCGTTGAACAGCTAGAGGAAGTCGTCGCGATGGCGGATGCGGACATGGCAATTGGTCCAGATCGGAGCGCAAATAGTGGTGTGACGCGACACCCAGTCTTTTTGAGTCCTTGGGTAGTCTGGTGTGCACCCGAGCATCCGCTTGCCGCCAAACGCACCATCACGTGGCGCGACCTGAGAAATCAAGCACTGGTTGCAGCCAGTACGGATCACGAACGCACCGTGTCGAGGTTGCGCCAAGGTGCCAGCGAGGACTACTCGATAACGCCCATCGACGTCGTGCAAAACATCTCTACCGCGCTTGGTCTCGCCGCTTCGAATCTGGCGGCGACGGTGTCCCCGGCCTACGTCAACCCGCTTGCCACGTCGATGGGGCTGGTCATGCGCCGCATTCTCAAACCGGAAGCAATGCGGCAGGTATCGCTGTATTTGCCGCTGCGGCGAACCGTGTCGGCATCGACCACGAGCTTCGTTGAATTTCTTCTCAAGTGGAAATCGGGATACGCGCAGCGTGTGATCATTAGGTCCGGAATGTGATCGTGCGCGTCCCTGTCGGAAATAACTTGGTCTGACGTCTTAGATGGAAACGAGCTTGAAAGCGCCATTGTTTACCCGCAACAGGACGCGGGCACGGCGATCATGACCAGAGTGATTGGTCGGGCTCATATTGAACACACCATGTACCCCGACGACTTCTTTCTCGCCCTCGATCGCGTCGCGAAGCGCAACGCGGAACTCTGCCGTTCCGGGCTTGGCTTTCTTCTTGGCTATCGGGATGGCGCGCGATGCGAGTTCCCAAGCATCCCACACATGGCCACCGAACGAGGACAAAGACCCGGCACCGAATTTGGCTTCATAAAGCTTGCTGTATTCGGCACAGGCTTTCTTGGATGGATGCGAGTCAGGTAGTTGACTCCATTCGATCAGAGGGCCGGCGACCAGAATGCCGCCTTCGACGCTCTTGCCGCCAATCTTGAGGAAGGCCGGCGAGGGCGCGCCGTGCGTCTGGTAGATTTGACCCTTGTACCCGCGCTCCGCCAGGGAAATATGCGGCATTGCGGCCGGCGCGCCAGAGGCTACGACAAGAATGGCGTCTGGCTTGGCGGCAAGCAGCTTCACGATTTGCCCGGTCACCGAGGTATCGGTCCGCTGAAAGCGCTCTATCGGCCCCAGGGTCACGCCGTATTTGCCGATCACCGCCTCCAGAGCCCTGATCCAGGTCTCGCCATATCCGTCTGAGTAGCCAATGAGCCCCAGCGTCTTCATGTTGTTGGCTTTCATATGCTCGAGGATCCCTTCGGCCATGAGGGAAAAGGGCTGAGGCACCGTGAAGGTCCATTTCAACCTTTCGCCGTCGGCAGCATTCGGTGCCAGTGCAATCAGCGGCGTCTTGGATTCGGCTGCGCCACCGGCAGCCGCAAGCACGGAGGGCGTCGTGCTACCCCCGATGATCAGGTCGACCTTGTATTCGTTAATCAGCTTGGAGACGTTGGTCACAGCGGATGTGGGATCGGACGCCTCATCCAGGATGATCCAGTTGATCTTCTCGCCACCGATACTGGTCGGCAGCAACTCGGCCGTGTTCTTCTGTGGACCGCCGAGCACCGCGGCAGACCCGGTAGCCGATACGCTGACGCCGATGTTGATATCGGCGAGTGCACCACTTGCGCCGGCCAGCGAAACGATCAGCGCTAGTAGCTTGATGGACAGTTTGGCTTTCATACAATCTCCTCAGTTTGTTGGTTTGGAATGACGTACGAGCAGATCGATTACCCAAATTGATTGCATCGCGACGCGGAATTATTTGGAAATCGAGTGACTACCGCCATGATTCTCATGTTCTGGACGATGAAAACCGGCTGAACTCTTCGCCTGACTCTGCGCGCTACTCTGAGACGCTTGGATAGGAATCGTTGCGGGTCACCAACTTGATTATCTGAGGGGTTGTTGCTTAGTACAAGTTAATAATATTTGCCAATAATTCACAGGGTGTTATCAATGCTCAAGTATGGAATCTGGCGGCGAGGTATGGGCGTGACGGCGTCGACTCGCCCAGGAAGGAGATGCCTGACGGTATCAATTGTCCGGAGAACCTTGGGCGATTCAATTAGTCCTGCATGGCCAGCCCAACCAGCAAGGTATCGGTGAACTGTTCGAAGACAACGATCCCACCCTCAGCCGGGCGCCACACATGGGTCATGCGCGCCTGCATCAATGTCTTGGCGTGCCGTTGCGGCGTAATGGTCGGCAACAGTATGTAGATTGGCTTTCATGGGTGCTCATGATTCAGATGACACAGCCACTTGTGTCGCAAGCAAACGCGCCGGCTTCGGTGCTGGTCGTTGCAAAGCTTGTCTGGCTGCGTAGCCAGTCCCTAAAGGCTTGTGGACGGCCCAGGTAGCCCGCGATGTCCACAATCTGCAAGACTCCCTTGGTTTCGAGCACAAAGGTGGGAAAGCCCTGTGCACCGACCTGAGCCATCAACTCCCGGGTTTCCTGCATATGGGCCTGAACAGCCTCGCCACCCTGGCGACCCAGTGCCTCGGTGAAGTCGGCAGGATCAAGGCCGAGCGTTGCAGCCACTTTAATCAGGATTGCACGGTCGGCAATGTGCCACCCCTCGACGTAGTGCGCAATTTGCAGTTGCCCGAGCATGTCCAGCCCCCGGCCGGCGATCGCTTCGGCAGCCAGCATGGCCGCGGTGGGTGGCTCGGAATCCAGCACGACACCGGTGTCCCGCAAGAGGCCATCGACATAGCCCTGACCGAACTGCTGTCCGCTCAGTTGTGCGATCCGCTCATCATGTTGTTTGACGAATTCGCGTAGCTGCGGCGTCACGGCCTGGCGGCGGGCGCCAGTCATCATGCCACCGCCGTGCGGACGCACCTTGAGGACTTCGCGGGCCGCCTTTACCAACGGGGCGGCACCGTAGCACCAGCCGCACAACGGGTCGTAGATGTAATGCAGAGTCGACGTATTCATGGTTCTGGGTCAATCAAAGTGGGTGGATCGATGATGGAAGAGTCTTGTCTCCCGCATCGCCCCAAGCGGTGCGGGAGACAGCTCAGCGGATTACCACTGCATTTCGCCCTTGTTGACCTTGGCGCCAATATCGAGTGCGACACCCAGGCCGGCTTGCGGATAGGCCTTCTTCATCGCTTCGATCAGCTCCGGACCGGTCTTGGCCTTGGCGGCTTCCACGTCGAAGCGCTGCAGGTATTCACGGGTGTAGCGGATTGCGCTGGCATCCAGTGCAGTGCCAGCGGCCATATGGCCAGGCACGACCGTTGCGGGCTTGAGCGCTTCCATCTCATCCAACTGGGCGAACCAGGCCTTGCGTTCGCTTGGCTTCTGCGTGTCCGCGGTCCACACATGCAGATTGCCGAAGATGGCGATGTTTCCGGCGATAGTCTTGATCGACGGAATCCATACATAGGGGCGATGGGCCAGCTCACCCGTGGTGCCGCGCACCTCGATGGTTTCGCCATCGACGCTCAGGGTCGTGCCTTGCAGTAGTTCCGGCACAATTGGCTTTTGCGGCGCATTATTACCCATCTTCGGCGCCCAGAAAGCCACCTTGCCGGCCAGCTTGGCCTGGATCTTCTCGCGCACGGCCGGGGTGGTCAGTACCTGAGCTTGCGGGAAGTAGCTCTTCAGCACTTCGGCGCCAAAGTAGAAGTCGGGGTCGGCATTGCTGATGAAGATGGTCTTCAGCGTTTTGCCGCTATCGAGCACATTGGCGGCAACACGAAGAGCATCGGCACGGGTAAAGCCGCTGTCGATCACGATGGCTTCGCTCTTGCCGCTCACAACCACGGCATTGACATTGAAGCTGTTACCGTCAGCGTTATAGATCTTGATGGTCAGGGGGGCAGCGACCTGTGCGCCGACGCCGCTGGAAGCGACAACGCCCAGAGTCATCAGGGCGGGAAACATAAAACGGGTTAGTTTGCTGGTGTGGCGCATTGAGGTCTCCTTGGATGGTTAAGCAATGACTGCGAAACGAACTTTATATCTTCCGTATTAGTTGATAAAGTGCGAATCCGTTGATTATTTATTGCGTAAATCGATTAAATGGATCGCCTAACTGCAATACGTGTATTCGTGGAAGTGGCAGATCGCGGCAGCCTCACGCAGACTGCCGAGCATCTGGAGATGTCCGTTGCCATGGTCAGCCGCTATCTCGCCGCTGTTGAGAATTGGTTGAATGCCCGATTGCTACACCGGACCACACGCAAAGTCAGTCTCACGGACGCCGGCCTGGCGTCACTTCCGGCCTGTAGGCAAATGCTCGAAATCGCAGAGGAGGCTCGATACATCGCTACAGAACGCAGCCGTGAGCCAGCAGGCGTTCTACGGGTGACGACTTCCAGCTCTTTTGCTGATGCTCAACTTGCGGCTGCACTGATAGATTTTCAGCAGCAGTATCAGCAGGTGGAAATCGTGTTGTCGGTGGGCGACAAGCCGACCGATCTGGTCGCGGAACGGGTTGATCTGGCGGTGCGCATCACGAACACGCTGGACCCGACGATGATTACGCGGCCACTGGCGCGCTGTCGCTCGATGCTGTGCGCCTCACCCGACTATCTGGAGCGGTGCGGCGTGCCACGCACGGCAGATGACTTGCGTCAGCATCGCTGCATCGCGCACGCCTTCGGCATAGGCAAGCAATACCGTTTCACGCGGCGCGGCGAGACGATCACAGTACCGGTCGACTGGAACTTCCACACCAACGAGACGGCCGTTCTACGGCGGGCGGTATTGTCCGGCGCTGGCATCGGCATGCTACCGACTTACTATTTAGGTGACGACCTGCGCACCGGCCGCCTGGTGCCCCTGCTGCCGGATCACGAGCCGGACGTGCTGGGCATCCATGCCATCTATCTCTCACGTCAGCATCAACCGCTGGCCCTGCGCCTGCTGGTGGATTTTCTTGCTGCCCGGTTTGCCGGCGAACCGGCGCCGTGGGATCTGGCGCTCAACGTGCAAACACCGGCCTGAATTGAAGGAAAACGACATGGCCTCTTTGCGCCAGATCCTCGCACTGATGAGCTACGTCAGGTGCCCGATCAGACGCCTGGGAACGGCAGGTTGGTGATCAGTATGCCGCCATTGCCCATGAAAACATCACCAGGTCGTGCAGGGTCGGTGGCGGCCCGCAGTGATTGAGAGATCTGCTTTTCATATCCGAATCGTTGACTGGCCGTCGCGCGTACTCGGCGATGACCGCAAAAGAAGCTAAAGCGGCCCGACAAAATCCCAAGCTCTCGGGCGGCTTTATGGCTGCTGCCGCCATTGACCATCGATTAACCTACAGGTCCGCTCAGGGCACGATCCGGCAATCGACATCGGCAAGTTCGCTGCCAGAAAGCAGCCCTATCCTCACGGTTCATTCAGATCGCTGCCAGCCTTTTGATGGTATCCGGATATAGCGCGACCAGTCCAATCAATGAATACAAGAGAAACCCGCAGCGAGGGTTTGCTGACGATTGACGTTAGTAACGAGTAAGGTTAGTATTCAACCCATGATTCAGACGTTCAAATGCCCGGACACGGAGAGCCTGTTCAAAGGGCGGCGCGTGGCGCGGTTCGTCAACATATCGACCGTGGCGATGCGGAAATTGCAGATGATCAACGCAGCCGGCTCGCTGGAGTTTCTTCGCGTTCCGCCCCAGAACCGGCTGGAGCAACTGAAGAAGGACCGTCGAGGACAATGGAGCATACGCATCAACGACCACTGGCGCGTGTGCTTCGAATGGCGCGACGGACATGCATGGCGCGTCGAGATTGTCGACTATCACTGAGGAGAAACATCATGGCGCGTAAGGTACCGCTCGCCACGCCTGGCGAAATCTTGCTCCATGAATTCCTGGAGCCCATGAGCATCAGCCAGTACCGGCTGGCGAAGGAGATCGGCGTGCCCCAGCGTCGGATCGGCGAGATTGTCGCCGGTCGCCGGGCGATTACAGCCGATACTGCCCTGCGCCTGGCCGCGTTCTTCGGTACCGACGCGCAAAGCTGGATCAACCTGCAAAGCCACTACGACACGGAAATGGCGCGGGAAAATATGGAGGCAATTCTTTCCGGAATTCGACGTTGGGATGAACTGGCGGCGGCCTGATTCTTCTTTCAATCAGGCCAGGCGCCCTTCTCTGTGGTCGTTCAGCGCCTGATAGATTTCCTCCTTGGTGTTCATCACGAACGGTCCGTATTGCACGATCGGTTCGTGCAGCGGCCGGCCGGCGATCAGCAGGGCTCTCGCCGCGCCCGCCGCTTCGATCACCACGCCGTCGGCTGACGCGGTGTTGCCGAGGATCGCCATGCGCTGGCGCGGAACCTTGGTGCCGGCGATGCTCACCTCGCCGCGATAGACGTACACAAAGGCGTTGTGATCGGCCGGCAGGGCTTGCGTGAAGCGCGACCCGGCTGGCAAATCCAGGTCCAGGTAGAGCGGCGCCGTGGCGTCGCGCGTAACGGCGCCCGTGACGCCATGGCTGGCGCCGGCAATCACCGTCACTGCCACGCCGGCTTCGGTCACCAGGCGCGGCAGATCGGCCGAGGCGAAATCGCGGTACCAGGGCGCTATCATCTTGTCGCGGCCCGGCAGGTTCAGCCATAGCTGGAAGCCCTCCATCACGCCTTCCTCCTGCTGCGGAATCTCGGAGTGGATGACGCCGCGGCCGGCCGTCATCCACTGCACGCCGCCGTTTTCCAGCAAGCCTTGATGTCCCGCGCTGTCACGGTGCTGCATGCGGCCGGCGAGCATGTAGGTCACCGTCTCGAAGCCGCGATGCGGATGGTCGGGAAAGCCGGCGATATAGTCGTCGGGATTGTCGCTGCCGAAAGCATCGAGCATCAGGAACGGATCGAGCCGGTGCTGTAGCTGCTGCGTCAGCACCCGGGTCAGTTTCACGCCGGCGCCGTCCGAGGTTGGATGGCCCGTCACTTGTTGTTCCACTGTGCGCGACTGCCGGACCTGTTCGGCAACGGGAGCGGGAGTTTTTGTCATGGCATTTCCTTGGTCAAGTGGTTGTCAGGCAAACGCCGCCGCAAGATCCGCCTCGGCTTCGGCGAAACCTTGCCGTGCTGCTTCCGGACCCATGTTCAATCCTTCGGCGTAAATAAACTGAACGTCCGACATGCCGATGAACCTTAACACGGTCTTCAGATACGGAACCTGGCTGTCGGCGTCGGTACCGCGGTGCCGGCCGCCACGCGCCAGCGCCACAAAGACCTTTTTGCCCTTGAGCAGGCCCTCCGGCCCGCTTTCCGTGTAACGGAAGGTGACACCGACGCGAGCGATGGCGTCGATCCAGTTTTTCAATTGAGCCGGCACGCCGAAGTTGTACATGGGTACGCCGAGCACGAGCACGTCGGCGGCCTGGATTTCGGCGATCAGGACGTCGTCGAGCGCCACGCGTTCCGCCTGGGCCGGCGTGCGTTGTTCGGCTGGGGTGAACAGTGCGCCGAGCGCAGCCTCATCCAGGACCGGGTGCGGCTTGGCGGCGAGATCGCGCAGCGTGAGTCTTGCCTCCGGGTTGGACGACAGCAAACGCGCGGCAATGGAGTTTGCCAGGCGCGTCGAATTGGCCCCTTCGCGGCGGGCGCTGGAGTTGATCTGTAGGATGTTCATGAGTTTTCCTTTGGGGTTGTGGATGATCTGAGGCCGATTCTATTGATGCTTTATGAAACACAGAAGCCCTGGAAACGGATATCATTGTTCCGTATATGGCACAATTTGAACCCAACGACCTGTTGATCTTCGCCCGTGTCGCCGAAGTCGGCAGCTTCAGCCGTGCCGCGGAACGGCTCGGCTTGCCAAAATCCACGGTATCGCGCCGTATCGCGGCGCTTGAAGAGCGACTCGGCGAGCGCCTGATGCTGCGCACCACCAGGAAACTGAAGCTGACCGAGTTCGGCGAGCAGTTGCTGGAACACGCCCGCCAGGTGGCGGCCGAAGTGGATGCGGTGAAAGCGCTGAGCGAGCATCGCCAGGCGCGGCCGAGCGGCCGGCTGCGGGTGTCGATGCCTAGCGATCTCGCCAACCTGCTGCTGACCGACATGCTGGCGGCGTTTGTGGTGTTGCATCCCGCGGTCTCGCTGGAACTCGATTTATCCCCGCGGCGCGTCGACTTGATCGGGGAAAGTTTCGATGTCGCCATACGCATGGGCGAACTTCCCGATGACGCGCTGCTCGCCGCACGCCGCATCGCCGTGTTTCCCAGCGGCCTGTATGCCACTCCCGGCTACCTTGCCGAGCGTGGCGATCCGCTATCTCCGGAAGACCTGGCCAAGCACCATGGGTTGAGCCTGCTGGGGCGGGACGGCGAGGCACTGCGGTGGACCTTGATAGGCGGCAGGCAGCGCTGGGAAGGCTTGCCCGAGGCGAGAACCACCGCCAACTCTCCCGAACTCCTGATCAGGTTGGCGGGCGCCGGCGCCGGGATCGCCGCGGTGCCCGATTTCCTTGCCGCGCCCAAGGTGCGCCAAGGTGAATTGCGCCGCGTCCTGCCCGACTGGTGCCTGCCTCCGGGCACGGCATGGGCGGTGTTCCTGGGCCGTCGCCTGATGCCGGCGAAGACCCGTGCCTTCATCGACATGATCGAAACGGCACTGTCCGGGGTGACGGCGCAGAAACAAACTGTGGGCGGGAACGAAGTGAGCGCGTAAAATCCCGGGCGCGTGATCAGGCGCCAACCAATTGTGGAGAACGACTCATGGCGGGTGGTTTTTTCAGCAGACTCATCGCATCGCTGTCGCCGAAAAGCGACAACTACTTCGTGCTCTTCAACGAACTGGCGGCCTGCACGGTAAAAGGCGCGAAGATCCTGGCAACCATGAGCTCGGTGCAGGACCCGGCTTCCTTCGATCGTCTATTTGTCGAGATCACCAAAACCGAAGGCGAAGCGGACGAGGTCACCAAGAAGATCTTCCTGTCTTTGCACAAGACCTTCATCACGCCCTTCGACCGTTGGGAGATCAAGGATCTGGCCATGGCTCTCGACGACATGATCGACTACATGGAAGATATTCCCCAGCGCGCGAGGCTCTACGGACCGGGCAACTTCACCCCCGAGATGGCGGCGCTGGGTCAGATTACCCTGCGCGCCGCCGAAAAGGTCCAGGAGGCGGTGGTGCTGCTGTCGGACATGAACAATGCCCAGCGCATTTCCAAGGCCTGCCATGAAATATCCGAGATCGAGAGCGATGCCGACCGCGTCATGCGCGCCGGCATGGAAAGGCTCTTCGCCGAGGTGACGGATGCACGCGCGCTGATCCGCGCCAAGGAACTCTACGAACTCTTCGAGGAAGCGGTGGACCGCTGTGAAGACGCCGCCGACGTCATACATGGCATAGTTCTGGAACGGATATGACCGACCAGGCGTTCCTGATCATGGCGACCCTGGTCGCCGTGGCCTTGCTGTTCGACTTCATGAACGGCTTTCATGACGCGGCCAATTCCATCGCCCTGATGGTGTCGACGCGGCTGCTGACGCCGCAGGCGGCGGTGGTCTGGGCGGCCTTCTTCAATCTCGTCGCGGTGTTCTTCTTCGGCATGCAAGTAGCCAAGACCGTGGGCTCCGGCATCGTGTCGCCGGCTATCGTCGACAATGCGGTGATCTTTGGGGCGCTGTGCGGGGCGATCATCTGGAACATCGTCACCTGGTGGTTCGGCATTCCGTCTTCCTCGTCGCACGCCCTGGTTGGCGGCCTGGTCGGCGCCGCCCTGGCCAAGGCGGGCTGGAGCGCCATCATCGCCCAGGGACTGATCAAGACCTCCGCGGCGATCATTCTGTCGCCGCTTTTCGGGTTATTGCTGGCGCTGGCGCTGGCGATCGCCTTGCTGTGGATTTTCGAGAAGGCGGCTCCGCATCCGATCGAACGGACATTCAACAAGCTGCAATTCATTTCGTCTTCGCTCTACAGCCTGGGCCACGGGGCGAATGACGCGCAGAAGACCATGGGGATCATCACCGTCCTGCTGCTCTCCAACGGCTACCTACAGGGTGAATTTTCCGTACCCACCTGGGTCATGGTCTCCTGCCAGATCGCGATGGGCCTCGGCACGTTGTTTGGCGGTTGGCGGATCGTCCGGACCATGGGCCTGGGTATCACCAAGATCAAGCCGACCGGCGGCTTCTGCGCCCAGACCTCGGGTGCGATTGCGCTGTTTCTGGCCACCTGGATGGGGATTCCGGTCTCCACCACCCATACCATCACTGGCGCCATAGTCGGTGTCGGATTATCCCGCCGCGTATCGGCGGTGCGTTGGGGGCTGGCGTCGCGCATCGTCTGGGCCTGGGTGCTGACCATCCCGATTTCCGGCCTGATCGCGGCTTTCTTCTGGAAACTTGGCCACGAATATTTCTGACCCCATGCCCGCCGCGAACCGGATCGGCTGACACCGCGTGTGGCCGATAGTCGCGGCAAAGAGCAACCACAAAGGTTATCGTCATGAGTGCTGACACCCGTTTCATTTACGGCTTCCATGCCGTCATCGCCAAGCTGCGCAGCAATCCGGACGACGTGCGCGAAATCTTCCTCGACCGTTCCCGCCAGGACGCCCGCGCCCGCGACCTGGTGAAACTGGCGGAAACCCTGAGCGTGCGGCTGATTCCATCGGATGGCGCACGGCTGGCCGGCATGTCCGGCGGCGCCGCGCGGCATCAGGGGGTGGTGGCGCGCGTGGCGGCGACGCAACGCGTTCTCAAGCTCGACGACGTGCTCGACACGCTGGCGGAACCGGCCCTGCTGCTGGTGCTCGACGGGGTGCAGGACCCGCACAACCTCGGCGCCTGCCTGCGGGTGGCCGACGCCGCCGGGGTGCACGCGGTGATTGCGCCGAAAGACCGCGCCTGCGGGCTCAATGCCACCGCCATCAAGGTGGCGAGCGGTGCCGCCGATAGCGTGCCCTACATCACCGTCACCAACCTGGCGCGGACCTTGCGCGAATTGCAGGAACGCGACATCCTGACTATAGGGGCGGCGGGCGACTCGGACACCGATCTGTATGCCGTCGATCAGAGCGGTCCGCTGGCCTGGGTGATGGGCGCCGAAGGCGACGGCCTGCGCCGCCTGACGCGCGACACCTGCGACCGCCTGGCGCGTATCCCAATGCTGGGCAGCGTCGATAGCCTCAATGTGTCCGTGGCCAGCGGCATCTGCCTCTATGAGGCGAGGCGCCAGCGCGGCGTGAATCTGGTGAAAGCCGGGAGCTAGGCGGCTGCCGCGGCGGTGCGCCGCGACTCCAGGCTGCTCTCCTGGACCGGCAGGTTGAGCAGGGCGGCGACGATGCCCAGGGCGATGCAGATCAGCCAGACGATATCGTAGGAACCGGTGCTGTCGAACAGCCGGCCGCCCAGCCAGACGCCGAGGAAGCTGCCGATCTGGTGGCTGAAGAAGACGAAGCCCGAGAGCATGCCGAGATAGCGTATGCCGAACACCTGGGCGACGATGGCGTTGGTCAGCGGCACCGTCGACAGCCACAGGAAGCCGATGGTGGCGGCGAACATGTAGACCGATAGCGGCGTCAGCGGCAGCAGCAGGAACAGGCCGATCACCGCGCTGCGCGACAAGTAGATGCCGGCCAGCAGATAGCGTTTCGGAAAGCGTCCGCCGAGTATGCCTGCGGTGTACGTGCCGAAAATATTGAACAGTCCGATCAGCGCCAGCGCCGTCATCCCGACATTGCCGTTCAAGCCTTTGTCGAGCAGGTAGGTCGGCAGATGCACGCCAATGAAGACCACCTGGAAGCCGCAAACAAAATATCCCAACGTCAGCAGCACGAAGCCGCGTTCGCCGAGCGATTCGGCGAAGGCCTGGCGCGCGCTTTGTCCGCCGCCCGCAGCCGTCCCGGCGCCGATGCCGCGAGTCAGCGCCGAGCCGAGCGGCACGATCAGGAACGCCGTCGCGGCGAAGATCAGCAGGGTGCCGAACCAACCCAGTCCATCGATCAGGCCGGCCGCCACCGGCACCATCAGGAACTGGCCGAAGGAGCCGGCCGCCGCGACGATGCCCATGGCCCAGCTGCGCCGCTCCGCCGGGATCAGCTTGCCCATCGCCGAGAACACCACGCTGTAGGTGACGCCGCTCTGGGCGATGCCTATCATCAAGCCGGCGCTGGCGGCGAAACCGCTGCCGGTTGTCGACCAGGCCATACCGAGCAGGCCGAGGACATACAGCAGACCGCCGGCCCATAGCACCCGCCGTGCGCCGTAACGGTCGGCGAGCAGGCCGGCGAAAGGCTGGGCCGCGCCCCACAGCAGGTTTTGCAAGGCGAGCGCCAGCGAGAACATTTCGCGGCTCCAGCCATGGTCGACGGTCATCGGCGTCAGGAACAGGCCGAAGGTATGGCGTATGCCCATCGCCACGCAAACGATCAGGGCGGCGAAGAGCAGCACGGAAGCCAGGGGGCGGGGAGTGGATGATGTGGTGATGGTCATGGGAGGCGGGCGGGGTAGGTTGAATGGGGGGGGCTATGCCGCAGCGAGCAAATCCAGGGTGTCGTCGACAACGACGTGCAACTGCTGTAGCGCTTCGCTGCCCAGCAGTTGCTGCATCTCCCGCTGCGCCTCGCGCCAGAGCGGCAGGGTCGCAGCGAAAGTCCGGCGGCCGGCGGCAGTCAGAAACACGCTGCGGCTGCGCGCATCCTTGCCAGCACCGAGTTCGACGTGACCGGCGGAAATCAGCGGCTGTAGATTGCGCGTCAGGGTGGTTCGATCCATTGCCAGTTGCCCCGCCAGATCGGAGATCGACATGCCGTCGGCGCCGGCCAGCGTCGCCAACAGGGAGAATTGGGTGATGCGCAGCCCGCTGGGTTGCAGATGCGCTTCATAGCGTTGCGTGATGCGCCGGGTCAGCTTGCGCAGCCGCAGGAAAGTGCAGCCGCGCGGTTTGGCGGGTATGGACGGCAGTTGCGTGGGCTGCTTGGACATGGTGTTCCGCTTGACAAGTAGGGCGAGCGTGATTAGTGTATATGCACGTTTATTGTTTTGCAATGGAGAATTATTTGAGCAGCGAAAATGTACGGGCACAATGGCTGGCCGAGGAAGCCGAGATCCGCGCCCGCCTGGGCGCGCCGGGCGTGGTGACGCTGGAACAATTGCGCTCGCTGCCCGGGCTGGAATTCTTCGAGCGCATGGGCCGCGGCGAGTTGCCATCGGCACCGATCGGCGTGATATTCGATTTCATCCCGGTGGAATGGAAGAAGGGCCGGGTGGTGTTCCAGGGCACCCCCCGGAAGGCCTACTACAATCCTATCGGCAGCGTGCACGGCGGCTACGCCGCGACTCTGCTGGATTCCTGTCTGGGCTGTGCGGTGCATTCGATGCTCCCCGAGAAAACGGGTTACACGACCGTCGAACTCAAGGTGAATTACATCCGCCCCCTGACGGATGACACCGGCCCGGTGCGGGCAGAGGGCAAAGTGATCAGCGTCGGCCGCCAAGTCGGCATCGCCGAAGGCCGCATTCACGACGCCGCCGGCAAGCTGTATGCTTTTGCAACGACGAGTTGCCTGATATTTCCGTTATGAGTCCCTAGGGACAGACAGATGCCGGCGAACTTGCCCCGGTTGAAGCACCGGGGCCGTTCGGAGAAATACTACTTCTTGGCTTTCTTGCCGGCGACCGCGGCTTTGAAGCCGGCACCCGCGGAGAACTTCGGCACCGTGGCGGCGGCGATCTTGAGTGCTTCGCCGGTGCGCGGGTTCTTGCCGGTGCGGGCAGCGCGCTTGGACGACTTGAATGTGCCGAAGCCGACTAAAGTGACGCTGTCACCCTTGGCAACGGCCTTGACCACGGCGGCAACAATGGCGTCCACTACCTTGCCGGCTGCGGCTTTGCTGAGATCAGCACTCTTGGCGGCGACTTCGACCAACTCAGTTTTGTTCATTCCGGATCCTTTCACGAATAGGGAGTAAGCCACATGGCTGCCGCGATTCTACCCGCCGATTTGCGCCCTGCGCACGCTTGCGCCAGACAAACAGAGAAAATATTTTGGCCCCCTGCACCATCCCAGTGCTGCTGCCAGTGCGGTTACCGACGGTTTTCCGGGCAGCTTGCGACTAGTCGCGTTTCAACAATGATTTGAGATTGGCGAACGGGTTGTGGGTAGCCGGGCCGCCGGCGGGGTGAGCGCCTTGGCTTCCTGGGGATGTCGAGCCACCTGCCGCTGCGTCGAGATGGCGCGAATGTTCGTTGTCATGGCAGTACACGCACAGCAGTTCCCAGTTGCTGCCGTCGGCAGGATTGTTGTCGTGGTTATGGTCGCGGTGATGGACGGTCAGTTGCTGAACGTTGACGCGGGTGAACTCGCGAGTGCAGCGGCCGCAAATCCACGGATAGATCTTCAGCGCCCGTTCGCGATAATCTTTTTCGCGCTTCTCGCGATTGAGCCGCGCTTCGGCGACAATGCGATCCAGTTTGTCTGGCGACATCGGCTGCTCCTTTGCTGATCGTTGGCGGCAAAGACTAACATGCCTCACCGCCCGGAAAGAAACCATGGCACTCAAAGCAACGATATTCAAAGCCGATCTACAGATTTCGGACATGGACCGGAACTACTTCCATGAGCATGCGCTGACCATTGCCCGGCATCCTTCGGAAAACGACGAGCGCATGATGGTGCGCGTGCTGGCCTTCGCATTGTATGCCGACGAAGCGCTGGCATTCGGCAAGGGGTTATCCGCCGACGACGAGCCCGATCTCTGGCGCAAGGACTTGACCGGGGCGATTGAACTCTGGATCGATGTCGGCCTGCCCGACGAGAAGCGCATCCGCAAGGCTTGCGGCCGTGCCGACCAGGTGGTTATCGTGAGTTATGGCGGACGCGGTGCCGAACTCTGGTGGGCTCAGACAGGCGCGCAGTTGGAGCGTTTCCGGAACCTGACGGTGATCAACCTACCGCAAGCCGCCAGCCAGGCGGTGGCGCGGCTGGTGACGCTCAGCCAGCGCAACATGCAGTTGCACTGCCTGATCCAGGAAGAGCATCTCTGGCTGACCAGCGGGGAAGAGCGCGTGGAGATCGTGCCGGGGCGATTGAAATCCGCCGAGACCAAATAGAAGCGGGCAGTCGCGGTATGGCCGCGACTGCCCGTCGGGGCTTCAGCTTCTAGCGGTCGCTGAACTGGTTGCGCGATCCCGTCCTGGAGCCCTTGTAGGCGCCCTTGCCCGGTGCGTCGGGGCGTGAGAAGCCTGGCCGCCGGGGCGCGCCCGCGGGCTTGCCGAAACGGCTCTCGGTGCGCTGTCCACCCTTGCCGGCGCCCCAGCCGCCCGGCTTGCGCGGGCTGCTGGTGGCGGCGCTGCGCTTGGGCTCGTGGCCGACGATGACTTCCACCGGAATCTGCTGTTTGGTGTAGCGCTCGATGTTGCGCACGCTGAAATTCTCGGCATGATTCACCAGCGAGATCGCCAGGCCGTTGCGGCCGGCGCGGCCGGTGCGGCCAATGCGGTGCACATAATCCTCCGGCGACTTCGGCAGGTCGTAGTTGAAGACGTGGGAAATCGTCGGCACGTCGATGCCGCGCGCCGCCACGTCGGTCGCCACCAGTACGCGCACCTGGCCATTGCGCATCGCCGTCAGGGTGCGATTGCGGGCGCCCTGCTGCATGTCGCCATGCAGCGCGGCGGCGGCGAAGCCGGCGATGTTCAAGCGGTCGGCGATCACGTCGGCATCGCGCTTGGTGGCGGTGAATACCACGCACTGGTCGATGCTGACATCGCGCAACAGATAGTCGAGCAGGCGGTTCTTGTGCGACAGGTCATCGACGAAATGCAGGCGCTGCTGAATGTTCTCGTGCTTGCTCGACGACCCGGCGATCTTCACCACGTGCGCATTGCGCGTGATGCGTTGTGCCATCTGGCCGACCATGCCGTCGAGCGTGGCCGAGAACAGCATGGTCTGGCGCGAGGCCGGGGTGGCGGCGATGATCTTCTCGATGTCCTCGATGAAGCCCATGTCGAGCATGCGGTCGGCTTCGTCGAGCACCAGCACTTCGAGGTTGGAAAAATCGATCTTGCCGGATTGCATGTGGTCGATCAGGCGGCCGGGGGTGGCCACCAGGATCTGCGGATTCCTGGCCAGCAACTGCATCTGCTTGGGGTAGGGCATACCGCCGAGGATCGCGACGGCCTTCACGTGGCGCAACTGGGCGCCGTATTTCTCGGTGGCGGCGGTGACTTGCAGCGCCAGTTCGCGCGTCGGCGCCAGCACCAGCATGCGTGGTTGGGCCGGCTGGAAGCGCGGCCGGTGGCCGTGAGACACTGCCGATTGCCGCGCCTGGTTGGGCGTCTTGCCAGCGACAGGAGCCGCCCCGGTGGCGAAGCGATGGATCGCCGGCAGCATGAAGGCCGCCGTCTTGCCGGAACCGGTTTGCGAGGATACCAGCAGGTCGCGGCCTTCCAGCGCGGCGGGGATGGCCTGCGCCTGGACGGGAGTGGGCTGCGTGTAGCCGGAATCGGCGAGTGCTTTGAGGATGGCCGGATTGAGGCCGAGAGTTTCGAACGTCATGGTCTTCTTTCGTCAATAAGTCAGCGTGCCCGCTGTGCATAAGCACGCGAGCGTACGCATTCAAAATGCAACGCCAACCAACGAAATAGCCAACAGATACTCTGTGAAGATTTCGGCACAAAAGCTTTTGCGCCGGGGCGGTGCTCGGGAATCGGCACCAGGAGGCGGGAGGAGCTTAAGGTTGCTGCGTGACTGCTGCGGTTTGCGAAGCGCGTTTTCAGTTTCTTGCGGTTGCCGATGATTCCCACGGCAAAGCAAGGCGCGCATTGTACAGGGTGTTCTTATATTCGGTGGAATTATTTTCGACATGCTGCCCGCACGCTCGTCCCTAGCGCAGTAAAAGGAATTGTGGGGGTAATGTGGAGGTAGGAGGGGATTCTTTGCAAAACCAAAGAAAAAGGGTTTCGGCCCTTCGGCGGAAACCCTTGGTATTACTGGTCGGGACGGAGTGATTCGAACACTCGACCCCTTGCACCCCATCCAGGTATTTGGTCCTTTTTATCTCGGCGATATTTGATATAATAGTTACGTAAGTAATTGAACAAACATAATGTTATATAATTTGACATAATTGCATATCACTCTGTATCACATGTCACCGGTTCCCCTGGCGGTTCCCCTGGAAGCTACCCCTTGCACAGGATAATTCCCATGGCCGAAAAACAACTTACCGATCGAAAATGCATGGCCGCCAAGATACTGGAAGGCGAGGTTCTTCTCGCCGACGGTGGCAATCTCTACCTGCGCATCCGCCCGACAAGCAAAGACTGGCTTTTCATTTACCGCTTTGGAGTCGATGGCAAGCGGCGAAAACTTGGACTCGGCAATTACCCCGACACCAGTCTTGCAGGAGCCAGGGTTCGAGCCTCGGAATGTCGCAACCTTCTCAGCGGCGGCACGGATCCCCACGCGCATCGGGAGACCCAGGTTGCCGCCGTCGTGGTTCGTGACGCGCTTCCGCAAACGGTCACTGAACTGTTTGAAGACTGGATGAAGAAAGACCTCCGCCGCAGACGCGTCGACGGCGGAGCCGAAGTGGAGCGTCAGTTCAAGAAGGATGTCCTGCCCGAGATCGGAACCGTTCCGCTCGCGTCATTGCGCAGGGCACACATAACCCACCTTCTGGACAATGTCGCGAAGAGAGGCGTTACCCGCACTGTTGGCATAGTCCTCGCCGACCTGCGTCAGATGTTCGCCTTCGCGCTTATCCGGGAGATGATACCCAGCGATCCGACGATTGGCCTGAAGAAGGCAAGCTGGGGAGGACTTGCCCAGGAGCGTGATAGAGTCCTTTCTGATTCGGAGATTCGTCAGCTCGCGATGGCCTTACCCGAGGCAGGGATGGTTCCGTCTGGCCAATATGCGATCTGGATCATGCTCTCCACATTGGCCCGGGTAGGGGAGCTCAGCCAAACCAAGTGGACGGACATCAATTTTGATGACAATGTTTGGACGGTTCCCAAAGAGATCACCAAGACCAAAAAAGAGCATGTCGTCGACTTGTCGGCCTTTGCTGTCCGACAATTCACCGAGCTCAAAGCGCTCTCATCGGCTGAGGCGGAGAAGCATGAGCGCCAGCTGTCGGAGTATGTCTTTCCGGCGGCACGGCACATGGGCCATGTGTGCGAGAAGAGCTTGACCAAGCGGATTGGAGACCGGCAGAGGGGGGACAAAAGACCGCTGTCGGGACGAAGCCCCCACACCAATTCACTAATGTTGCCAGGAGGGAAATGGACGTCACATGACCTGAGGCGAACAGGAGCAACCATGATGGGGGATCTCGGCGTTCGGCCGGACGTCATTGAAAAATGTCTGAACCACGTTGAGCCGAATCGGATCAAGCGAATCTATCAACGACAGACATTAAGACCGGAAATGCGCGAGGCCTGGAAGGTGCTTGGTGAACATTTGGAACTGCTGAATACGGTAGGCAGCAACGTTTTACTTGGGAAATTTGGTAAGGCTTGAACAGTTTCGGAAGCAGTAGGTGAACGATCCATTGACGATGTCGACGTCATGTCACTCGCGAGTGTCACGGCAAAGACATTGTGGTTCATCTGGGCGCCCTTTTAGTGCACGGCGCCGAAATCCTCGACAGCCCTTCGCCAATGGTTGCGTCAAAGCACATTGCGCCGAACTCCCACGTCAGTTCTTTAGACTGCCTGACCGACTGCTCGCGTTCAGCATGATGCCAGAAACCGGCCACACGGGTGATGTGCTCGTGCAGCCGCAAGGTCCTGGCTAGATTTCAGTCTGCTCGGAGATCTCCTGTGCGTCATCCACCTCGATGCCGAGGTAGCGAACCGTACTTTCCAGTTTGGAATGGCCAAGTAACAGTTGAACGGCGCGCAGGTTCTTCGTGCGTTTGTAGATCAGGGTTGCTTTGGTTCTCCGCATCGAGTGCGTCCCATAGACGGATGGATCGAGTCCGACAGCTTCGGCCCAATGATGCACGATACGCGCATATTGGCGTGTCGAGACATGGGGCGACCTCGCCACTCTGCTCGGGAATAGTGCGTATTCTGCTCAATCCCACCACCGATAATGCTTCCATAGCCGCCTTCCGAGTGACCGCAGTACTTCGAGACCTACCGAAGGGCCAATTCACACTAATCGGCCTTTGCTGCCGTTGGCACCGAGTCAACTGAGTGGCCGGAGTCGTGCAGGTTGCCGCCGTTGAGGTGGAATACCAACAGAACGACTGCTTCCGTCATCAGTGAATGAGTGCTCCGTGTCCAACGCGGATGCTTCGGCGGATTTCGAAGCGGCCATTCAACGTCTGACATAGCTGGCTGGCGCGACCTTATCGCGCCAGTGTATATTGAGCACCCTCTAACTTGACCAAGTTTTCCCAAAGGATCCGCAGGTGCTACTTGCCAATATCAGTCAGGTTGATGCTGCATTTTTGCAAAAGCTATGTGATGATCATTGCCCAGAATCAGGCACGCTCGACTTTAAGCGCGGCTTGCCGGTCAGCACTGATCCGGGAAAGCAGGAATTCGTCAAGGATGTATGCGCTTTCGCGAATGCGGACGGTGGCTACTTGGTTTATGGAATAGCTGAAGTCGCTGGCTCGGCGGATGAGCTCTCGCCCATTACAGGTGAACTCCATGACTCTGCGAAGCGAAGGCTGTCGCAAGTCTTGAATGGAGGACCAGAGCCTCGGGTCCAGGGTATCCAGTTCCATCACGTCGATGTGACCGGCGGTTACGTGTTGATCGTACGCATCCCATCGTCATTCGATGGCCCGCATTGCTTCCGCGTCAACAACAATTCCCGGAGGTTTGTCATGCGAAACGGGACAAGCACTAGCGATCTGACATATGGTCAACTTCGATCGGCATTTGATCGAACGGCTACCCTTGCCGACAAAGCAAGGCGCTTTATCGACATGCGGCTTCAAATGGTCATTGAACGCAAAACGCCCAAGCAGCTTGTGGAAGGGCCGATCTTGGCAGCGCACTTCGTCCCGATTGCAGGACTTGCAGGAAAGCATTCAGTCGATTTGCAACCTTTGTACGCAGGTGGTTTCACCAGGTTTATGGGCAATGATTGGGGTGGTGGTAGCCGAACGTTTAACTTGGATGGCCTAATTGTTCATCCTGGTGGAAGTGCAAGGAACGGGTTGCCCGCCTACACTCATATATTTCGTACCGGCGCGATGGAAGCCGTTCGGATCGGAGGTACGACGCGCGAGGGGCAGGATGGGGTACGCTCAGTTATTTGGTCAACCAGTATGACTAGGTTTTTCAGAGGCGTTGTCTCGCAATTCACCGACGCAGCAAAGGAATGGGGATTTGCTGGCCCGGCAGTGCTAAGCTTTGCGATACTACATACCACAGGTTACGAACTCGGTATTGGCGACATATTTCGACCATTCAGCGAATCCTCATCCGACCGACCGCACATGATTCTCCCTGAAGTCTGGATCGACAGTCTGGATAATGTTGAGATCGATGGAGTTGTTCGGCCGATGATGGATATGCTATTTCAAGCATTTGACGTTGAGCGTTGCCTTGACTTCGACGCAAGTACTGGAGCGTATGCACCGCGTCGTCTCGGTTGATGGGCATTATTGCTTCCACGGTGTGCTA
>JBAYJH010000050.1:0-20944 GCA_041665185.1 Sterolibacterium sp.
AGCTTGAGTCCGCGCTCCTTGCGGCGTTCCGCAAGCAGGCCGGCGGTGAAGATCAGGAGCTTGTCTTTTTCTCGGGGTGTCAGTTCCATTGCATTTCTCCGTGGTTCATCACGTATTCCAGATGCGCGGCGCCTGTGCCTCCTGTCCGAGCAGCGCGGGCCGTAGCACCCGCCACAGTGCGACGAACCAGGCGCGCGCCGCTTCCGACGAATGGCCCAGGTAGCGCGCCACCAGCAGTTGCGGCAAGGCGGTGAGACCCTGCCGTGCACCGCTCTCCGACGCTGAGACAGTGCGGCAGGCCGCCAGTAAAGCCGGTGGTATGTTCTCGCCGGCCGCCATCAGCGTGCCGCAGACCGTGAACCCGGCCAGCCCGACGGTCGAATCCAGCAGCGGCGAACCGCCCGACAACCGGCCCTGTTCGAGCCATAACAATTTGCCATCCTGCTCGATGCGGGTGCTCAATTTCAAGTGACCAGTGGCAAAGCATTCACTCGATGCGCGCCGGCCCAGACACAGCACCTCCCAACCCAGATAGCGCGCGCCGGCCGCCAGGCTGATACGGCTCTGCATATCCGCCAACGCGCCGTCGAAGACGATCGTCTCCTGTGGCAGCCATTCAAGCTTCGCGGTCGCAGCCACTTCGAAGTTCAGTGCCTGGCTGGCCCACGGCGCGGCGGAGCGATACCATTTGCCGGCGCCCGGCGTGGTGAGCAGCGCATGGCTTGCCTCTCCGGCGGCAACCGTGATCGCCAGCTGGTCACCGCCGGCGATGCCCGACGGCGGATGCAGGACGATGGCATGGCAGACCGCCGGACCTTCCGGATGCAGGGCTTTCTGCACGCGCAGCGGACCGCTATGCTCGCGTGCAGCGAGGATGGTGGCGTTGTCGCGGCGTTCGAAGCGCAGGTCGAGGCGAGCTTGCCAGCCGGTCGCCGGTACAGTATCGAATGCGGGCTCTCGTAACATGCACTCACGATCATACCGAAAGCAGTTCCCGCACGCCGTCTTTTTCCATGTCGGCGCCGGCGCCGCGCCGGATGATCTCGCCGCGCTCCATGACCAGGTAGTGGTCGGCCAGCGACTGGGCGAAGTCGTAGTACTGCTCGACCAGCAGGATGGCCATGCTGCCTTCGGCGGCGAGCGTGCGGATGACACGCTCGATGTCTTTGATGATGGAGGGCTGAATGCCTTCGGTCGGTTCGTCGAGGATCAAGAGTTTCGGGCCGAAGGCCAGGGCGCGTCCGATCGCCAGTTGCTGCTGCTGGCCACCGGAGAGATCCCCGCCGCGCCGCCGCAGCATCTGCTTGAGGACCGGGAACATATCGAAGATCGGCTCCGGAATCCTGGTGCCGGCGGGACGGGTGGCCAGCCCCATGCGCAGGTTCTCCTCGACGGTCAGGCGCGGGAAGATTTCGCGGCCCTGCGGCACATAGCCGATGCCGGCCTGGACGCGCTCGTACGATGGGGCATGGGTGATGTCCTGTGTGCCAAAATTGATCTGGCCGCTTTTTGTTGGCACGAGACCCATCAAGCATTTCAGCAACGTGGTCTTGCCGACGCCGTTGCGGCCAAGCAGCGTGGTGACCTTGCCGGTGGGCGCGTCGAAGCCGATATCTCTGAGGATGTGGCTGCCGCCGTAATACTGGTTGAGATGGTCGACTTTCAGCATGATGGTTGGCGCGCCTTCGGCTTATCTACCAAGATAGACTTCGATCACGCGCTGGTCGTTCTGTACCGTGGCGAGATCGCCTTCGGCCAGCACCGAGCCTTCGTGCAGCACCGTCACCTTGCCACCGAGTTGTTCGATAAAGGCCATGTCGTGTTCGACCACCACCAGCGAGTGCTTGCCGGCCAGCGACTTGAACAGCTCGGCGGTGCGCTCGGTTTCCTCGTCGGTCATGCCCGCCACCGGTTCGTCGAGCAGCAGCAGGCGCGGGTCCTGCATCAACAGCATGCCGATCTCCAGCCACTGCTTCTGACCGTGCGAGAGCAGGCCCGCGGGGCGGTCGGCGGCGTCCTCTAAGCGGATCTGTTTGAGGGTGTCGGCGATGCGGTCGCGCGTCTCGTCGTCGATGGCAGAGAACAGGCTGCGGCGCACGCGCTTGTCTATCTTCATCGCCAGCTCGAGATTGTCGAACACCGAGTGGTTCTCGAAGATGGTCGGCTTCTGGAACTTGCGGCCGATGCCGGCGTGGGCGATTTCCGGTTCGGACATTTTGGTCAGGTCGAGCGTCTGGCCGAAGAAAGCCTTGCCGCGATCGGGCCGGGTCTTGCCGGTGATGACATCCATCATGGTGGTCTTGCCCGCCCCGTTGGGGCCGATGATGCAGCGCAGCTCGCCGACATCGATGGTCAACGCCAGCTTGTTCAGCGCCTTGAAGCCGTCGAAGCTGACGGTGATGCCTTCGAGGTAGAGGATCACGTTGTGTGAAAGGTCTACCTCGCCCGCCTCGACCAGATGGCCGAGGTTGACCTGATCCTCGGCGACATCGATGCGGCCGACGCTGAGTTCCACGACCGGAGGAAGCCCCTGTGGGATGCCGCTCATGATCGACGCGCCTTCCACGTCTGACTCAGCCGCTTCCACAAACCCACCACCCCATCCGGCAGGTAGAGCGTCACGACCACGAACAGCGCGCCGAGGAAGAACAGCCAGTAGTCGGGGAAGGCCTGGGTGAAAAAGCTCTTGGAAAGATTGACGATGGCCGCGCCGATCACCGGACCGATCAGGGTGGCGCGGCCGCCCACCGCCACCCAGATGGCGATCTCGATGGAGTTGGCCGGCGACATCTCGCCCGGATTGATGATGCCGACCTGCGGCACGTACAGCGCCCCGGCGATGCCGCACAGCATGGCCGACACAGTCCAGATGAACAGCTTGTAGTGCAGGGGGTTGTAGCCGATGAACATGACCCGGCTCTCGGCGTCGCGGATGGCGGTCAGTACGCGGCCGAACTTGGAGGTGACCAGGTAGCGTCCCAGCAGCAGCGTGAACATCAGCATCAGCGCCGACAGTCCGAATAGCGCCACGCGCATCTCCGGCGCGGTGATCGGGTAGTTGAGGATGCGCTTGAAATCGGTGAAGCCGTTGTTGCCGCCGAAGCCGGTTTCGTTGCGGAAGAACAGCAGCATGAAGGCGTAGGTCATGGCCTGGGTAATGATGGAGAAGTAGACTCCCTTGATGCGCGAGCGGAAGGCGAAGAAGCCGAACACCAGGGCCAGGAGCCCCGGAATCGCCACCACCTTGAACAGCGCCAGGCCGAAGCTGTCGCTGCCGAACCAGTACCAGGGCAGCGACTTCCAGTCGAGGAACACCATGAAGTCCGGCAGGTCGGCGTGGTAGGCGCCGTCGCGGCCGATCTGGCGCATCAGGTACTGGCCGAAGGCATAGCCGCCGAGCGCGAAGAACACCCCGTGGCCGAGGCTGAGTATCCCCGCATAGCCCCAGATCAAGTCCATCGCCACGGCGACGATGGCGTAGCACATAATCTTGCCGCCCACCGCGATGACGTAGGCGGATACATGCAACGGGTGATCCGGCGGCACGGCCAGATGCAGCAACGGCAGCAGCACCAGCGCAATCGAAGCAAAAACGCCAAGCGCCATCCAGCCCTTCCGGGACGTTGCGGTGAAGAAACGGATCACCAAGGGCGTTCTCATGTCTCGACGAACCTGCCCTTGAGGGCAAACAGTCCCTGCGGCCGCTTCTGGATGAACATGATGATGAACACCAGCACCACGATCTTGGCGACCACCGCGCCGGCCCAGCCTTCGAGGAACTTGGAGACAACGCCCAGGCCCAGGGCCGCCCACACCGCGCCGGCGAGCTGGCCGACGCCGCCCAGCACCACCACCATGAAGGAATCGACGATATAGCCCTGGCCCATGTCGGGGCCGACGTTGGCGATCTGCGACAACGCCACCCCGCCCAGTCCGGCGATGCCGGCGCCGAGCGCAAAGGCCACGCTGTCGATGCGCGCCGTCGGCACCCCGACGCAGCCGGCCATGGCACGGTTCTGCGTCACTGCGCGGACGAACAGGCCGAGCCGGGTGCGGTTCATCAGCACCCATACCAGCGCCAGCACCAGCAGCGCAAAACCGACGATGACGATGCGGTTGAGCGGCAGCACGATGCTCGGCATCAGCTCGATGCCGCCGGACATCCATGACGGATTGGCGACCTCGACGTTCTGCGCGCCGAACAACACGCGGGCCGCCTGGATCAGGATCAGGCTCAAACCCCAGGTGGCTAGCAGGGTTTCCAGCGGCCGGCCGTAGAGCCAGCGGATCACCGTGCGTTCCAGGAGCACCCCGACGGCGGCGGCGGCCAGGAAGGCGACCGGAATTGCGGCGACGACATACCAGTCGAGCCAGCCCGGCAGGTAGCTGCGGAAC
This sequence comes from Sterolibacterium sp., assembly GCA_041665185.1. Taxonomy (GTDB): domain Bacteria; phylum Pseudomonadota; class Gammaproteobacteria; order Burkholderiales; family Rhodocyclaceae; genus JACRAR01. The sequence goes on from JBAYJH010000050.1 coordinate 4,396, forward strand.
AGGCCCTGCATGAAGTAGGCGGCATAGGCGCCGATCATCAGCAGTTCGCCGTGCGCCATGTTGATCACGCCCATGACGCCGTAGGTGATGGCGAGGCCAAGCGCCGCCAGCAACAGGATGCTACCGAGCGACAAGCCGGAAAAAATACGCCCGACGGTCTCGCCGAGCGCCAGCCGCGACTTGACTTCGGCATGCGCGGCGATGGCGGCGCGGCGCACCGTCACCTCCGCTTCGTTGGCCGGTTCCATCGTCGCCAATAGCAGCAGCTTGATGTTCGGGTCGCCGCTGCCGGCCAGCGCCTTCACCGCATCCAGACGTGCCGCGGCGTCGGCGTGCTTTAGCGTGGCCAAGGCGTATGCCTGGGCGAGTGCCGCCTTCACCTTGTCGTCGCTCTCCTGGTCGCGGGCACGCGCCAGCATGGGCGCCATGCCGGCATCGGGCTCGCTGGCGAGACTCAGCGTCAACTCCTTGGCCGCGGCGAGACGCATGTGCCGCTCGGGACTGAACAACCGCAACGCCGCCAGCGCCCCGGCGAGTTCGCCGCGGACCCGGTTGTTGATGGTCACCGAGTCGGCATTCTCCGGCGGCGGTGTAATTGCCGCGCCGCTGGCTGCATCGACAGCCTGGTCCTTATCCTTGAGAAATACCTGATCGCCGGCGGCGAACAGCGCCTCCTCGTTCATCGCCTTGAGAACCTTGAGGGCCTGTCCGTCGGCGCTCTGCGCGAGCTTCTGGATCGCGGCGATTTTCAGGTCCGAGTCCTCGGCCGCCAGCTGCTGCACCACGGCCGGGTCCAGCGCCGCAAATGACGGCAGCGCGAAGAGCCAGAGCAGCAGGGCGAGGAGGATGGGTTTCATGTTTCGATTGGGCCGGAATACCCTCCGGCCTCGGCCGGAGGGTCTGCTGCATCACGCTGGATTACTTGCTATCCGGCTCGTCCTTCTTCTTGTCGTTGCCGACGATGAACGGGCTCCAGGGCTGGGCCTTGACCGGGCCCTTGGTCTTCCAGACCACATTGAACTGGCCGTCGGCCTTGACTTCGCCGATGAACACCGGCTTGTGCAAGTGATGGTTCTTGGCGTCCATCTGGATCTCGAAGCCGGACGGCGCCTTGAACTTCTGCCCGCCGACGGCGGCGATGACCTTATTCACGTCGGTGGTCTTGGCCTTCTCGGCCGCCTGCGCCCACATGTGGATGCCGACGTAAGTGGCTTCCATCGGGTCGTTGGTGACCACGCTCTCGGCCTTCGGCAGCTTCTGCTTCTTGGCCCAGTCGCGGTACATCTTGATGAAGGCGTCGTTCTGCGGATTCTTGATCGACTGGAAGTAGTTCCAGGCGGCGAGATGGCCCACCAGCGGCTTGGTATCGACGCCGCGCAGTTCCTCTTCGCCCACCGAGAAAGCCACCACCGGCACGTCGGTGGCCTTCAGGCCGGCGTTGCCGAGCTCCTTGTAGAACGGCACGTTGGAGTCGCCGTTGATGGTCGACACCACCGCCGTCTTCTTGCCTTCGGCGGCGAACTTCTTGATCTTGGCGATGATGGTCTGGTAATCGGAATGGCCGAAAGGTGTGTAGTCCTCCATGATATCGGCATCGGCGACGCCCTTGCTCTTCAGGAAGGCGCGCAGGATCTTGTTGGTGGTGCGCGGATAGACGTAGTCGGTGCCGAGCAGAACCCAGCGCTTGGCCGAGCCGCCGTCCTTGCTCATCAGGTATTCGACCGCCGGAATGGCCTGCTGGTTGGGCGCGGCGCCGGTGTAGAAGACGTTCTTTTCCAGTTCTTCGCCTTCGTATTGCACCGGATAAAAGAGCAGGCCGTTGAGTTCCTTGAACACCGGGTTCACCGACTTGCGCGACACCGAGGTCCAGCAGCCGAAGGTCACGGCGACTTTGTCCTGGCTCAGCAGTTGCCGGGCCTTCTCGGCGAACAGCGGCCAGTTCGACGCCGGGTCGACCACCACCGGCTCCAGTTGTTTGCCCAGCACCCCGCCTTTGGCGTTGATCTCGGCGATGGCCATCAGCGCGGTTTCCTTCAGCGCCGTTTCCGAAATGGCCATGGTGCCGGAAAGAGAGTGCAAAATGCCGACCTTGATGGTATCGGCGGCTCGTGCGGCGAATGAAGTGGCGCCGATGGCGGCGATCGAGGCGGACAGCGTCAGCGCCTTGATGAAGTTGCGACGTTTCATGGGAACTCCCTGGTAGTTGAGAAATGGGCCAAACCGGTGCGCGTGGTGACGCGACAGACCAGTATCAGCGAATTGCGTGCCAGGGCTGGCACGAGGATCGGCTAAATGCCACGCCAGCCAAGTGCGGCAAGGCTTTGGGAGATTGGGGAAGTATTTCCAGCGGCTGGATGAAACCCTGGCCAGACCGATCATGGTGCGTCGAAATACTCTATGCACCAAAGCGGCGCAGCTTCCGGAGCGGTTGACGCTGGGTCTTACTTGCGCCCCTGGCTCAAGGCCGCCGACAAAGCCAGCAGCTTGCCGATCAATTTGTCGCGCAGCGTATTGAGATCGACGAAGGCCGCCTGGGCGTCATTCAGTCGATTTGCCGACTTGTGGGCGACGAGTTCCTGGCCCAACTGGTGCACTTCTTCATGGACCGCGTCGATGGCCTGGAACTCCGGCATATGTCCATAGTGGTTGCTGCCTTCGCCGTGATACCAGGCGCCGAAGCGGCAGTGATGGGAATCGAAGGGCGGCGGCCGGTCGGATACGCCGGTCAGCCAGTTGCCCATCCACCTGACCCAGTAGCGATGATCGACCTCGGCATACACCAGGGGCAGTTCGTTGCGGTTCAAAACCAGGTCCCGGCACGCCGCCCAACTCGGATCCTGTTGCCACTCGCGCGTCCACTGGATCAGCTTGTCGGCGGGCATGGGACGGGCGATGCCATAACCCTGGCCATAATCGCAGCCCAGCTTGAGGAGCATCTGTCCGTGCTCGGTCGTTTCCACTCCCTCCGCGATCACGGTGCGATGAAAGGCGGCGGCGAGGCCGATGACGCCCTCGACGATGGAAAGGTCTTCGGTGTCCCACAGCATGTCCTGCACGAAGCTCTGGTCGATCTTGAGGATATCCGCCGGCAGGCGCTTGAGATAGGTCAGCGATGAATAGCCGGTGCCGAAATCGTCCAGGGAAATAGTCACGCCCAGTGCCTGGCAATCCTTGATGACCTGGGAGACATGGAGGACGTCTTCCAAGGCCGCCGTCTCCAGCAACTCCAGTTCGAGGTTCCGCGCCGTGACCGAGCGATGGAGGGCGAGTTTCTCTTTCAGGCCGTCGAGGAAATCATGCTGCTGCAAATGGTGGGCGGCGATGTTGACGCTGACCGCAATCTCGAACCCGTCCCGAGCCCAGGCGGCCATCTGCTCCAGCGCCGTATTCAGCACCCAGTCGCCCAGCTTGGAAATCAGTTCGCTGCCCTCGATCACCGGCAGAAATTCTCCCGGCGCCACCACGCCCCGTTCCGGGTGCTGCCAGCGGATCAGCGCTTCCACGCCAATCACCCTGCCCTCGCGCATGTTGACCTTGGGTTGGTAATAGAGCACGAACTCCTCGTCTTCCAGCGCCTGGGCGATGCGCTGGTAGCTCTCCTGGTGGGATCGCGTCAGCTTGTCGTGTTCCTGGTCGAACAGGTGGTAGCGGTTTTTTCCGGCCTGCTTGGCCTGATACATGGCCTGGTCGGCATGGCGCAGCAAGGTGTCCGGGTCACCGCTGTCGAGGGGGAACAGCGTCACTCCCAGACTGGCGGAAACGCGCAGCGTAATTTCCTTGATCTGCACCGGAGAAGCGGCGGCCTGCAACAACCGGGAAAGGACCACCTCGCATTCACGGATGCTGGTCAGGTCTGTGAGCACCGCGACGAACTCATCGCCGCCGATGCGGGCCAGGGTATCGCCCTCGCGCAAGGCTTCCTTCAAGCGCTGCGAGAGGACGATCAGCAAGGCGTCGCCGGTTTCGTGGCCATGGTTGTCATTGACTTCCTTGAAGCCGTCGAGGTCGAGATAGACCAGCGCCATGAGGTTTTCCCGCCGCCGCGTCTGCGCGGTGGCCTGCCGCAGGCGATCGGCCAGCACCACCCGGTTGGGCAGGCCGGTGAGCGCGTCGTAGTGGGCGATCCGCTCCAGCTGGTTTTGATGCTCCTTGAGGGAAGAGATGTCGGAGAACAGCGCGACGTAGTTCTGCGGCACCCCGGCGGCATCCGTCACGGCGCTGATGTTGAGCATTTCCACATACACCTCGCCGGTCTTGCGCCGGTTCCATATTTCGCCGGACCAATGCCCCTTGGTCTTCAAATCGCTCCACATGCCCGCATAGAATTCCTGGTCCTGGCGGCCCGACTTGAGGATGCGCGGATTCTTGCCGATGGCCTCCACGCGGCTGTAGCCGGTAATGCGCGTGAACGTGTCATTGACGTCGATGATATTGCCTTCGGCGTCGGTGATGGTGATGCCTTCCTGGGCATAGGTAAACACGTTGGCGGCCAGTTGCAGATGGGCTTCGGCCTGCTTGCGTTCGGTAATGTCCGTGATCACGCCCACCAGGGCAACCACCTTCCCCTGGGAGTCCAGTCTCTGGCGGGCGGTCAGGTGCCCCCAGAACTCGCTGCCGTCTTCGCGCCGGTAGCGCCGCTCCAGATCGACGGTGCGGAGGTCGCCGGTCAGCAGCCCCAGCAGGTTTTGCCGACCGGCTTCCCGCTCGTCGGGATGGATGTGCGCCACATATTCGCTGCCGATCAGCTTTTCCAAGGGACAGCGAAACATTTCCGCCATGCGCCGATTGGCGTGAATCAGATCCCCGCTTAAGTCTCCCTCGAAGATGGCGACACTGGCCGTATCGTAAATCACCCGCAGTTCCTCGGCGCTGTCGAAACGCGCCTTCTCCGCCTGGGCGCGCTCGATGGACATGGCCACCTGCTCCGAGACGAATTGCAGCAGCGTCTTGTCCCGCTCGGTGTAGCGGACATGCGCCGAATACGTTTGAACCGCCAGCACGCCGACGGTGCGCTTTTCGGTCTTGAGCGGTACCCCCAGCCAGTCTAGGGAATCGCTGCCCAGTACGATATTTTCTTCCCCGGCTACGGCGGCCTGCGACTCCGGAGTCAGCAGCAAGGCTTCCCCGGTCCTCAGCACTACGTCGGTCAAGCCGCCGGCGCCGAACTTGCGGGGCGAGGGAACCGGGTCATGCTCGTCGACGAAATAGGGAAAGCTGATTTCCCCGGTGCTCTCGTTGTAGAGCGCCACGTAGAAATTCTTCGCCGGCATCATGTTGCCGATGATCTGGTGGATCTGCTCCAGCAGTGTCGGCAGGTCCAGCGCGGAATGCGAAGCTTCGGAAATGCTGTGCAGGGCCAATTGCAGGTTTTCGGCCTGTTTCCTCTCGGTTACATCGGTGGCGATCACGGCAATCGCTGAGACTTCGCCCTGGCTGTCGAGCACCGGGAAATAGGTGGCGAAATAGGATCTGCCATTTCGGTCGTCATCGGTGGTGAAGGGCTTCTTCGAACGGATGACGGCGTCGAAGTAAGCACGTCTTTCCTGTGCCACATGCGCCGGCAGCAGGCGGAATATATTGCCGCCGATGGTTTCGGGGAGCGGCCGTCCGAGACGCTGGGCGGCCGTCGGGTTGGCGCTGATGATGTTTCCCTGCAAATCCGTCAGCAATATGGTTTCGGTGATGGAGAGCTGAATCGCCTCGAATACCTCGATGCTCTGCCGCAAGGCGTCTTCCGCCTGCCCGCGTTCCGCCAGTTCCCGATTGAGAGCGGCGGTCCGGGCGTCTACTTGCCGGCGCAATGAACGGTTGAACAGCAGGACGACGATCACCACCAGCGTAAATAATGCACCCGTGCCCAACAGCAGCATCAAGTTCTGGCGTGTGTTGATGCGGTCGTCGAGCTTGATCCAGCGCCGGTAGATCTCCTGGTGTTCAGCCTCGGTGATCGACGCCAGGCCCTTCGCCAAAATCTGGTTTAGGATCGGCCAGTCGTTGCGCGAAGCAATATGCAAGGCGTTGGAGCGGCCGGAATCGCCCGCCACCCGCAAATTGGCGATGCCATGTTTGCCGATCAGATAAGAGGCAATGGCCAGATTGACCACCGTCGCATCCGAGCGGCCAAACGACACATCCCGCAAGCCCGCCAGGTCATCGGCGACGGCAACGACCCGGATGGCCGGAAAGTTGGCGCGCACATACTCATCCAGCGCGTTGCCGCGGGTGATGGCGAGCCTCTTGCCCGCGAGCCGCGAAAAATCGACGACGCCTTCCACCTGCCTGGGCACGATGACCACATTCGGAATATCGATGATGGCCTGGCTGAAATTCAGGTACTCGCTGCGCGCCGGGGTCTGCTGCGCCGCGCCGAGGATATCCACTTCACGGCGCTTCGCCAGGTTCAGCACTTCGTCCCAGGTGGCTGCCCGGACGAGCTGGAAGCGCAGCCCGAGGCGCGCTTCGATCAGCGGGTAGTAGTCGGCGATCAGCCCGCGGTAATGCCCGGTCTCGTCGAAATATTCTATCGGCGGAAAGTTGGGATCGGGCGCCAGACGCAACACCGGGTGCTCGGCGAGCCAGGCGCGTTCCTCGTCCGTCAGCAGGCTGGCGATTGCGGGCGCGGCGGGGCCGGATAAGTGCAGCCACCAGATGGACAGGCCGAGAGCGCACAGCAGCGCCAACAGCAGCCATAATTTGAATGCCCGCCAACGCGGGCCTCTCATCGGAGGCACCCCTGACACTTCCCTGTTCCCCCTCAAGAGCCTATTCCGTTGCCGGGCCGGCGGCTCATTCGGACATAGCGGCCGCGGGCAGTCTCAAAACAGCTCGATCTTCTTTTCGCGTGGCGTGCTTGGTCCGAGCAAGCTGTTTTCGTAAGCCACTTCCTCCTGCGTTACCTGCGAGGTGATCGCCTGCGACGATTGAATCCGCTTGCAGTATGCATCCCCGGTGGCCGGCTCGAAAATCACCTTGCGCGCCCAGGGACCGCCGAAGTCGGAAGCAACCAGGGTGATGCCCTCGCGCTCCAGCCAGGATCGCGTAAAGCTGATGTTACCATCACCGATCGACTTGCGCAGGGAGCTGACGACGTTGCCGCCGCCGAAAGCCTTGGCGACCATGCGTTGCTTTTGGGCGCCCTTGCCCAGCATGGCATTGACCAATACTTCCATGGCATAGTCGCCGCGCAACAGCGAGTCATACTCGCTGTCGCTCGCCCGGGTGCGGATCGGCAGCATGAAGTGATTGAGGCCGCCGAAGCGCAGCTTCGGATCGAACAGGCACACCGCGACACAGGAACCGAGCAGCGTGGCGATCGGCTGGCGCTCTTCCACCGCCCACTGACCCGGGTGGATGGTCCTGGCCTGTTGTTCGATATCCTTGCTGGATGCGTCGGGCGGCGGGCTCATTGGTAAGCGATAATTTCCCGGGCGATCAGTTCCAGCGGCATGACCTTGTCCGCGGCGCCGAGCTTGATGGCTTCCTTGGGCATGCCGAAAACCACGCAAGTGGCTTCGTCCTGCGCCACCGTTGCGGCGCCGGCCTCATGCATCTCGTTCAGGCCGCGCGCGCCGTCATCACCCATGCCGGTCATGATGATGCCCAGCGCGTTCTTGCCGGCGACCTGGGCGACGGAACGGAACAGCACATCGACCGACGGTTTATGCCGGTTGACCAGCGGACCGTCGACCACTTCGACGATGTATTGGGCACCGCTGCGCCTCAGCATCATGTGACGGCCGCCCGGGGCGATCAACACCCGGCCGGGAATCACCCGGTCGCTGTTGCGGGCTTCCCGCACTTCCATCCGGCACAGGGTATTCAGGCGCTCGGCAAACAGTGCGGTGAATTTCTCCGGCATGTGCTGAACCACGACAATGCCTGGACAGACCGCCGGCAGCATGGTCAGCACCACCTCCAGGGCCTGGGTGCCGCCGGTCGAGGTGCCGATGGCGATGATGCTTTCAGTGGTTTTCGACATCGCCGTGGACGCCGCCGCGCGCGCCGCCAGCATCGCATCGGCGGTCAGCTTGGGCGCGGCCGACGCCACGGTACAACTGGGATGGATATTGCGCACATTGGAACGGGCCGCCGAACGGACCGCCGTGACCAGGTCGTTGGAGGCGTCCTGGAGAAACTGCTTGACCCCCATCCTGGGCTTGGTGATGATCGCCACCGCCCCGGCGGCCAGCGCTTCCATGGTGGTTTCGGCGCCTTTTTCCGCCAACGAGGAGCAGATCACCACCGGCGTCGGATGCTCCGACATGATCTTGCGCAGGAAGGTGATGCCGTCCATGCGCGGCATCTCGACGTCCAGCGTGATCACGTCGGGCCAGTTGTTCTTCATGCGGTCCAGTGCGAACAGCGGATCGGCAGCGGCGCCGATCACCTCGATGTCGACTTCCCTTTCGAGGTTTTCGCGGATCACCTGGCGCACCACGGCGGAATCGTCGACGATCATTACCCGGATCTTAGCCATGGTCCCGCTCTTTCGTAATGTCCACAAAATGCATCTGCACTTCTCCCGTCGCCAGGTCGAATATCAATTTGCGATGCCCGGCGCCGCCGGCATGCTCGGCCAGCAGCGGGATGCCGCGCCGCCTCAGGAGCAGCCGCGCGGCGGCGATGTTTTGCGCCCCGACATCGATGCCGGAGGTTCGGCCGGGAAACATGTTGCCGCCGCCGAAAAGCTTGGCCTGGAACTGTTCAGGCCCGCAGCCGTTGTCCGCCACCGCCCGATCGAACAACAGAAATGCTTCCTCGGCGTATTGGCCATCGAGGGCCGTTTCCGGCCGCTTCGCCCCCCCAGGTCGGCGCGGAACAAGGAAATGGCACATCCCGCCGATCTGCCGGCGCGGCTGCCAGAACGTCACCGTCACGCAGGAGCCGAGCAGGGTGGTGAGCTGTAGCGGGGCGGCACCGAAATAGAAATCGCCGGCATTGAGGAAGATCGGCGATGCCGGCCCTCCCCCCTTGTGACCGCAGGAAACGCCCCGAAGGAAGTCCCCGGGGGGGATCCCCGTGGGAAAGGGGAGGGAGTTAGCATCATGGCTGGTCATGGCAACTTGTAGATGGTCGGTTGTACCGCCTTCACACAATCGGTGATGCCGTTGAGGCTTTCCGAATGGCCGATGATCAGGTAACCGCCGGGCAGCAGTTGCTGGGCCAGCCTTTCGACCACCTGGCGTTTGGTGTCGGCATCGAAGTAGATCATCACATTGCGCAGGAAGATCACGTTGAACTTCCCCAGTTTGGGGAGGGTGGTGTTGAGGTTGACCTGCATGAAATGGGTATGGTTGCGCAATTCCGGCGCGATGATGAAACTGCCCTCGTTCTCCCTTACCCCTTTCAGGCAGTACTTGCGCAAGTAGTCCTTGGGCAGGCCGCGGGTGCGGTCCAGCCAGTAAAGGCCGCGCCTGGCCACCGCCAGCACCGACTGGCTGATATCGGAGCCGGTCACCGTCCAGGTGGCGTTGACGCCCAGCTTGTCGGCCAGCACCATGGCGATGGTGTAGATTTCCTCGCCGGTCGAGCTCGCCGCGCTCCACACATCGAACGGTTGTCCATGGGAATGCTTGGCGAGGATGGTATTGGCGAGATAGTCGAAATGCTTTTCTTCGCGGAAAAAATAGGTTTCATTGGTGGTGAGGAGGTCCACCATGTTCTGCAATTCCTCTTCCGCCCCTGGACCGGAAACGATCCGGTAGTACTCGCTGAAGGTTGACACGCCGTAATGCTTGAGGCGGCGGCCAAGGCGGCCGACCAGCAACACCTGTTTCGAATCGGCCAGGCTGATGCCGGCGATCTTGTAGATGAGCTTCTGGAATTGCGCGAATTCCGCTTTGGTGATGTTCGGGCTATCGATCATGGCGGCATCTTCACAAGTTTTGTCCGGATTTCAGCATCATCGCGAAACGGGCCGCCGGCAGGGGTTTGCTGAAGAAGAATCCCTGCATGACGTCGCATTTTTGCCGCACCAGGTATTCCATCTGTCCGGCGGTTTCGACGCCCTCGGCCACCGTGGTCAGGTTCAGTCCATGGGCCAGCGCAATGATGGACGCGGCGATCGCGGCATCGTCCGGATTGGTGGTGACGTCCCGGACAAAAGACTGGTCGACTTTCAGCACGTCGATCGGAAACCGCCGCAGATAGCTCAGGCTGGAATAGCCGGTGCCGAAGTCGTCCAGCGATATGTGCAAGCCCATCTCGCGCATCTCGCGCAGGATCTGGATGGTTCTGTCGGGGTCGTGCATGACCATGCTCTCGGTCAGTTCGATCTCCAGCACCGAGGCGTCCAGTCCGTGCGCGCTCAGACTCCGCTCGATGGAACTCAACAGGTTCTTCTGGCGGAACTGGCGGGCTGAAATGTTGACCGCGACACGCGGCACCGGTGTGCCTTCGTCGCGCCACAGCCTGACCTGGCGACAAGCGGTGTCGATCACCCATTCTCCGATCGGCACGATCAGCCCACTTTCTTCCGCCAGGGGGATGAACTGGATCGGCGACACCATGCCCAGTTCCGGGTGCACCCAGCGGATCAGCGCTTCCGCGCCGACAATCCGGCCATTGGCGAGGTTCAACTGAGGCTGGTAATGCAGGACCAGTTCATCCCTCTCCAGCGCCCGCCTCAGGTTGGCATCCATGGTCATCCGCTGGGTGATATTGGATTGCATGTCCTCGGAAAAGGCCTGGAAGATGTTCCTGCCATATTGCTTGGCGCGGTACATGGCGAGATCCGCATTGCGTATCAACTCCTGGCCGTCTTCGCCGTCCCTGGGGAAGACACTGGCGCCGATGCTGGCGCTGATGAAGATCTCCTGGCCTTCGACCATGAAGGCCTTGCTCATGCTGCTCATGATCCGTTCCGCCAGCGGCTCGATGTCGTCTTCGCGTTCCAATTCGTCGAGCAACAGGACGAACTCGTCGCTCCCCAGGCGCGCCACCGTGTCGCCGTCGCGCAGACCTCCCAGCAAGCGTTGCGCGGCCTCCAGCAGCACCCGATCGCCCGAATTCCTGCCGAAAGTGTCATTGACCGTCTTGAAATGGTCGATGTCGATGAACAACACGCCGACCATGCGCTCATGGCGGAGCGCGGACGAAATCGCGTGTTGCAGCCGGTCCAGGAACAGGATGCCGTTGGGCAGCCCGGTCAGGCCGTCGTACTGCGCGTTGCGGACGAGACTCTCCTCCTCGCGCTTGCGCTCGGTGACATCCTTGAAAATGCTGATGGAGTGTGTCACCGTTCCCTGGCTGTTGCGCACCGGCGATACCGACAGTTCGTTCCAGAAGACGTCGCCGTTCTTGCGGAAGCACTTCAAGACCACCGTGCCTTCCCGCCCCTCCTTCAGCAGATGCCGCAAGGCATCGGTCTGCTGTTGTCCCACCTCGTTGTCCAGCAGGATCCGGCCGTTGCGTCCCAGCGCCTCATCCATCGCATAGCCGGTCAGGCGTTCAAATGCCGGATTGACATAAATGGTCGGGTGGTCATAGGCCTGCGCGTCGCTGATCATGATGGCCTCGCTCGCCGACTCGATCGCCCGGTTGCGCAGCCGCAGGTCCTCGAGCATTTCGCGGCGCGCCGTCAGATCCCTGAAAAACCCGGCAAACATGTCGCCGTTGGGCAGACGGATGTAATTGACCGACAACTCGACGGGAAATTCCTTGCCCGATTTCTGCAATGCCCAGGTCTCGATGGACTGCCAGCCCTTGTCCAGCACCCCATTCGTCAGGTAACGAATCATCGCGTCGAAGTGAGTCTTGCGGACCCGTTCCGGGTAGAGCATGAAGACTTCGCTGCCGATCAACTCCTCAGGCGTCCGCCCAAAGACTTGCTCCACGGCCAGGTTGGCATAAGTGATCACGCCGCGTGCGTCGGTAACCACCACCGCGTCATGCGAGGTCTCCAGGATGGCACGGTTGCGCAGGTCGCTCTCCCTGGCGATTTCCTCGGCATGAACCCGCTCGTGAAACATCTCCTGCATGGCATCGGCGGTGAGATTGAGCGTGTTGATCAGCTTGCCGACATCGCCCGGCGCCTCTTGCTCTACCCGGGCATGAAATTCACCCTGGGCGAGCTTCTGCGACATGCGCCGGATCAGGGTAAACGGCACCAGGAAACGCTTCAGGATATACAGGTAGGCGCCGACGGCGAAGATGATCCCCAGAACCATCGCCAACGGCAACAACCTCTGCACCTGCTGGTAATCGACGATGCTCCTGGACAGAATGCTCTTGACATTCTCGTCGGCGGCATTGAGCAGGCTCTCCGAATTCTGGTCGATGAAGGACAGGGCTTGCAGCGACTGTGGCGATCCCACCGGCTGTTCGGTGGCGACGATGGCGGCGGCGCGGAAATCCTTCCATTGGCGGCTGACGGTGGCCAGCGACCGGTCGGAAATCGTCGGTCCGCCGCCCAGCTGATTCACCGCATTGGATTGGGCGGTCAGGTTATCGAGGTTCTCGTCGAAACTGTCGACCAGCTGGCTGAGCTTCAGCCGGGCGGTGGTCGTCTGCGCATCGACATGGTGGGCCTGATAGGCAATGCGCTGGGACAGCATGCGCAGGCGTCCGGCGTCGTCGATCAGCCGGGTGTAAGTGATATGCCGATCGATGGCGTTGCTGAAGGCGATCGTCGCAACGATGCCGAGCACGGAATAGAGAAGAAAGATCAGCGCGAAATCCCTGCGGATTCCCGGTTGGAGCAGGGCGTTATTCTTCCAGCGATCGATCATCGTCGTATTCTATATGTTGTTTGCTTCAGGGAGGCTGACGCGCTCATCGATCCGCGGCCGTGGCGCCATGACGGCCCTGGAAGGAAGGGATACCCGGTGCTTTCTCAATTTAGAACAACTCGATTCTCGACGCCCCCTTGATTTCATGGCCTGCCGCGCCCAGCGTCTTGGCATTGATCTGACGCTGGCTGTCCATCACCGAACCATCGAACATGGATTCCAGGTGCGCATCGAGGGGCGTCACCTGGAGATCGCCTTCGAGGCATTGGCGCGTTCCGCTGGCCAGTTCGCCGACATGCGCGTCGAGGCGGTTCAGGCCGTCGGTCACGTGCTCCATCTGCTGCCGGGTGACATCCTGGAATTGCAGGTTGCCGAGCGTCTCCATGACTTCACTGGAGATCTTGGCGGTCGACACATCCAGCGACGCCGTCAACTGATGCAGGTAGCCTATGGTCTGGGTGAAGCGTTCACCCATCTCGCCGAGGCGTACCGCGATTTCGTCCAGTTGCCTGGTGTCATCGTTCTCCCCGGTCGCCGCGAACGTCCGGTTGAGCTCGCTGGTAATCGCCGACGACACCGCATTGATGCCATCCGATATCTTTGCGGCGGCCTGGCCGGTCTGATCGGAGAGTTTGCGCACTTCGTCCGCCACCACGGCAAAGCCCCGCCCCGCCTCGCCGGCCCGCGCCGCTTCGATGGCCGCGTTCAAGGCCAGCAGGTTGGTCTGCTTGGAGATCTGCTTGATCAGTTCGACCAACGGCAACAGCAAGCCGACCTCGGCCACCACATGACTGACCGCCGCATGCTCGCCCTGTAGCGCCTGCTTGCGGTTCTGCTGATAATTCTTCAGGGCCTCCAAGGCACCGAGGTTGCGTTGGATCTGTTCCTGGGACTGCTGCGACAGAGCGTCCGACTCCTGCACCGACGCCTTCACCTCGTTGGCCAGCTGGTCGCTCACCCCGCAGATCCGGTTCAGCCGGTCGGCGATGTCGAACGCGGCGGCTTCGGTCGTCTTGATGACACCGGCGATATGCTCGCGCAACACGTTGTTGAATTTGGCCACGCCTTGCAGGTCATCGGCGATCCGGCCGAAGTTGTCGATGCGCCGCTGGTCGGTCGCCGCCCAGCGTTCGGTTTCGGCGATAACGCCGGAAAACGACTTCCGCAGCACCAAGCGGTTCACCAGCACCTGGCCCGCCGCGAAGATGAGCATGGCCACCGCCGTGCTTGCCACGATCGCATCGTGATCGCTGTTGACCCAGCCGATGGCCCTGAAGATATCCAGCACCGCATGGGCCAAGAGCACGGCGACGAACGAGATCGCCAGCACGGAAAGCACGGACGCCAGAACACCATGCTTCTCCGAAAAGTGCGTCAGCTTGAGATGCCAGGGGCTGTCGGCGGTCATGATGGGGATGCGAGTTAACGAACGCCGCGGCGATTGAGTTCCTGCCCCAGTTGCCGGTCGGTTTCGAGGATGTGGCCGATCCACCAGTGGTTCAGGTATTCGACCAGTTCGCCATTGACCTTCTCGTCCCCTTCCTGGAAGCGCTTCCTGAAGGTCGAGATGATCGACCAGTAGGAACGGTGGGCGACGATGTGCTTGACGGTGTCTTCGTTGGCCTCGACATGTTCACGCATCAGCGCCTCTTCGTTGAGGAAGTGGTAGGCGGCATATTCGTTGAAGCTCTCCAGCAATTGCATGACCTCGCCGGTGCGGGCCGCCGGCACCGACTGTTCGGGGCTCAGCGTGTTCAGCCTGTTCAGCAACTCGAGCAGCCGCTGGTGTTGCGAATCGATTTCGGCAACGCCGACCGAGTATTCGTCACGCCAGTGGAGAAATTGTTGATCCGCCATGGGAAAGCTTATCCTGTGGATTAAGGCAGCGGTGCCCAGTGTTGAGCCTAGGGTAGCACCAGCTTGATGGTATTGAGCAACTCGTCCGCCGTCGCCGGTTTGACCAGCCAGCCGGAAGCTCCCGCCGCCTTGGCCTCGAGGCGTTTGGCCTGCTGCGATTCGGTGGTGAGGAACAGGATCGGCATGAACTTGTAGTTCGGCAGCTTTCTCACTTCCTTGATGAACTCGATGCCGTTCATGCCGGGCATGTTGAGATCGGTGATCAGCAGGTCGATCTTGGTCGCGCCGCTGAACTTCTTCAGGCCATCGGCCGCGCAGTTGGCTTTCTCCACGCCGTACCCCGCCTTGGCGAGTATGTTCGAGATCGACAGCAGGATGGTGGCCGAGTCGTCCACCAGCAGGATGGTTTTCATAAAGATGCGCTCCCGGTCGGTGCTGACCAGCGTAAGAAATTTCGTTCATAAGGGTAACCCAAATTGCCGCTTGGGGCCATGCGCCAAGTCATGCCTCGCTCATGGCGCCCGCTTTCCCGTTCACTTGAAGCGCCAGGTGATGCCCGCCGTCGCCGCGTAGACAGTGCTGCCCGGCGTCGCATCGTCAGATCGGCGCAGGATGCCGAAGGCCAGATCGAGATCCTTGCTGGGCGAATAGATGGCGCCCAGTTCCACGAAGTTCGACCGGGACTTGTTGCCCGCGGCTTCTCTTTCCCATTCGGTGCCGACATCCAGGGCCAGTTTCCACCGATCGTTGAGGTCCCAGACCGGAGCAATCGATAGGGCCACGGTCGAGGTGTCGGGATCGGGGCTGGCCAGGGTGTCGCGATAGCGGTTGCGGCCCGCCGCGAGGTTGGCATGCACGGCGCCGAAGCCGGTTTCCCGGGTCAGGATCAGCGTTAGTCCGTAGGAAGACCGGCCGGTGCCGAGGCCGGCGGCTTCCTTATCGGCACCGACCGGCAGCAACAGTTCCGGTTTGAGGGCGAAACTCATCTTGCTGGCTTCGTTCTCGTAAAAGCGCCACTTCAGCCCCAGCGAGGGATTGCCGCTGCCGCTGGCGTCAGAGCCCGGCACCGACGAACTCAGGCGGGAGTGGTTGACGCTGACAAAGGCATCGAGCGTGTCGCTCAGTCCGCGCGTATAGGTAAACGGCAGGGTACGCGTCGAATTGGTGACGCCGGCGGATTCCTCGCGATCATGATCGACCGAAAATTCGAGCTGGTTGCCGTCCTGGCCTTGCGTCCCGGTGTCGTCGGTGACCAGCGGCTGAAACGCCCAGGCTGTGGGTGACGCCACCAGTAGCAGTCCGCTTAGCAGAGTGGAGATTCGCATGTCGATATCCTTTTCAAAAATGGCGTGTTTGACGGTTCAGTAGCGTTCGAATGCCAGATCGCTGGTCGCCGCGCTGCCCTCGGTCGCCGGCGGCGTCGCCTTGCCACGCGCCGGACTGGACTGCGCGTTTTCGTCGGGCCCGGCTAATTGTATTGCGCCAAGGCCTTGGTCCTGGTCGATCTTGAAGAACGACATCAGCGAGGCGAGTTGCGCCGACTGCCCGCCCATTTCCTCGGCCGTGGCGGCCAGTTCTTCCGAGGCCGAGGCATTCTGCTGGGTGGCCTTGTTGAGCTGGCCCATGGCGCCGTTGATCTGGTCCACGCCGGCGCTCTGCTCCTGGCTCGCCGCCGCAATCTCCTGCACCAGGTCGGAGGTCCTGCGGATCGACGGCACCATTTCATCGAGCAGCTTGCCGGCCTTCTCGGCCACCTCGACGCTGCTGGTGGCCAACTTCCCAATCTCCTGGGCCGCGACCTGGCTGCGCTCGGCCAGTTGCCTGACTTCCGCCGCCACCACGGCGAAGCCCTTGCCGTGCTCGCCCGCCCGCGCGGCTTCGATGGCGGCGTTCAGCGCCAGCAAGTTGGTCTGGTAGGCGATGTCGTCGATGATGCCGATCTTGCCGGCGATCTGCTTCATGGC
>JBAYJH010000051.1:0-20247 GCA_041665185.1 Sterolibacterium sp.
CCACGCCATCCTCCCCATGGCCCGCCATTTCCGCGCCTCCCCTGCCGGCGCCGGGCACATCGTGCGTTTCATCGAGTACATGGATGTGGGCAGCAGCAACGGTTGGAAGCTCGATGAGGTCGTGCCATCGGCCGAAGTGGTAAAGCTGATCGGCGCCGAGATGCCGCTGGCCCCCATCGATCCCAATTATCCCGGCGAGGTGGCCGAACGCTGGCGCTACCTGGACGGCGGCGGCGAGATCGGGGTGATTTCCTCGGTCACCCAGGCATTTTGTTCCAGTTGCACGCGCGTCCGTCTGTCCACCGACGGATCGCTGTACACCTGCCTGTTCGCCTCCCGCGGCAATGACCTGCGCGCCCTGCTGCGCGCCGGACAGTCCGACGCGGAAATCGGCGCGGCACTCGGCGCCTTGTGGGGTGCACGGAGCGACAACTACTCGGAGCAGCGCTCAGCTAACACCGCGGAGCTGAAGAAGATCGAGATGTCCTACATCGGCGGTTAAGACGGAATGGTACCCAAGCTCCAGTTGACCCAAGCAGCCCGTCCCGCCACCATCACCGTCGACGCCTACAACCAGCACGGGGAGCGGGTAGCGACCGAGATCGCCGGCGAACATCCGCTGACGTTGTATCTGGACAAGCGCGAGATCGTCACCCTGATGACCCTGGGCGCCGCGCCAGAGGCGCTGGTGCTGGGCTACCTGCGCAACCAGCGCCTGGTGACGGCTATCGAGGATATTGCCGCAGTCCAGGTCGACTGGGAAACTGACTCGGCCGCCGTCACCACCCATACCGGCAGCCAGGACATTGCCGCGCGCCTGGAACGCCGCACCGTCACCAGCGGCTGCGGTCAGGGCACGATGTTCGGCGACCTGATGGAGGATATCGATACCATCGTGCTGCCTGACGAGGGCCGCCTCGATGCCGCAACGCTGGCGGTCCTGCTCGACAATGTGCGCCGCTATGAGTCCATCTACAAGCAGGCGGGGGCCGTGCATGGCTGCGCCCTGGCGTCCGCCGCCGGAGATATCCTGATATTCGTCGAAGACGTCGGCCGCCATAACGCCGTCGATGCCATTGCCGGGTTGATGTGGCTGGACGGCATGGGCGGCGGCGACAAGATTTTCTACACCACCGGCCGGCTCACCTCGGAGATGGTCATCAAGACCGCGCAAATGGGCATCCCCATCCTCGTCTCGCGCTCCGGCCTCACCGGCATGGGCCATGCCATCGCCCAAAAGGTCGGCATGACCATGATAGGCCGCGCCCAGGGCCAGCATTATCTGCTGTTCACCGGGCAGCAGCGCTTCAAGCCCGGCAGCGCATGAGCCGCATCACCGGCCTGATCCTCGCCGGCGGATTGGCGCGCCGCATGGGCGGCGGCGACAAAGGACTGCGCCTGTTTCGCGGCCAGAGCATGGTGGCGCATGCCATCGAGCGCTTGGCACCGCAGGTCGATACGTTGATCATCAATGCCAACCAGAACCGCGAAGCCTATGCGGCGCTCGGATACCCGGTCGTCGCCGATGCGATCGAAGGCTATGTCGGGCCGCTCGCCGGCCTGCACGCGGGACTCAGCGCCTGCACCACGCCGCTGATGGCCACCGCGCCCTGCGACTCGCCCTTCCTGCCCCTCGACCTGGTCGCCCGACTCGACGCCGCCCTGGAGACAGCCGGGGCGCAGTTGGCGGTGGCGCACTGCGGGGGATACACCCAGCCGGTGTTTGCACTGTGCCGACGAGAGCTGCTCGACGATCTGGGCGCTTTCCTGCGTAGCGGCGAGCGCAAAGTCGACGCCTGGTATGCTTCCTTGAACATGGTGCAAGTTCCCTTCCCGGACGAGACCGCCTTCGCCAATATCAACACACCTGAAGAACTTGAAAGACTGGAACCGCAATGACCCCGCAAATGACCTCGGTGTTGCAAGCGCTTTCCTGCGCCGACGACTACGACCCGAATTCCCTGCCGGTTTCCCTTGCCCGTGACTTGATACTGTCGCTGGTCGAACCCATCGCCGGCGGCGAGCGCGCCTTCGTGCGCCGGGGCCTGAACCGGGTGCTGGCGGAAGACGTGATCGCCCCGATGGACGTACCGGCCCACGACAACTCGGCCATGGACGGCTATGCGCTGCGCCATGCCGATCTTGCCGCCAACGGCGAAACCCGGTTGAAGATCGCCGGCAGCGCCTATGCCGGCAAAGCCTATGAAGGAACGCTCAACCCTGGCGACGCGCTGCGCATCATGACCGGCGCCATCATCCCGCCGGGTCTCGACAGCATCGTGATCCAGGAAGTGGTCCGGGTCGAAGGCGATAGCGTCGTGATCCCGCCGGGTCAACGCCCCGGCCAAAACTTTCGCCACGCCGGCGAGGACTTGAAAGCCGGCCAACCAGCGTTGACAGCCGGCAAGCTGTTGCGACCGGCGGAAATCGGCCTGCTGGCTTCGCTGGGACAAGTGGAAGTGACGTTGAAACGCCGACTGAGGGTGGCGATGTTTTCCACCGGCGACGAACTGGCGGCGCTCGGCAAACCACTCCTGGCAGGGCAAGTCTATGACAGTAACCGCTACACCCTGTGGGGCATGCTGGAGCGGCTGGGTTGCGAGGTACTGGACATGGGCGTGGTCAGGGACGACCCGGCGGCGCTCGAAGCGGCATTGACGGAAGCCGCGGCCAGCAGCGACGCCATCATCACCAGCGGGGGCGTCTCGGTCGGCGAGGCGGATTTCATTCGCGAACTGATGACGCGATTGGGCGAAGTGGCCTTCTGGAAGATCGCCATGAAGCCGGGCCGGCCGATGGCCTTCGGCAGGATCGCGGGTACTGGCAACTGCGGCGACGGCGCCTGGCTGTTCGGCCTGCCGGGCAATCCGGTGGCGGTCATGGTGACCTTCTACCAGTTCGTCCGCCCTGCCCTGCTGAAGATGATGGGCGCCGAGACCGCATCCTTGCCGAGTTTCCGCGTCACGTGCAGCACCGCCCTCAAGAAGGCGCCGGGCCGCACCGAATTCGTCCGTGGCCTGCTTTACCAGGACAACGGTGAATGGCGCGTCCGCCCGACTGGTGCGCAAGGCTCGGGCATCCTGCGTTCGATGTCCGACGCCAACTGTTTCATCGTCCTGGAACATGAGCGCGGCAATGTCGCCGCCGGAGAAATGGTGAGCGTGCAGGCGATGGAAGGGCTGGTGTGAATTCTTTCTCGGGCGAAAAACATGATTCGAACCACCGAAGTGCCGGGCGACAGCGAAATCCGCAAGCACCTTGCGGGAGCTCATTTGTTCGATGCCTATGAAGTGCCGACGGACGGGAGCAACCGGTCGGCACTCGAAATCTACATCGATATCATGGCGCAAACGCCCGAGTGGATTAACTCTCTGATGGCGGCCAGAAACAGGGTGGTTGCGCTGTTCGGCTTGAAGAATCTCGGGCATCTGGATAATGTCGATAGCCGCAAGAAACCCGAGTCCTATCGGGTCGGCGATCGAATCGGAATATTTTCCATCCTGTTTCTCTCGGAGCGCGAGATCATACTCGTCGAGTCCGACAAGCATCTGGATGCGAAAGTCTCTCTATGCAAGATGGCAACAGGCCAAGGCAATACGGCGGTGATGACCACGGTCATCCATCTCCACAATCTCCTCGGACGCGCTTACATCCTGCTGGTCTGGCCGGTGCATAAGCTCATCGTGCCATCGTTGTTGGCACGTCGCAGTCGAACCAACCGTTTCGCCTGAATCTCAAGGCCCGGTCCGACTATCCCTATAAGATCTGCCGCGTGATGCGCAGGCGCGTCGCGCTCATGTCGTCGCCGCGAATCTCCCTGAGCGCGTAGCTTACGAAAGTCGAAACAACGTCCTTGCGCCAATACAGGTCGAGGTCGGTGTTGTCCATCGGTTTGGCGGCGGAGGCGGCCTTCTTGCCCGCCGCGGCGATGGCCTCGTCGGTGAGTTGGCCGCCGACAAGCAGCGAGCCCGCCACGGTCAGCAACGGACGCGAGGACACCGCGCCGAGCACGATGCGGGCGTCTTCGACCATACCGTCGGCGGCGGTGCGTACCGCCGCCGCCACGCCGAGCAGCGGAAAATCGAAGGAGCTTCGCCGACGCAGCTTCCAGTAGGCGCTCTTCCAGCCGCTCTGGTCGGGCAGGGCCACCTCGGTCAGGATCTCATCGGGCTGGCGGGTGAGATAATCGATGCCGTCGTTTCGATACAGCTCGCCCAGCGCGACTTCGCGTTCGCCGGCGGCGGACATCAAGCGCACCTTGGCGCCGAGCGCAATCAGCGCCGGCGCGGTGTCGGAGGAGGATACGGCCAGGCAGCGCTTGCTCCCGGTGGCCACCCAACAGGTCGTGCCGTCGCGCTTCATGCAGAAATCGATGGCGCGGCGCCAGTCCTCGTTCTGGTTGTAGTACAGGCAACGGGTGTCCAGGCAGAGATTGCCGCCGAGCGTACCCATGTTGCGCAACTGCGGCGAGGCGACCTGCGACGCCGCCTGCCACAAGGCCCGGTAGTTGTCGCGTAGCGCCGGCGCCGCCAATACTTCGCTGAGCGTCAGTCCCGCGCCCAGGGTCAGGCCCTGGCCATTGACCAGGCGCTTGAGTCCCTCGACCTGGCGCAGCGACACCAGCGTCGCCGGCGTTTGCTGCCGCCGCTTCATGTTCGGCAACAAGTCTGTTCCGCCGGCGATCAGCTTCGCACCCGGACCTTCGGCGGCCAGGATGCGCGCGGCTTCGGCGACGCTGCGCGGCGCGCGATAATTGAACCACGGCAAGCGCATCATGACGCAGTAACCTCCACAAGCCTGTGCGCGGGACTTCTTTCCGCCTTCTTGGATTCGTTGCCGTCGCCGCCTTCGCCGGGAGGCAGGACGAACACCGGCTCGGGATACGGGACTTCGGGAAAGCGCTCGGGGCCGACGCGCGGGTTCTTGCCCGCACGCTTCAGTTCCAGGGCGCGCAATATCTTGTCTGGGGTGATCGGCACTTCGTCGATGCGCACGCCGACCGCGTCCCAGATCGCATTGGCCACGGCAGGCATCACCGGCAGCAGCGGCCCCTGCCCGGCTTCCTTGGCGCCGAAGGGGCAGTTCGGATCCGGATCCTCGATCAGCATCACTTCCACCTCGGGCATGTCCAGCGAAGTGAGGGTCTTGTATTCGAGCATCGACGGGATCTTGTGCACCAACGCGCCGGAGAGCTTGGGCGGCAGGCGGCGGAACACCTGTTCTTCCATCAGCGCCTCGCCCAGGCCCATGTAGATCCCGCCGATGACCTGGCCGCGCGCATGCACGGCGTTGATCGCCTGGCCGAGATCGTGGGCGATCCAGATCTTGGGAATGTGGATCATCCCGGTCGCCGTATCGACTTCCGTCTCGACCACGCAGGCCGAGAAGGAATAGGCGGGCGACGGGCCAACGCCCGAGCCCTTGAACTTGCCCGGCGGCTTGGGCGGGGTATACGAACCGACGGTGCCCAGGGTGCCGAACTTGGTCTCGGCGACGACCACGGCTTCGGCGAAGCTCATGCCCTTGTTGGGGTCCTCGGCGGCGAACACCCGCCCTTGCGACATCACCACCGAGTTGGGCAAAGTATCCAGCTTCTCGGCCACTGCGGCGGTGATGAGGTCATGCACGCGGCCGGCGGCCTGCATCGCGGCGTTGCCCATCATGATGGTGACGCGGCTGGAGTAGGAGCCCAGGTCGATCGGCGTGATGCCGGTGTCTCCGGTCACGCAGCGTATCTGCGAAGTACTGATGCCCAGCACCTCGGCGACGATGGCCGCCAGCACGTCGTCGGAACCCTGGCCGACTTCCGTGGCGCCGCAGAATACCGTCACTTGCCCGCTGCGGTCGAGCATCAATTGCACGCCCGAATGCGGCATCTTGTTCCAGTAGATCGACACGCCAGCCCCGCACATATAGGTGCTACAGGCAATGCCGATGCCGCGGCCTTCGGGCAGCTTGCCGTGTTTGTCCTTCCAGCCCGAGCGTTCGACCACCTGGCGGATGCACTCGGCCAGCCCGTTGGAGCCTATCTTCAGCCAGCTCGCGGTCAGGGAATCGGCCTTGGTAACCATGTTCAGGCGCATCTCGGCCGGATCGAGGCCGAGCTTCTCGGCGATCTTGTCGAGCTGCACTTCCTGGCCGAAGCGCGGCTGCGGCGTGCCGTGTCCGCGTTTGGGTCCGCAGGCCGGCTTGTTGGTGAACACCCGGCAGGCGTCGAACTTGAAGCGCGGCAGTTCGTAGGTGACCGGCGTCAGCACCCCGGTGTAGAAAGTGCTGGCCGGGCCATGCGAGCCGTAAGCGCCACCGTCGAGCAGGGTCTGCAAGTGCATCGCCGTCAGCTTGCCGTCCTTGGTGACGCCGGTGCGGAATTTCATCAGCACCGGGTGGCGACCGCGGTGCTGATAGAAGACTTCCTGGCGGGTCAGGCAGATCTTCACCGGACGGCCGAGCAGCAGCGCCGCTTTCGACACCACCATTTCGTGGCCGGCGGGGTCGCATTTGCCGCCGAAGCCGCCGCCGTTCTGCACGGCGATGACGCGGATCTGCGAGGCGGACATTTGCAGCACCTGCGACAACTGCCGGTGCAGGTAGTGCGGATCCTGCGTGCTCGTGGACAAGGTCAGCTTGCCGTCGCCTTCGACGACCGCCAGCGAGGCTTGTTGCTCCAGCGCCATGTGATTGTCGCCTTCGTAGAAGAACAGGTCTTCGAAGACGTGGTCGGAGTTCGCCAGCGCCTCCTCGATATCGCCGAATTCGTAGGACTGGTTGCGGTGGATGTTGCCCTGTTCGCCGTAGTCGTGGATGCGCGGCTGCGGGTTGGCGAGACCCTCTTCGGGCGAAGCGATGGTCGGCAGCAATTGGTACTTCACTTCGATCAGCAACAGCGCCTCTTCGGCAGTCTTTTCGTCGCGGGCGATCACCGCCGCCACCGAATCGCCGACGTAGCGCACGCGTTCGGGCGCCAGCGGATATTCGTCCTGCGCCACCGGCATGATGCCGAAAGGCACCGGGAAATCCTTGCCCGTCAGCACCAGGTGCACGCCGGGATAGGCGGCCGCGCGCGAAAAATCTATCGATTCGATGATGGCGTGGGGGTGCGGCGAGCGCAGCAGCTTGCAGTGGAGCATGCGCGGCAGCGACAGATCGTCGGCGAAACGCGTCTGCCCGGTCGACTTGGCGCGGCTATCCACGCGTCGGCGCGCATGGCCCACGACCTCCAGCTTTTTCTTGGGGTTCATGCTTGCTCCCGCGCTGCGTTGCGGCAGCAGCCTGCCGCCTTTTCGACCGACTCGACGATCTGCTGGTAGCCGGTGCAGCGGCACAGGTTGCCGGACATCGCTTCCTTGATCCGCTGCGGGCTCGGCGACGGCTCGGTATCCAACAGCGCCTTGGCGGTCATGATCGCCCCCGGCGTGCAGTAACCGCATTGCGACCCCCCCAGGTCGGCGAACGCCTCCTGTAGCGGATGCAGTTCATTGCCCTTGGCCACGCCCTCGATGGTCTCGATGGTGCGGCCCTCGCATTCGAGGGCCAGGGTCAGGCAGGACAGCAGCGGCGCGCCGTCGATCAGCACGGCGCAGGCGCCGCACTCGCCCAGTTCGCAGCCGTGCTTGGTGCCGGTGAGCCCAAGATCCTCGCGCAGCACTTCCAGCAACGTCTTGTAGAGAGCGAAGGAGACTTCGACGTCTTCGCCATTCACCCGCAGGGTTATGTGCACCCGGCGTGGCATTTCCGTTTCGATCATCGCGCTCATTGTGCTTCTCCGCTGAAATTGCCCTGTGAATTTTCTACTTTATATCCAATAATTGGCAATCAAACAATAGGCAGCGCGGTGCATGAAGGGCGGATGCCGGAAGAATACGGCTCAGACCAGGCGCTGCGGGTGAGTGTAGGCGGTGAGCCTGCCGTTGCGAACGAAACCGCACAGCGTAATGCCGAACTGCTGCGCCGCGTCAATTGCCAGCGACGATGGCGCCGAAACCGCGGCGACGATTTCCACGCCGGCGCGCGCCGCCTTGACGACCAGTTCGAGGCTGACGCGGCCTGACAGCACCGCGCCGCTGCCAGCCGTGGCCGTGCCGCGCAGCAGGCATCGGCCGATCACCTTGTCCAGGGCGTTATGCCGGCCCAGATCTTCCGCCGCCGCCAGGATGCTGCGGTCCGCCGCGAATAGGGCTGCGGCATGGGTGCCACCGGTGGTGTTGAAGACCAGCTGCCGGCTCTCCATGGCCACCATGATTTGCTGAAAGTCGGGTGGCGCGACGTGCAGCGTCTGCGGCACCACAGGCAAGCCGCTGCGCAAGTCACCGATGCCATCCACGCCACCGCAAACGCCGCAGGAACTGGCGATGAAGCCGCCGCGGCGGGTCGCTCGCCCCTGTGGCGGGGCGACCAGACGCACACGAACGACATCGGGCGAATCGGGGCAGATCGCCATTTCGGCGATGTCCGCCATACCGTCGATGATGCCTTCGGTGAACAGGAAACCGGCGCTCAGCGCCAGCGCGTCCGGCTCGATCTGCTCGCCGATCACGCCATCGGCCGCGACAAAGCCGGCGGCGGCGGGCGCATCGGTGCGGGTCCACATCAAAGTATACATCCCGACCTCGGCAACGTCGATGAACAGCGCCAACTCTTCCACCACCCAACTGGTTTCCGCTACCGCTGCGATGTCCGCGGCGGGAATGCGCAGGGCGTTCACCCGGCGCATCCCCCCAGACTCGGCCAACAGGTTGAATCGCCCCGCTTCGTCGACTCTGCTCATGATCTTCCCCGCTCAGCGCCCGCCGGCCAGGCGCACCTGGACCCGCACAATGTCGGCGCCGGACCCGGTCGCGTCGGTGAGTTCGATGGTCATGGGCGCGATGGTGTTCAGGCTCGGTGCCTTGAGATTCTTGGCGTAAGGGGTGGCCCAATAGTCGAACTGGCCGACCATGACCAGCGTGTCGGGACGGATGCCCTGTAGCGTAATCGCCGGCCCCTGGGTAACCTCGATGGCCGAGGCAACCTCGATCAGATCGCCGTCCTGGATGCCCATCCGGCGTGCCGTGCCGGCATTGATCATGACGCCATGATGGCCCCGCACGTTCTGCGCCATTTCATCCATCAGTTGGATCGCGGCGTTGCCGCCTGCGTGGTATTGCATGCTCTTGGTGGTGATCAGCCAGAACGGGTAGTCTTCCGGCTTGAGCCCCCGCCGCACCAGATCCTGCTCCCACATGCCGGGAAAATCGTGCCACTCCGGCAACGCCTGGTACTCGTTGAGTTGCCGATCCCACCAGGTGATCCCGGCTTCGTGCAGGCGATTCGACAACTCCCGCCCCGAGCGCATCAGCCGCTCCTGATACGGCAGTTCGAAACGCAGTCCCTGTTTGGCGAGCGTCGGATACAGGTACCAGCCGGTACGCGAGTATGGTCTGGTCAGCAGTCCATGTTCCTTGAACCAGTTCAGATCGCGGATTTCCTCGCCGCCGGTAAGTTCGTGGCTGGCGGCGCGGCAGACCGCGTTCCAGATCTCATCTACGGAATGAACCTGGTCTTCAGCGAGGGAGAAATCACGGCTCTCGGTCTTCAAGGGCGCCCCGAAGGCGCCGCGGTTGATGGCGGCGTTATAGGGCTTCAAGAGGTCGGTACGGCGCGCCAACTCCGTGGCGATCCAGGTAAAGTCGCGTGCGTCTCCGCGCGGTGCCACGGCCGGCTGGCGCAGCACGTAACCGTGATTTTCCCAGTATTGCTCGATGAACTTGGTCTTGCCCAGGCGGATTAGCTGGGTGGCTTCCAGGTCGGTGGCATCCGGCAGCAGCAGGTCGGCGAAGTGATTGGTTTCGTCCGGGGTAAATGCGAAGCAAACCGTGAAGGGGAAGCGAGCGATGGTCTTGGAAACGTTGCGGGTGTCCCAGAAGGAGATCGACGGGTTGGTGCGATAGGCAAACCAGATTTCCGGCATGCTCGGCTTGGGCCAGTTCTTCGGCACATGGGTCTGGAACATCCACGCCAGGTGGGAAGGCCCCAGCGACTGGCTCCAGGCACCGCTGTTGCCCGACAGCGGAACCAGGGTGCGATGGGCATTGCGGCCGGTCGGCTGTTTCAGCCAGGTGTTCTTCTCGGTCGGATTGAGCTTATTGAGCATGAAACCGTCCGGGCCCGGCACGACACTCTTGTGCCGGTTGTCGCGCGGATTGTTGATGCGTACCGTCGTGCCCAGGGTCCCGCCCGGCACTTCCAGGGCGCCCACCAGAACCGCCAGCATGGTGCGCGACCAACAACATTCGTACGCACCCCAACCGTTATTGACCGTCTTGCCGAGGGTCACCGCCACCGGTCGGAACGGCAGCAGCATGCCGTCGACCTCCACAGTCTGGCCGACACAGGCGTTGTCGAGGAATTCGTTGGCTACCCGGCGAATCTTGTCGGCCGGCACCTCGCAGATGGCGGTTGCCCACTCCGGACTGAAGCGCCGCATGTGCTCCGCCAGTTTGCCGAAGGCGGTTTCGCCGGTCACCGTGTCGTGGCTCCAGCGTTCCCCGTCGGGGCCGACCTCGACCACCTGGGACAATTCGAAGCGGCCTTCCAGCGCCGCTTCGATGTCGGGCATATCGAACGCTACGGCGCTCCCGCGGCGTCGGTCCCAGAGCAGCGGCTTGAGGCTCTCGGCATCCCGCAGGTAGTAGCCGTGAGGTCCGACGAGATAGGGCGAGGACGTCATGTCGCGCAGGAAAGGCAGATCCAGGCGCTCACGCGGATGCTCATGCAACAGCACGTGAATCATGGCGAACATGAAGGCCGGATCGGTCTTGGGCTTGATGGGGATCCATTCGGCCGAGGCCGCGGCCGTGACCGAAAGATGCGGCTCGATCTGCACCCGCTTGGCGCCCCGCACCCGCGCCGCAGCGTGCCGCGCGGCGGCGCAGACGCCGCCGGTCACTTCGTTGTTGGCGCCGAAGGAAACGTTGTAATTCATGTACGGCGTATCGGCCGAAACGGTAAATGCCCGGTGCCAGTATTCGCCGTAGAGATGTTCCGAGTGAACGCACTTGACACCCTGACCGGAGCCGAAACTGTAGTCGATGGGGCCCCAGGCGGCGAGGAAGGCGGGAAAGGTGCCCATGTAGTTGGCCGGCGTGCCGCCGTGCCCGAGGGTCAGCGCCACGCGCGGCAAGCCCTGATCATCGAGCAGGCCGCGGCCACGGATGTCACACAGTTTGGCGGTGATGATGTCGAGCGCCTCGTCCCAGGAAATGGGGACGAAGGCCGGATCCTCGTCGATTCCCTTTTTGGGATTGGTGCGCTTCATCGGCGACAGGATGCGATCCGGATGATAGGTCTTCTGTATCAGTCCGTAGGCCTTGACGCAGGGCTTGCCGTCGCCCGGATAGAGATTGCGGCCGGCAACGTTGGGCGCAATCTCGGTGGCGACGCCATTCTTCACCTTCACGGTCAGCAGATCGGGACCGGCGACGCAGTTATAGCAATAGGTCGGGACGTAATGTACGCCGGGTACGTCGGGTACGCCGGGTACGTCGGCTTGCGGTTCGGTCTTCATGCGCGCCTCTCCTGTGCAGACTGGCAAAGGCGCATGTTATGATACATTCTAACTACATCCAATATGACTTTTTGTATCATATTTGCGTATTCCGGTCGCTGCTGTATATATGCATCCGGATGGGGACTGGCGGCGCCGCGATGCCGAACGGCTGTCCCCACGTCCTTGCCGGCAGTTCGAAAATACCTTCTTGGAGCTTGATCATGTCATTACACAAAATTTCCAATTTCCTGGTTCTCGCATTCGGATTCCTGTCCTTCCACGTGCTGGCGGCGGATGGCGAGACCCTCTATGGCGGCGGCACGCACCGATTCGCCCTCGCCACCGGCAGTCCGGGCGAGTTGGGCTTGTTGCAGCGTCTCGCCGAGGAATTCGCCCGCGGCCACGATGCCCAGATGGTGTGGATCAAGGCCGGCACCGGCCAGTCGCTCAAGCTACTGAAAGAAAAGAAGGTCGACATGGCGATGGTGCATGCGCCGGCGCAGGTCGATCAGGCAATCAAGGATGGTTGGGCCAGCGGCAAGACCCTGATCGGATCGAATGAGTTTTACATCGTTGGGCCCAAGTCGGATCCAGCGCAGATTGCATCGGCCGGCAACGCCGTGGATGCCTATCGGCGCATCGCCAGGACCAATGCCCGCTTCGTATCGCGCGGCGACAACTCCGGCACGCATCAGAAAGAAATGCAGATCTGGGAAAAAGCAGGGATCGCTCCGACGGGCTCCTGGTACATCGTCACCAAGGACTTCATGACCGCCAGTCTCAAGCGCGCCAATGCCGAGGGCGCCTACTTCATGAGCGACTCATCGACCTGGATCATGGAAAAAGGCGTCGCGCCGGACCTGGTCATACTCTTCCGCGGCGACAAGGCGCTGATCAATACCTACCATGCAATTGCCGCACCGGCCGGAGCAACTCCCGGGCGCGACACCGCCGCGAAATTCGTCGCCTTCGTGGCCTCGCCCGGAGGACAGAAGATCATCGCGGACTATGGACGCGACCGATTTGGCGAAGGCGTCTACAATGACGCGGCCTATGCTCGGCAGTTCGACCAATAAGTCCCAGCTTCGCCCTTTACCGGAGACACGCAGGACCATGGAACAACGCACACAGTTTTACATCGACGGCCGCTGGGTCGCACCCAGGGGAATTGCCAGCATCGACGTTTTCTCGCCCACCGACGGCGCGTTGCTTGCCAAAGTCCCTGAAGGCAATGCCGCCGACGCGGCGGATGCGGTACAGGCCGCGCGGCGTGCCTTCGATGGCTGGGCCGCGACCACGCCGGCACAGCGCGCCGACTACCTGAAGAAAATCCAGGATGGCCTCAAGACCCGTACCGACGAGATCGCCAGGATCATCACCCTGGAGATGGGCATGCCTTACAAGTTGGCGCAGCGCATCCAGGTCGGTTCGCCGACGGCCAGCTTCGGCATGTATGCGAAGCTGCTGGCCGACTTCCCTTTTGAAGAACGGGTCGGCCATTCGAAAGTCGTGCGCGAACCGGTCGGCGTGGTCGTCGCCATTACGCCGTGGAATTACCCGCTGCACCAGATCGCCGCCAAAGTTGCCGCGGCCCTGGCGGCCGGCTGCACCATCGTGCTCAAGCCGTCTGAAGTGGCGCCCCTCAACGCCTTCTGCCTGGCCGAGATCATCCATGCGGCCGGCGTGCCGCCCGGCGTATTCAACCTGATCACGGGCTATGGTCCTGTGGTCGGCGAAGCCCTGGTCAGCCACCCGGAGGTCGACATGGTCTCCTTCACCGGCTCCACTCGCGCCGGTACCCGCGTCTCGGAACTGGCCTCGGCCAGCGTCAAGAGGGTGGCCTTGGAACTCGGCGGCAAGTCGGCCGCAATCATTCTCGACGACGCCGACTTTACGGTCGCCGTCAAGGCGGTGGTCGGCAACTGCTTCCTCAATTCCGGCCAGACCTGCACCGCACATACCCGCATGCTGGTGCCGGAATCCCGCTACGAAGAGGCGGCCCGGCTCGCCGTCGAGGCAGCGCAGGCCTACCGTCCGGGCGACCCGATGGCGCCCGAGACCACGCTGGGGCCGCTGGCGTCGAAGATGCAGCAGGAGCGTGTCCGCGATTACATCGGCAAGGGTATTGCCTCAGGCGCCCAACTCCTCGCCGGCGGCGCCGCAATGCCGGACGACGTGAATCCGGGCGGCTACTACGTCCGGCCGACCGTATTCGGCGGCGTGAAGTGGGACAGCACCATCGCGCAGGAGGAAATTTTCGGCCCGGTACTTTCAATCATCACTTATCAGGATGAGGACGACGCCGTGCGCATCGCCAACAGCACCGTCTATGGCCTCGCAGGCGGCGTCTGGTCGGCCAGCGACGAACACGCCGAGAGTGTGGCGCGCCGCCTGCGCACCGGCCAGGTGGACATCAACGGCGGCCCGTTCAACCTGTATGCCCCGTTCGGCGGCTACAAGCAGTCAGGCAATGGGCGCGAACTTGGCAAGTATGGGCTGGAGGAATTCCTGGAGTTCAAGGCCATGCAGTTCAAGCCGGCGCCGAAGGCTTGATCGAAGACCGGCTCGGCACCGCGCACTAATCCCCGCGCAGGCTTTCCAACGCCGGCCGCTGTAGCACCGGGGCGGTGCCCAGCCAGCCGGCCAGGGCGATGCCGGCGGCGCCGAGGGTCAGGCCCAGCGGCAGCAGCCAGGCATCGGGCAAGTACTTGAGGTGAAATACCCAATGCGCCAGCGCCCAGCTGATGCCGGCCGCGCCGATGCCGGCGAGCAGGCCGGCGATGCCACCGAGCAGGGCGAACTCGGCCAGCAAGGCACCGCGCAATTGGCTGCTGCGGGCGCCGAGCGCGCGCAGCAGTGCCAGCTCATAGCGACGCTCGTCGTAGCTCGCCTGCAAGGCCGCATACAGCACCGTCAGGCCGGCCAGCAGGGCAAAACCGAACACCACCTGCACGGCGCGCGCCACCTGGTCGAGCGTCGCCTGCAACTGGCGCACCAAGACGCCGACGTCGATCACCGTGAGGTTGGGAAATTCCCGCACCAGCTCGTTGATCACGCCGGCGCGGTCGGTCGGCAGATAGAAACTGGTGATATCGCTGCTGGGAAAACGCTCCAGCACTGCTGGCGGCGTCATGACGAAGAAATTGACGCGCATCGAATCCCAGTCGAGCTTGCGCAGCGACGTGACCTCGCCTTCCAGACGTTGTCCGGCGATTTCATAAGCCAGCTTGTCGCCCACCATCAGGTGCAGGGTCTCGGCCAGCCCTTGCTCGACTGAAAACTCGGTCACCGTCTGCCCGCTCCCGGCGCCGTGCCAGCGTCCTGCCGTGACGCTGTTGCCTTCCGGCAGGAGCGCCGACCAGGACAGGTTGAACTCGCGGTCGACCAGGCGCTGGGCGCGCTCATCCTCATAAGTCTTGGCGGTAATCGGACGCTCGTTCACCGCCACCAGGCGGCCGCGCACCATCGGCTCCAGGCGTGGAGGCGGCAATTTTCGGGCGATGAAGAAGTCCGCCAGCGGCTTTCTTTGCTCCGGCTGGATGTTGATGATGAAGCGGTTGGGCGCGTCCGCCGGCACCTTGCCGCGCCAGCTCTCCAGCAGATCCTGGCGTGCCACGGTGAGCAGCAGCAGGGCCGTCAAACCCAGACCGATGGCGGTGGCCTGCAGCACGCTGGCGCCGGCGTGGCGGCGCAGGTTGGCGAGCCCCAGGCGCAGCCCCGGCCGTCTGGTCATCGCGGTAGCGTGATTGACGCGCGCGATCAGCGCCAACAGGGATCTTGCCAGCAGCGCATACAGTCCCAGGGCGGCTGCGAAACCGACGATGACCACCGCGCCCAGTAGCAATTCTCCGGCTATCCACAGCATCAAAGCCGCGAGGGCTGCACAGCCGAAGGCATAGGCGGTTAGTGACAGCGGTTCGACCGAGGTCCATTCCCGGCGTAACACCCGCACCGTCGACACGGCTCGCAAGCGCAGCAGCGGCGGCGCCGCGAATCCCGCCACCAGCACCATGCCGACCAGCAAACCGTGCCCCCAGGGCTGCCACGACGGCGCCGGCAGGTCGGCGAGTAACAGGCCGGCCAGCAGGGTCTGGAGTCCCCACTGCACGGCGTAGCCTGTGAGGCAGCCGCTCAGCGTCGCCAACAGGCCGAACAGCAGGAACTCCCCGCCATGCACGGCCAGGACCTGCGACGACCGCGCGCCGAGGCAACGCATCACGGCGCAGGCATCCAGGTGCCGGCGCATGTAGCGATCGGCGGCAAAGCCCACCGCCACGGCCGCGAGTACCACCGCCAGCAGCGCCGCCAGGCGCAGAAAGCGCTGCGCGCGCTCCAGCATGGTGCGAATTTCCGGCCGGGAATTGCTCAGATCTTCGAGCCGCTCGCCGCGGCCCAGCGCAGGCTTGGCCCAGGCAATGAAGGCCGCTACCTTGGCAGCTTCTCCGGTCAGGTGCAGACGATAGGAGACACGGCTGCCCGGCTGAATCAGGCCCGTGTCGGCCAGGTCGTCCAGGTGCATCAACAGCCGCGGGGCGATGGCGAAGACATTCACGCCGCGATCCGGCTCCAGCGTCAGTACGGCGGAGACACTGAAACGGCGCGTACCCAAGGTGATCTCGTCGCCGCTCCGGACATTGAGCGCCGCCGTCAGGCGCTCGTCCAGCCACACCGTACCACGCGCCGGGATGGCCCGCGTCTCGGCATCGGGTTGGTTCAGCGCCGGGGCGATGCGCAAGGCGCCGCGCAACGGGTAACCGGGACTGACCGCCTTGACCTCCGCCAGTTGGCTGGCGCCATCGACGCTCACCATGCTCGGAAAGCTGACGCTGTCCGCAAGTTCCAGGCCGCGCTGCACGGCTTCGCGACGCAGGCCCTTGCTCCAGGAATGGTCTGCCGTCAGCAGCAAATCGCCGCCGAGCAGTTGGTGCGACTCCTGAGTCAGCGCCTGGCCCACCCGGTCGGTCAGGAACCCGACGCTGGTCAAACTTGCCACCGCCACCGCCAGGGCCAGACCGAGCACCGTCAGTTCGCCGGCGCGCCAGTCGCGCCGCAGCATCCGCAGCATCAGTCGAAAAGTATTCACGGTCAGAAACTGCGCAACTGCTCAATGGCCTGTTCGACACGGTCCAGCGCGATCACCTCGATACCCTTGATCGGCTGCTTGGGGGCATTGGCCTTGGGGATCAGGGCATGGGTGAAGCCGAGCTTGGCGGCTTCCTTGAGGCGCTCCTGGCCGCGCGGTGCGGGCCGGATCTCGCCGGCCAGGCCGACCTCGCCGAAGGCAATCAGCTTGGCTGGCAAGGGCTTGTTCCGCAGCGACGAAACGATGGCCAGCAACACCGCCAGATCGGCCGCCGGTTCGGTGATGCGCACGCCGCCGACGGCATTGACGAACACGTCCTGATCGAAACAGACGATGCCGGCATGCCGATGCAACACCGCCAGCAACATCGCCAGGCGGTTCTGTTCCAGGCCGACCGTCAGCCGGCGCGGGTTGGGGGCATGGCTGGAATCGACCAGCGCCTGGATTTCCACCAGCAGCGGGCGCGTGCCTTCCTGCGTCACCATCACGCAACTGCCGGAAACCTCCTGGGCATGCTGCGACAGGAACAGCGCCGAGGGATTAGATACGCCGCGCAAGCCCTTGTCGGTCATGGCGAAGACGCCCAGTTCATTGACCGCGCCGAAGCGGTTCTTGACGGCACGCACCAGACGGAAGGAGGAATGCGTTTCGCCTTCGAAATAGAGCACGGTGTCGACGATGTGCTCCAACACGCGCGGGCCGGCCAACGCGCCCTCTTTGGTCACATGCCCGACCAGGATGATGCAGGTGCCGGACTGCTTGGCGTAGCGCGTCAGGTGCGCCGCGCACTCGCGCACTTGAGCCACCGAGCCGGGCGCGGACTGCAAAGCTTCGGAGTACAGGGTCTGGATCGAATCCATCACCGCCACCGCCGGCTTTTCGCGAGCCAGGGTGGCAAGAATTTTTTCCAGGCTTATCTCGGCCAGCAACGCCAGCCCTTCCGTCGGCAATTGCAGGCGACTGGCGCGCAAGGCCACTTGCTCGCCGGATTCCTCGCCGGTGACATAAAGCACCTGCTGGCGCGCTTCGGCAAGCCGGCACAGCGCCTGCAACAACAGGGTGGACTTGCCGATGCCCGGATCGCCGCCGATCAACACCACGCCGCCGGCAACCAGCCCGCCGCCGAGAACCCGGTCGAACTCCTCGATGCCGGTCGGAGTGCGGGGTTCCGCCCGCGGACGAATCTCGGACAACTGCTGTAGTTTGCTGGCACCGGCCAGGGCGGCAAAGCGATTGTTCGGATTCGCCGTCAAGTTTTCGGCGATGGTTTCGACTAGGGTATTCCACCCGCCGCAACCTGGACACTGTCCCTGCCACTTGGGCGCGCTGGCGCCGCATTCGGTGCAGGAATAGATGGTCTTCGCTTTGGCCACTCAGACCTCCACGACACGAACGCGCGCGGCCAGGGCGCAGAACAACTCGTAGCTGATGGTGCCGGCGGCGGCGGCCACTTCATCGGCAGGCAGGCCCTTCCCCCATAGCACGACCGGCGACCCGACTCCGGCGCGGGGAATACCGGTCAGGTCGACACAGATCTTGTCCATGGAAATCCGGCCCAGGGTGCGGCTGCGTAGCCCCGCCACCAGCACCGGCGTACCGGTTGGCGCATGGCGCGGATAACCGTCGGCATAGCCGCAGGCGACCACCCCGACTGTCATCGGCGCGTCGGCAATAAATGTCCCGCCGTAACCGATGCGATCACCCGGCGCCAGATGGCGCACCGAGATCAATTCGCTGGTCAGCGTCATCACCGGCTGGAGTTCGAGGGCAGCTGCACTCTTGAGTTCGGGGAAGGGCGAACTGCCATACAGCATGATGCCGGCGCGAGCCCAATCCCGGCCGCTCCCCAGGGTTTCCGGATAACGCAGCAAGGCCGCCGAATTTGCCAGGCTCAGAGGATGCGTCGACTCCGATCGCATCGCCGTCAAACGCCCCATTTGCGCGCCGACGCCCGGTCCGTCCGGGCCGCAATCGGCGTCGGCGAAATGCGTCATCAAGGTGATCGCGCCAACGTGCGACGCGGCGCTCAGCGCCTTCATGGCATCGTCCAATTCGTTGTAGTTCAGGCCAAGGCGATTCATCCCGGTATTGAGTTTTAGATACACAGGCAGTCTGCCACCGGCAGGCAAACGGGATGCAATCAGCATCTGCACCTGATGCAGCGAATGGACCACCGGCGTCAACTCGTATTCGGCTATCAGCGGCAACTCGTCGGCAGCATAGCAGCCTTCGAGCAACAGGATCGGCTGCCGCAGACCGGCCTGACGCATGGCAATGGCGTTTTCTATTTCGATCAATGCAAAGCCGTCGGCGCAGTCCGCCAGCGCCTGCGCCACCCGCAACAGGCCGTGGCCGTATGCGTTGGCCTTGAGGACTGCCCAGACCCGGGCGCTGCCGGCGTATCGACGCGCCACGGAAAAGTTATGGCGCAAGGCTGCCAGATCAATGCTGGCGTGAATCGGGCGAGTCATGACAGAAAATTCGAGGACAATTTGATCTCGTAAGATACCATGAGGATCGATCCGACATGGTGTTCGCCGGGATGGGCAAGTGCCGGGCTCACTGTTCGTCGATGACACTGACACTCGCGTCCACGGCAGACAAGCATAAGTGCTTCGTGTTATAAACCGCGTCAGTCTAACGCCGCGCGTTCTCTGCAACCGGACAAACCATACCTGAAAACCGGATGAATCTAGGCTTTTATCTCATCATGGCGGCGCAATTTTTTTCCGCGCTCGCCGACAATGCCCTGTTGATTGCCGCCATCGCCATACTGCGCGACTTGCATGAGCCCACCAGCTATGAGCCGTTGCTGAAAACCTTTTTCACCCTGTCCTACGTCTTGTTGGCGGCATTTGTCGGTGCTTTCGCCGACTCCATGCCCAAATGGCGGGTGATGTTCATCAGTAACGGCATCAAGATTGGCGGTTGCCTGCTGATGTTCTTGAATGTCCATCCATTGATTGCCTACGCCGTGGTTGGCCTGGGTGCAGCCGCCTACTCGCCGGCCAAGTACGGGATCCTCACCGAATACCTGCCCCCCCGCTTGCTGGTGGTCGCCAACGGCTGGATCGAAGGCTTGACGGTCATGGCAATCATACTGGGCACCGTGATCGGCGGCATGCTCATCAAGCCCGAGATCGCACTATCATTGCTCGCCTTCGACTTTCCTTACCTCGACACCCATATTGATACCGTGGCGGAAATGAACCTGGCGATCATCGGCGCAGTCTATCTGATCGCGGCATTCTTCAACTTGCATATTCCCGACACCGGCGTGGATCACAAAGCGCTCAAGAAGAATCCGCTGTACTTGCTGCATGACTTCAATCATTGCCTGAAGCTGTTGTGGCGCGATAAGCTGGGGCAGATCTCGCTGGCGGTTACCACGTTGTTCTGGGGCGCCGGTGCGACCCTGCAATTCATCGTCATCGAATGGTCGAAAGCGGCGCTGGGCCTCGACTTGTCGAAAGCCAGCATGCTCCAGGGCGTGGTCGCCGTGGGGGTGGCGCTGGGCGCGGTGCTGGCGGCAAAGTTGGTCTCCCTGCGCAAATCGATCAGAGTGATTCCGCTTGGCATAGGCATGGGCCTGGTGGTGATCGCCATGGTCTTCGTCCGCGACACCGCCGTCGCCATGCCG
>JBAYJH010000052.1:0-20125 GCA_041665185.1 Sterolibacterium sp.
AAGCCCGGCAAGAACCTCGTCATCACTCGCGGCGACGTCTATGCCATCAAGAACGGCCGCAGCATCCACTGCGCCACCATGCAGCAGACCCTGATGACCATGCGCGGCAAACCCGAACCCCTGGAGACCAAACCATGATAGGACTGAATTTCGACCTCGGCGAGGATATCGACATGCTGCGCGACAGCGTCGCCCAGTTTGCCGCCCGTGAAATCGCGCCGCGTGCCGCGCAGATCGACCGCGACAACCTGTTTCCCGCCGATCTATGGAAAAAATTCGGCGACCTCGGCGTGCTGGGCATGACCGCGGAGGAGGAATACGGCGGCACCCAGATGGGCTACCTGGCCCACATCGTCGCCATGGAGGAGATTTCGCGCGCTTCGGCAAGCGTCGGGCTGTCCTACGGCGCCCATTCCAACCTGTGCGTGAACCAGTTGCGGCGCAACGGCAGCGAGGCGCAGAAGAAGAAATACCTGTCCAAGCTGATCTCCGGCGAGCACGTCGGGGCGCTGGCCATGTCCGAACCGAATGCCGGCTCCGACGTCGTCAGCATGAAATTGCGCGCCGACCTCAAGGGCGATCGCTATGTGCTGAACGGCTCGAAGATGTGGATCACCAACGGCGGCGATGCCGACACCCTGATCGTCTACGCCAAGACCGATGCCGCCATGACAGCCTTCATCATCGAGAAAGGCATGAAGGGTTTCAGCAAGGGCACGCACCTCGACAAGCTCGGCATGCGCGGCTCCAACACCTATCCGCTGTTTTTCGACGACTGCGAAGTGCCGGTCGACAACGTCCTGGGCCAGGAGGGCAAGGGCGTCAAGGTGCTGATGAGCGGCCTCGATTACGAACGCGCAGTGCTGTCCGGCGGGCCGCTGGGCATCATGGCGGCCTGCATGGACGTGGTGATGCCCTACGTCCATGAGCGCAAGCAGTTCGGCCAGAGCATCGGCGAATTCCAGTTGATGCAAGGCAAACTCGCCGACCTGTATTCGACCTGGCAGGCCACCCGCGCCTATGTGTATGCGGTCGGCAAAGCCTGCGACCGCGGCGATCACAGCCGCACCCTGCGCAAGGATGCCGCCGGCGCGATCCTCTATTCCGCCGAGAAGGCCACCTGGATGGCCGGCGAGGCGATCCAGACTCTGGGCGGCAACGGCTACATCAACGACTACCCGACCGGCCGCCTGTGGCGCGATGCCAAGTTGTACGAGATCGGCGCCGGCACTTCGGAAATCCGCCGCATGCTGATCGGCCGCGAACTGTTCGCGGAAACCATGTAGCGAACCGGAATGATGAACATGGTCGAAACCGCGCGCGGCACGGTGCATGAATGGCAGAAGGACCACATGGGGCACATCAACGTGCGCGCCTACATGGAGTTCTTCGAGGAAGCCTGCTGGCAGTTCTATGCCATGATCGGCCTCACCGCTTCGCTGCTGAGAAGCAATCAGGTACGGCTGGCGGTGGTGCAGCAGAATATCAGCTACCAGAAGGAATTGTTTCCCGGCGATACCATCTTCGTTCGCACCGGCGTTGTCGAAGTGCGCGAGAAGGTCGTCCGCTTTCGCCATGAACTGCTCAATACCGAGACCGGCCTGGTTTGCTCGACCTGCGAGTTCACCCTGGTCTGCCTAGACCCGGCGACGCGCCGTTCGCAACCCTTTCCGGCTGCGGTGGCTGAAAAGGCGGCGCAACTGATGTTGCCGCCAGCGCAATAATGGAAACGGCAATGGCCGGCATGCTCGAGACCTATCGCGGCACGGTGTATCCATGGCATTGCGACCACATGGAACATATGAACGTGATGTGGTACGTCGGCAAGTTCGACGAGGGTACCTGGAATTTCTTCACCCACCTTGGCATGACGCCCTCCTTCATGCGGGCCAATGGGCGCGGCATGGCGGCAGTCGACCAGCGCATCGCCTATCAGCGCGAACTGCATGCCGGCGATACCGTAGCGATACGCACCGGGGTGATCGAGGTGCGCGAGAAACTGGTGCGCTTCTTCCATGAAATGCGCAATGGCGAAACCGGCGAAGTCTCGGCGATTACCTTGCTGGTGGGTGTGCACATGGATACCAGGCTGCGCAAGTCGTGCGCCCTGCCCGAGTCCGTGGCGGCAAAGGCGCGCGAACACATCGTCGATTACCAACTGCCTTGGTAGCTTCCTTCCTTATCAATTCTGGAGTTCAACATGAGCAATGATCCCGTCGTCATCGTTTCCGCCGCCCGCACGCCGCTGGGCGGCTTCATGGGCGATTTCGCCGCCCTGACCTGCGCGCAGCTCGGCAGCGCGGCCATCCGCAGTGCCGTCGAACGCGCTGGCATCAAGCCGGAACAGGTGGACGAAGTCATCATGGGTTGCGTGCTGCCCGCCGGGCAAGGCCAGGCGCCGGCGCGCCAGGCCAGCCTGGGGGGAGGACTGCCGCTGGCGGCCGGCTGCACCACGGTAAACAAGATGTGCGGTTCAGGCATGCGCGCCCTGATGTTCGCCAACGACATGCTGCTGGCCGGCACCAACAACATCATGCTGGCCGGCGGTATGGAATCGATGAGCAACGCCCCCTATCTGCTGCCCAAGGCGCGCAGCGGCTATCGCATGGGCCATGGGCAGATCTATGACCACATGTTCCTCGACGGCCTCGAAGATGCCTATGACAAAGGCCGCCTGATGGGCACCTTCGCCGAGGAATGCGCCGACAAATACCAGTTCACCCGCGCCGCCCAGGACCAGTTCGCGATTGCCTCCACCACCCGCGCCAAGACCGCCAACACCGATGGCTCGTTCGCCTGGGAGATCGCCCCGGTAACGGTCGCCAGCAAGAAGGGCGACACGGTGTTCGACAAGGACGAGCAACCGTTCAAGGCGCAGCTCGATAAGATTCCCAATCTCAAGCCGGCTTTCCGCAAGGACGGCACGGTCACGGCGGCAAACTCCTCGTCGATCTCCGACGGCGCCGCCGCCTTGGTGCTGATGCGCCGCTCCATGGCGGACAAGCTGGGTCTGGCGCCGCTCGCCAGCATCGTCGGCCATGCCACTCACGCCCAGGAGCCCGGCTGGTTCACCACCGCGCCGGTCGGCGCCATGCGGAAGTTGCTCGCCAGGACCGGCTGGAATGCCGACAGCGTCGACCTGTGGGAAGTGAACGAGGCTTTCGCCGTCGTCACCATGGCGGCGATGCACGACCTCAAGCTGCCGCACGACAAGGTGAACGTGCATGGCGGCGCCTGCGCCCTGGGCCACCCGATTGGCGCCTCCGGCGCGCGCATCCTGGTGACGTTGCTCGGCGCGCTACGCAAATACGGCAAGCGGCGCGGCATCGCCAGCCTGTGCATCGGCGGCGGCGAAGCGACGGCGGTGGCGATCGAACTGCCTTGAACGGCGGCGACGGCCATGGAATTTGAAACGCTCCGCTACCAAGTCGGCGAGCGCATCGCCCGCATCACGCTGAACCGTCCTGAGCGGCTCAATGCCATCGTCACCGCCATGCCGCGCGAGATCCGCCTGGCGGTGGAACAGGCCAACGCCGACGACGATGTCCATGTCATCATCCTGGAAGGCGCCGGGCGCGCCTTCTGCTCCGGCTACGACCTGAAGGAATTCGCCGAAGGCAACGCGGACACACCGTGCACCCAGAAGATGCCCTGGGACCCGATGATCGACTATCGAGTAATGAAGGGCTTCACCGACGACTTCTTCTCGCTGTGGCGCAGCTACAAGCCGACCATCTGCAAGGTACAGGGCTTCGCGGTGGCCGGCGGCAGCGACATCGCGCTGTGCTGCGACCTGGTGGTGATGGCTGAGGACGCCAGGATAGGCTACATGCCGGCGCGCGTCTGGGGCTGCCCGACGACGGCCATGTGGGTGTATCGCCTCGGCGCCGAGCGGGCCAAACGCATGCTGCTGACCGGCGACACCATCGACGGCAAGCAGGCCAAGGAGTGGGGACTGGTGATCGACGCGGTGCCGGAAGCCGAACTGGAAGCCGCGGCGATGAAGTTGGCGCGGCGCATGACCGGCGTGCCGAAGAACCAGTTAATGATGCAAAAACTGATGATCAACCAGGCTTACGATAACATGGGGCTGGCCAACACCCAGATGATCGCCACCCTGTTCGACGGCATCACCCGCCACTCACCGGAAGGCCAGTGGTTCAAGCATTACGCCGAGGAGCAGGGTTTTCAGGAGGCGGTGCGGTTGCGCGATTCGGGCGAGAACATTCCCGGCAGCAAGAAGTACGAGGACAACTGAGATGATGCTAACGCAGGAACAGCAGATGATCCGCGACGCCATGCGCGGCTTCGCCCGCGAACGACTGGCGCCGTTCGCCGCCGAATGGGACCGACAATGCAGCTTTCCGCGCGAGGCCTTGCGGGAACTGGCTGGGCTCGGCGCTTTTGGCATGGTGGTGCCCGAACGTTTCGGCGGCGCCGGCATGGACTATGTATCGCTGGCCCTGGCGCTGGAGGAGATCGCCGCCGGCGATGGCGCCACCTCGACCATCATTAGCGTGCAGAACTCGGTGGTGTGTGGCCCCATCCTGGCTTTCGGCACCGCCGGGCAAAAGGAAAAATTCCTCAGGCCGCTGGCCTCGGGCGCGCAGCTCGGCTGCTTCTGCCTGACCGAGCCGCACGTCGGTTCGGATGCCGCGGCGATCCGGACGTCGGCGGTGAAGGACGGCGATCATTGGGTGTTGAACGGCGTCAAGCAGTTCATCACCTCGGGCAAGAACGCCCAGATCGCCATCGTCTTCGCCGTCACCGACCGGAGCGCTGGCAAGAAAGGCATTTCAGCCTTCATCGTGCCCACCGATACGCCCGGTTACGCGGTGGCGCGCATCGAGGAAAAGCTCGGCCAGCATGCCTCTGATACCGCGCAGATCCTTTTCGAGAATTGCCGGGTGCCGGCGGATCACTTGCTGGGGGCGGAAGGCAATGGCTATCGCATCGCGCTGGCCAACCTGGAGGCCGGCCGCATCGGCATCGCTGCGCAAGCGGTGGGCATGGCCCGCGCGGCCTTCGAGGCGGCCCTGAAATATGCCCATGAACGGGAAAGCTTC
Source organism: Sterolibacterium sp. (assembly GCA_041665185.1). GTDB lineage: Bacteria > Pseudomonadota > Gammaproteobacteria > Burkholderiales > Rhodocyclaceae > JACRAR01. The sequence goes on from JBAYJH010000052.1 coordinate 5,067, forward strand.
GGCAAGCTGCTGTTCGAGCACCAGGCGGTAAATTTCCGCCTCGCCGACATGGCGACCCAGATCGAGGCGGCGCGCCAACTGGTGCATCATGCCGCCAGCCTGCGCGACGCCGGCAAGCCCTGCCTGAAGGAGGCCTCGATGGCCAAGTTGTTCGCCTCCGAGATGGCCGAGAAAGTCTGCTCCGATGCCATCCAGATACACGGCGGTTACGGCTATGTGGCGGACTTTCCCGTCGAGCGTATCTATCGCGACGTGCGCGTTTGCCAGATCTACGAGGGTGCCTCCGATATCCAGCGGCTGGTAATCGGGCGTGCCTTGGGTGTGGAGAGTTAATCACTTGAACCTGGAGGGCATTCGGTCTGAGAGCGCGCGCTGGTCCGTGACTTCGCTCCGGCTCCCGGTGCTGGGGAGCGCACATATCGCCGAATCGAAATCACGAACCAGCGCTGGAATATGGGAAGTCGATTTTGCGCAAAAGACATCGACCAGGGTCGAAACAGGGGGTCTGTGGAGTTTGATCGACCGATATGTGCGCGGTTGCACCGGGAGGGCGAGCAAACTTCACAGACCTCCTGCGCTCCTTTTCCCTAGAATGGACGAAGTCCAACGAGCAACAGATTTCGCGTCCCGGATCGACGAAGCGCCACCGATATTCGCATCGACCTTAGTGTAGGAGAGACTTGTCATGTCCGACCCCATCGATTTCTACTTCGATTTTTCCTCGCCCTATTCCTATCTCGCCAGCGAGATGATCGACGAGCTGGCGGCCAAGTATGGGCGGCAGGTCAAGTGGCGGCCGATCCTGCTGGGCGCGGCGTTCCAGAAAAGCGGTCTGCCGCTGCTGGTGACGGTGCCGCTTAAGGGCGAGTATTCGCTGCGCGATTTCGACCGTTCGGCGCGCTTCTACGGCATACCCTTCAAGTTCCCGGAGGAGTTTCCGCGCGCCACGCATACCGCGGCGCGCGGCTATTACTGGCTGCATGGTCAGGATTGCAATAAAGCGCGCCAGTTCGCCCACGCCGTGTTCCGCGCCTACTGGATCGACGGTCGGAATATCTCCGATCTCGCCGTGGTCAAGGACATCGCCGCCGGCCTGGGTATCGACAGTGCCGCCCTGGCCGAGGCGACGAGCCAGCCGGAAATCAAGGAACGTCTGAAAACTGAAACCGACGGCGCCATCGCCAAGGGCATGTTCGGCGCCCCGTATATGATTGTCGACGGCGAACCCTTCTGGGGCGCCGACCGGCTGCCGCAACTCGAAAAGTGGCTCGCCACCGGAGGATTCTGAACGCACCATGACGATCCTGAAATCCAAGCTCAACCCTCGCGCCGAGGAGTTCAAGGCCAACGCCGCCGCCATGCGCGTGCTGGTGGACGATCTGCGCCAGAAGACAGAGGCCGTGGCCCGCGGCGTTTCCGACGATGCGCGCAACAAGCATCTGGCGCGCGGCAAGCTGCTGCCTCGCGACCGGGTCAATGCACTGCTCGATCCCGGCGCACCCTTCCTGGAATTCTCGGCGCTGGCGGCTCATGACATGTACAACGGCGAAGTGCCGTCGGCGGGCGTCATCACCGGTATCGGCCGCGTCAAAGGCGTGGAGTGCGTGATCGTCGCCAACGATGCCACGGTCAAGGGCGGCAGCTACTTCCCGCTGACGGTCAAGAAACATCTGCGCGCCCAGGAGATCGCCCAGCAAAACCGCTTGCCCTGCATTTACCTGGTGGATTCTGGCGGCGCCAATCTGCCGACCCAGGACGATGTCTTCCCCGACCGCGACCACTTCGGCCGCATCTTCTTCAACCAGGCCAATCTCTCTGCTGCCGGCATCCCGCAGGTCGCTGTGGTGATGGGGTCGTGCACCGCCGGCGGCGCTTACGTGCCGGCGATGTCGGACGAGGCGGTGATCGTCAGGAACCAGGGCACCATCTTCCTCGGCGGCCCGCCGTTGGTGAAAGCCGCCACCGGGGAAGTCGTGACCGCCGAGGATCTGGGCGGCGGCGATGTGCATACGCGCATCTCCGGCGTCGCCGACCACCTGGCCGAGAACGACCATCATGCCTTGTCGATCTGCCGGCGCATCGTCGCCAACCTCAACTGGAAGAAGCCGGTCGGCCTCGATCTGACGCTTGCCGACGAGCCACTCTACGATCCCGAGGAAATCTACGGCGTCATTCCATCCGACACTCGCAAGCCCTATGACGTGCGCGAAGTCATCGCCAGACTGGTGGACGGCAGCGAGTTCGACGAATTCAAGGCGCGTTACGGCACCACCCTGGTGACCGGCTTCGCGCGCCTCTATGGCTATCCCATCGGCATCGTTGCCAACAACGGCATCCTGTTTTCCGAGTCGGCGCAGAAAGGCGCGCACTTCATCGAGCTGTGCGCCCAGCGCGGCATCCCGCTGGTCTTTTTGCAGAACATCACCGGCTTCATGGTCGGGCGCAAGTATGAGAACGGCGGCATCGCCAAGGACGGCGCGAAAATGGTCACCGCCGTGGCGACGGCGCAGGTGCCGAAGTTCACCGTGATCATTGGCGGCAGCTTCGGCGCCGGCAACTACGGCATGTGCGGGCGCGCCTACAGCCCGCGCCTGCTGTGGATCTGGCCGAACGCGCGGATCAGCGTGATGGGCGGCGAGCAGGCGGCCAGCGTGCTGGCCACGGTCAAGCGCGACGGCATGGAAGCCACCGGCAAGACCTGGGGCAAGGACGAGGAAGAGGCCTTCAAGACGCCGATCCGCAACCAGTACGAAACCCAGGGCCACCCCTATTACGCCACGGCGAGGCTGTGGGATGACGGGGTGCTCGATCCGGCGCAAACGCGCCGGGCGCTGGGGCTGGGGCTGTCGGCGGCGCTGAATGCGCCGATACAAAAGACCCACTTCGGCATTTTCCGGATGTGATTGGAGCTGATATGTACCAGAACATACTCACCGAAGTCGATCGCGGCGTGGGCATCATCACCCTCAACCGTCCCGAGCGGCATAACGCCTTCGATGACGCGCTGATCGCCGAATTGATCGACGCCGTCGCCATGATGGAAAACGAAGATGCGGTGCGCGTGCTGGTGATTTCCAGCACCGGCAAGAGCTTCTGCGCGGGGGCCGACCTCAACTGGATGAAGCGGGCCGCCGGCTTCTCGGCCGAAGAGGGCCTGCGCGATTCGCGCGCCCTGGCCGAGATGCTGCGCTGCCTGGCACAGATGGGCAAGCCGACCGTTGCCCGCGTGCAGGGCCATGCCTACGGCGGCGGAGTCGGGCTGGTGGCGGCTTGCGACATCGCCATCGCCACCTTCGACGCTCAGTTTACGTTGTCGGAAGTGAAACTCGGCATCATTCCCGCGGTGATCAGCCCCCACGTCATCGCCGCCATCGGCGAACGCTACGCGCGCCGCTACATGCTCAGCGCCGAGCGCTTCGCGGCGGCGGAAGCCTATCGCATCGGCCTGCTGCACGAAATCGTGCCCGACGAGGAGACGCTGGACGAGGCCGTCGGCGAGATCGTCGAGGCCTTGTTGAAGAACAGTCCGAATGCCCTCAAGGAGTGCAAGGCGCTGATCCGCGCCGTGGCGTCGCGCCCGCTGACGCCGGAAGTGGTCGAGGACACGGCACAGCGCATCTGCCGCTTGCGCGCCTCGGACTAAGGCCGGGAAGGCATGAGCGCTTTCCTGGAGAAGCGCAAACCGAATTGGGTGATCGAATGAGCGCCGCCAAGCCGGTCCTGGCCCTGGACGCACTGGAACTCACCGACGGCACGCGCGACGCGCACTACGGCAGCCGCTATGCGGCCCTCGGCCCGCTGCTGGGACTCACCCATCTGGGGATGTGCTACGACATCATCGCGCCGGGACACCGCATCTGCCCCTTCCACAACCATCATGCCAACGACGAACTCTATGTCGTGCTGGAGGGCCACGGCACCTACCGCAACGCCCAGGGCGAATATCCGGTGGGCCCAGGCGACGTGATCGGCGCGCCGGCGGGCGGGCGCGACACGGCGCACCAGATCATCAACACCGGCACGACGGACCTGCGCGTTCTGGTGGCGAGTTCCATGCGCGAACCGGACGTCTGCGAATACCCCGACTCCGACAAGTTCGCCGTCATGGCGGGACCGGCCGGCAAGCGCCGCTTTCGCCACATCGGCCGCTGCAAGGACGCGGCCGACTACTATGAAGGCGAATAGCATGTTCGAGAAAATACTCATCGCGAACAGAGGAGAGATAGCCTGCCGGGTCATCAAGACCGCCCGGCGCCTGGGCATACGCACGGTGGCCGTATATTCCGAGGCCGACGCCACGGCGCGCCATGTGCGCATGGCCGACGAGGCGGTGCTGCTCGGTCCGGCCGCCGCGCGCGAGTCTTACTTATCCGCCGACAAGATCCTCGCCGCCGCGAAACAGACCGGGGCACAGGCGATCCATCCCGGCTATGGCTTTCTCTCGGAAAACCCCGTCTTCGCCGCAGCCTGCCAGGATGCGGGTGTGGTCTTCATCGGGCCGCCGGTCGCGGCGATTGAGGCCATGGGCTCCAAGTCCGCCGCCAAGACGCTGATGGCGGAAGCCGGTGTGCCCGTGGTGCCCGGCTACCATGGCGACCGGCAGGAACCCGAGTTCCTGCATACCCACGCCGATACCATCGGCTACCCGTTGCTCATCAAGGCCAGCGCCGGCGGCGGCGGTAAAGGCATGCGCGTGGTGACGCGCTCGGAAGAATTTCTTGAAGCCCTGGCCTCATGCAAGCGTGAGGCGGCGTCCAGCTTCGGCGACGAGAATGTGTTGCTTGAGCGCTATCTGCAACGCCCGCGGCATATCGAATTGCAGATCTTCGGCGATACGCTCGGCAACGTGGTGCATCTGTTCGAGCGCGACTGTTCGGTGCAGCGCCGCCATCAGAAAGTCCTCGAGGAGGCGCCCGCCCCCGGCATGACCACGGAGCGCCGCGCCGCCATGGGCAAGGCGGCGGTGGATGCGGCCAGGGCGGTCGGCTATGTCGGCGCCGGGACGGTGGAGTTCATCGCCGACCACGATTTTGTCACGACCGGGACGTTCTACTTCATGGAGATGAATACCCGCTTGCAGGTCGAGCATCCGGTCACCGAGATGATCACCGGCCTCGACCTGGTCGAATGGCAATTGCTGGTGGCCACCGGCGAGGCGCTGCCGTTGGCGCAGGAGCAACTGGCGATTCGCGGCCATGCCCTGGAAGCGCGCGTCTATGCCGAGGATCCGGACAAGGGCTTTTTGCCCTCGACCGGCCGCCTGGTGCACCTCGCGCCGCCCGAGGAGTCGCTGCACGTGCGCGTCGATACCGGCGTCGAACAAGGCGATGCCATCACCCCGCATTACGATCCAATGATCAGCAAGCTGATCGTCTGGGACGAAACCCGCGACAAGGCGCTGGCCCGCATGCTGCAAGTGCTGGCGCAGTACCGTGTGGTCGGCGTGGCGAACAACGTCGGCTTCCTGGCGCGCCTGGTGGCCTGCCCTTCCTTCGCTTCCGCCGACCTGGATACCGGCCTGATCGAACGCGAAAACGCCCAGCTTTTCCAGGCGGCCGGCGAACCGCCGCGCCAGGCCTGGCTGATCACGGCGCTCGCCGAACTGTTGCGCGAGGCGCGCGAGGCCGGGCATGCCGCGCAGCGCGACGACGACCCCACCTCGCCCTGGCACCGCCGCGACGGCTGGCGCATGAACAGCACTGCGCAACGCACCCTGCTGTTGCGCCATGGCGAAATCGGCAAGAACATCGCCGTCGCTTACGACAGCCGCAGCGGCTATTCGCTGACCGTGGACGGCCAGACCACCCGCGTCGACGGCGAACTGGGCGATAACGGCAGCCTGCGTGCCGATCTTGGCGGCACCCGCATCGCCGCCACAGTGGTGGCGGCCGGCGAACGGCGGCACGCCTTCCTGCACGGCCGCGCCTATATCTTCGCCTGCGTCGACCCGCTCTACCATGCCGGCGAAGGCGGTGGGGCCGAAGGCGGGTTGGTGGCACCGATGCCGGGCAAGGTGATCGCCCTGATCGCCGCAGTCGGAACGCCGTTGAGCAAGGGCGCACCGCTGTTGATCCTGGAAGCCATGAAGATGGAACACACCATCACCGCCCCGGCCAACGGCACGGTCAAGAGTTTCTGTTTCGGCGTCGGCGACCAGGTTGGCGATGGGGCGGAACTGGTCGAATTCGAGCTTGAGGTTAAGAAATAGATGGCGCTGCCGACCAAAGTCAAGATCGTAGACGTCAGTCCGCGCGACGGGCTACAAAACGAGAAACAGAGCGTGCCGACGGCAACCAAGATCGAACTGGTGCGCCGCCTCGGGGCGGCGGGATTGAAGGCCATCGAGGCGACCGCCTTCGTGTCCCCCAAGTGGGTGCCGCAGATGGCCGACAACGCGGCGGTGATGGCCGGAATAACGCGCCTCGACGGCGTCGCCGGTATCAGCTATCCGGTGCTGGTGCCCAATCTCAAGGGCCTGGAAGCGGCGCTGGCCTCGGGCGCCAGGGAGGTCGCGGTGTTCGGCGCGGCCTCGGAAGCCTTCTCGCAGAAGAACATCAACTGCTCGATCGCCGAAAGCCTGGAGCGCTTCCGTCCCGTCGTCGAGGCGGCCAGGAAGGAAGACGTGAAGGTTCGCGGCTACGTCTCCTGCGTGCTGGGCTGCCCGTATCAGGGCGAGGTTGCGCCGCAGGCGGTGGCGGAGGTGGCCCGAGCGCTTTACGAGATGGGCTGCTACGAGATTTCGCTGGGCGACACCATAGGCGCGGGCACGCCGGAGAAAGCCAAAGCCATGATCGAAGCCGTGGCCAAGCATTTGCCGCTCAAGAAAATCGCCGGCCATTATCACGACACCTACGGCATGGCGGTCGCCAACATTTATGCCTCCCTACAGTGCGGCGTGGCAATCTTCGACAGTTCGGTGGCCGGCCTGGGCGGCTGTCCCTATTCTCCCGGAGCCTCCGGCAACGTGGCGACCGAGGATGTGGTGTATCTCCTCGACGGCCTCGGCATCGATACCGGCATCGATCTCGCCGCGCTGGCAACGACCGGCGCCTGGATCAGCGGCGAACTCGGGCGCGGTTCGAACTCCAGAGTGGGCCGCGCGCTGTTGGCAGCCAAGCAGGCATGATCGCCTCGCCCTGCATCGATGTCTGCAAGATGGACGATGGGTCCGGCCTGTGCCAGGGCTGCTACCGCAACCTGGCGGAAATCACCGCCTGGAGCAGCGCCGGCAACACCGAGAAACGCGCGATCCTTGCCGCCGTCGCGCAGCGCCGGGCGCGCCTGGACCGCGCCGCCGACCCCGTCTGCAACTGCACGGATAGCTGACATGAAGCTGCCGCTGCCGTCCCAGGTTCGCGTGCTCGAACGCGGCTGGCTTTCCTCCAACAACATCCTGTTCCTCGAAGGCGAAGCCGCCGCGCTGGTCGATAGCGGCTACGTCAGCCATGCGCCGCAGACCGTCGAACTGGTGCGTCAGGCGCTGGACGGCCGGCGCCTGGCGCGGCTCGTCAACACTCATGGCCATTCCGACCACATCGGCGGCAACGCCGCCTTGCAGCGCGAATTCGGCTGCACCATCACCGTACCCCATGGCATCGCCGGCGCCATAGCCGCCTGGGACGAAGAGGCGCTGATGCTCACACCTTCCGGCCAGCGCGGCGACCGCTTCCTGCATGATGCGAGCCTTAAACCCGGCGACGAGTTCGAGCTGGGCGGGTTGGTCTGGCGGGCCTTGCATGCGCCGGGCCACGACATGGATGCGCTGGTGTTCTACTGTGACAGTCGGCGCATCCTGATCTCGGGCGATGCGCTGTGGCGCGACGGCTTCGGCATCCAGTTCGCCGAGATATTGGGCCAGGCGGCCGGCCTCGCCGCCACCAAGAAGACCCTGGAGGCCATCGGCCGGCTCGCCGTCGACGTGGTAATCCCGGGGCACGGCGCAGCATTCGGCGAGTTCGACGACGCCATGGAGCGTGCCTTGAAGCGCGTCGCCGCCTTCGAGGAGGATCCGTCGCGCATGGCGCGCAATGCGCTGAAGGCCTGCTTCACCTTCAATCTGCTGGAACTGCGCCGCCTGCCGCGCGCGCGCCTGGCGGAGTATCTCGGCGGCATCGCCTTCTTCAACGACATCAACCAGCGCATCCTGCGCTTGGCGCCGGAAGCACTGGCCGACTGGCTGCTGACGGAGCTGGTCCGGGCACGGGTGGTGGAGTTGCAGGGCGAGGATATCGTGCCAACGCAGGCGGCATAAAGACAAGACAAAGCCGGGCTCGCATTGACAGGAGCGGCGAAAAGCCGGAAAATGCCGGCCTTTCGTCGGAGGCCTTTAGGCCGCCGTCAAGTTGGGGAGTCGCCAAGCTGGTTAAGGCACTGGATTTTGATTCCAGCATGCGAAGGTTCGAATCCTTCCTCCCCAGCCAGGATTCCCTTCAGACCAGCACAGGGGCAGATTCCGCCCCCTCCGCTTTTAGTAATTGCACGCGTCGAGCGAGATACGTATGGCTTACGACAGCCTGATGGTGTTCACGGGTAATGCCAACCCCAAGTTGGCGGCCGATGTCGTCAAACGCCTGAGCATTTCCCTGGGCCGCGCGGTGGTCGGACGCTTCTCCGACGGCGAGGTCAGCGTCGAGATACTCGAAAACGTGCGCGGCAAGGACGTTTTCCTGTTGCAATCGACCTGCGCCCCGACCAACGACAACCTGATGGAATTGCTGATCATGGTCGACGCGCTGAAGCGCGCCTCGGCCGGGCGCATCACCACGGTGATCCCCTACTTCGGCTATGCCCGCCAGGATCGCCGGCCGCGCTCGGCGCGGGTTCCGATCGCCGCCAAGGTGGTGGCCAACATGCTCCAGGCGGCCGGCGTGCAGCGCCTGCTGACAGTCGATCTGCACGCCGACCAGATTCAGGGGTTTTTCGATATCCCGGTCGATAATATCTACGCTGGGCCGATCCTGCTCGGCGATATCTGGAAGCAGCGCCACGAGGAACTGGTGGTCGTCTCCCCGGATATCGGCGGCGTGGTACGGGCCAGGGCGCTGGCCAAGCACCTGGAATCCGATCTGGCGATCATCGACAAGCGCCGCCCCAAGGCCAATGTTTCCGAGGTCATGAACATCATCGGCGAAGTGGATGGGCGCACCTGCGTGATCGTCGACGACATGGTCGATACCGCCGGCACGCTGTGCAAGGCGGCGCAGGCGCTGAAAGAACAAGGCGCCCAGAAGGTGCTGGCCTATTGCACCCACCCGGTGCTGTCCGGCGCTGCGATCGCGCGCATTGCGGAATCCACGCTGGACGAACTGGTGGTGACGGATACCATCCCCTTGCGCGAGGATGCGCGTGCCTGCAAGCAGATCCGCCAGGTGTCGATCGGCGGCTTGCTGGCGGAAACCATGTTGCGGATCAGCAACGAGGATTCGGTATCTTCGCTGTTCATGGAATGATTTTTTTGCCGAAGCAGGCATGAAGCCGTGCCTGCTCCGGCGTTAACCAACCCAGCCTGGTCGCGGGCGGGTTTTATTTTGGAGCAATCAGCATGCATACTGAATTCAACGCGCAAGCGCGCACCCTGCAGGGCACCGGAGCGAGCCGCCGCCTGCGCAAGGCCGGGCGTGTCCCGGGCGTGGTTTACGGCGGCGCCAAGCCGGCCGAAGCGATCGACATCGATCACAACGAAATTTTCCACAAGCTGAAGCAGGAAGCGTTTCACGCTTCCGTGCTGAGCATGGTGGTTGACGGCGCCAAGCAGAGCGTCCTGTTGCGCGACGTACAGATGCACCCGTTCAAGCGCCAGGTGCTGCATCTCGACTTCCAGCGCGTCGATGCCACCCACAAGCTGCACATCAAGGTGCCGTTGCACTTCATCAACGCCGACATCGCACCGGGCGTCAAACAGCAAGGCGGCATCGTCTCGCACGTCATGACCGAGTTGAATGTCACCTGCCTCGCAGCCGATCTGCCGGAGTTCATCGAAGTCGACCTGAAGGATCTCGCCGCCGGTCATTCGATCCACGTCTCCGCGTTGACCCTGCCGAAAGGCGTGGAGGCCTCCCTGCACAAGGGCGAGGATCCGGTGGTGGCGGCGGTGACCATCCCGCGCGGCGGTGTTGCGGATGAAGCCGCGGATGCAGCGGTGGCAGCAGCGGCTGCCGCGGCATCGGCGCCGGCGGCAGCAGCACCGGTCGAGAAGGAGAAGAAGTAATTTGACCCAGACGCAGGGTGCCGGGAATCCCCGGCGCCCGCCTCGCCTGATCGTCGGCCTCGGCAATCCCGGGGCGGAATATGCCAAAACCCGGCACAACGCCGGGTTTTGGTTTTGTGCGCGGCTGGCGCGCGAGCTGGGCATCACGTTGACGAAGGAATCGCGGTTCCGCGGCGAAGTCGGGTCACTGCGCGGACAGGTGCGCGGCCGCACCAGCGAGGAACATGCCTGGCTGCTGCTGCCGCAGACCTTCATGAATCATTCGGGCCAGGCGGTGCAGGCGCTGACGAGTTTCTATCAGCTGGAACCGGATCAGATGCTGGTGGTGCACGATGAACTGGATCTGCAACCGGGAACCCTGCGCCTCAAGTTCGGCGGCGGGCTGGGCGGCCACAACGGCCTCAAGGACATCACCGCCCACCTCGGCACCCAGGACTACTGGCGCCTGCGCATCGGCATCGGCCATCCCGGCGATCGCGATGAAGTCGTTAACTATGTATTGAAACCGCCGCGCAAGGAGGAAGGCGAGGCGCTCGACAGCGCGCTTGATCGCGCCCTGCTTGCCTGGCCTTGGCTGGCAAGAGGCGATTGGCCGGCGGCGATGCAAAAACTGAACTCGAAACCCGGCGCGGACCCTGAACCCGCCAAGAAAGAACAACCATGAGCCTCAAATGCGGCATCGTCGGCCTGCCCAACGTCGGCAAGTCCACCCTGTTCAACGCCCTGACCAAGTCCGGCATTGCGGCGGAGAACTATCCCTTCTGCACCATCGAGCCGAACGTCGGTATCGTCGAGGTGCCCGATCCGCGGGTCGATTCCCTGTCGGAGATCGTCAAGCCGCAACGGGTGCAGCATGCCATCGTCGAATTCGTGGACATCGCCGGACTGGTGGCGGGCGCCTCGAAAGGCGAAGGCTTGGGCAATCAGTTTCTCGCCAATATCCGCGAGACCGACGCCATCGTGCATGTGGTGCGCTGCTTCGAGAACGACAACATCGTGCATGTCACCGGCGGCGTCAATCCGCTCTCCGACATCGAGACCATCGAGACCGAACTGGCGCTGGCCGACATGAGCACCGTGGAAAGAAGCCTCAACCGCTATACCAAGCAGGCGCGCGCCGGAGGCGACAAGGAAGCCGCGCGCATCGTCGCCGTCCTGCAAAAATGCCAGGAACAACTCGACAAGGTCAAACCGGTGCGTGCGCTGGACTTGTCCAGGGAAGAATGGGACGCCCTGAAGCCCTTCTGCCTGCTGACCGCCAAGCCGGTGCTCTACGCTGCCAACGTCGATGAGCAGGGCTATCACGACAATCCGCTGTTGGCCCAGGTGGAAGCCTATGCCGCCCAGGTCAAGGCGCCGGTGGTGGCGTTTTGCGCGGCGCTGGAAGCCGAAATCGCCGATCTGGCCGACGAGGACAAGCTGGAGTTCCTGGCCGATCTCGGCCAGAGCGAACCCGGCCTGAATCGCCTGATCCGCGCCGGCTACCAACTGCTGGGCCTACAGACCTACTTCACCGCCGGCGTCAAGGAAGTGCGGGCCTGGACCATCCATGTCGGCGATACCGCCCCGCAGGCCGCCGGCGTGATCCACACCGATTTCGAACATGGCTTCATCCGCGCCGAAGTGATTGCCTACGCCGACTTCATCGCCTGCAAGGGCGAGCAAGGCGCCAAGGAGGCCGGCAAGATGCGGCTGGAAGGCAAGGATTATGTAGTGCATGACGGCGACGTCATGCACTTCCGCTTCAACGTATAAAGGTGTCCTGAAACGCTTTCCCGAGTCGGCGAAGCCCCGACCCGGGGCGGATGCTCAGTCAGCCGGCATACGGTTTCTTCGGCCAGCGGCGCGCCAAGACCGCGTCCAGCGATAGGCGTCCCGGTCCGTGGAACACCGTTACCAGCAGCAGGACACCCCATAACCAGTGGTCATGCAGGCCGAGGTCGGAAAGATCCGGGAAAGAAATCGCCGCCATGAGGTTGGTGGCGAGCAGCCCGGCAGCGGCGAATCGACCCGCCAGCCCCGCCGCCAGCAGTACCGGCAAACCCAGCTCCGCTGCGGTGCCCAGCACGGCGGCCAGATGAGGCGGCAACAGTGGCACCTGATAGACGTAGTCAAACAGATTGAGGGTGCCGGACCAATCCGAAAGTTTCAGCCAGCCGGAGCGGAAGAACACCTCGGCGACATACAGGCGCAGGGCCAGATCGAAAATGGGCGTGAACCAGCATTCGAGGCGCCGGACCAGCGCTGTCCCGGCTGTCAAAATGAGCACCCATGGTTGCGGCGACGGCGTCTTCATACTCGGTTCGTGCGGGCCTTCAATAGGCTTGCCGCAACAGCCCGGCAGCGATGAAGCGCTGCAAGCTGGCTTGCAGGTCAAATTCCGCGAATCGGGTGGCGTCTTCGACGGCGGCATCGAGGTTCAGTCCCGCGCCGAGGGCGCGAAGGAAATCCGCCTCGCCGGGATGCAGCGCTTCCACCGCTGTACCACCGGGGCGGCGGTGTATCAACACGGTCTGGGCTCGGTCGAAGTCCACCAGAAAATCGCCGTCGTAATCAGGCTGATTCACCTCCCAAATACGCGCCAGCGGCCAGGTGGATTCGAGGCATGCATGCGCCGGGTCGAGACGGAAATGTAGTTCCCGCCAGCGCTCCGGCGGCGTGGCGGCCAGCGCCGTGAAGTCCTGCGCCTGGGCGTCGGCCGCGCCGTATACCTGCTGCACTAGCCATTCCAGCCGCGCCACCGCGGGCAGGTAAGGCAGGTCCGCGGCGGGTGCATAGCCGGCAAGGAAATCATCGAAATCGCTGCCGTAGGCATTCAGGTCGCCGCTGGTGCTGGGCCGCTCAAGCGCGTAACGACGGGCGGCGGCAGTAAGGAAGTCCTTGCCGACAATCGCCTCCAGCACCGGGTAGGTGGCCTGCACGGCGCCGCCGAGATTGGCCAGTACGCTGCGGCGGTATGCCTCAAGCCCAAGAGCGGCTCGGCCTCCGTCACCGCCGCAGTGGGCCAGCAAGGCATCGACATGGTCACCGCCGGAAAATATTGCGGCGGCGAAGTCTGTCTGCAACTTATGCAGCGACGGCATGGCAAGTCCCTTCTAGGCTGTCGAGATAACTCTGGGCCTTGGCTGCTTCCGCCAGCAGCACCTCCATGGCCGGAATATCCTGGTCCCACTCGATCAGGGTGGGTATCCGGCCAAAGCGTTCCAGTGCCGCCTGGTACAACTCCCACACCGCTGGATAGACCGGGCGGGAATGGGTGTCGACCAGCAGGCCGTCGACTTCCTCGTAACCGGCGAGATGGATTTCCGCAACCGTATCCGCGGCGATGCCGGCCAGGAATTCCATGCCATCGAAACCGTGGTTGCAGGCGCTGACGTGAATATTATTGACATCCAGCAGCAGGCTACAGCCGGTGCGCCGTACCACCTCGGCGACAAACACCCACTCGGGCATGTCTTCCGGCAGGAAGCGCAGATAGCTGGAGACGTTTTCCACCAGGATGGTGCGGCCCAAGGCTTCCTGAACCTGATCGACATGGATACATACCCGGTCCAGCGCCTCCCGGCTATAAGGTAGCGGCAGCAGGTCGTTGAGCCAGCGGCCGCCGATCGCCGACCAGCACAGGTGGTCCGAAATGGCGGCGGGCTGGATGCGCTCCGCCAGGTCCTTGAGCTGGCGCAGGTGACCCTGGTCGAGCCCGTCGGCGCCGCCAAGTGACATGCCCACTCCGTGCAGGCTCACGGGATAACGCTGCCGCACCGCTTCCAACGCCGCCAGGGCGGGGCCGCCGGCAACGAAGTAATTCTCGCTATGGACCTCGAACCAGGCCACCGCCGGCGATTCTTCACGAACCTGCCTGAGATGGGGTGAGCGCAGGCCGATACCGGCACGTCGCGGCAACGTGGTTGCCGAAGTGATTGCCGAGGCGGCTAGCGGACGGGGAGCGGGCATGCCTTGGGGCATAGTGATTACTTCTTCTTGTCCATCATGTCGCCGGCGGGAGCCATCTTGCCGCCCATCTTCGCGCAGGTTCCCTTGGCGACCAGCTTGAAGTCGTTGGGGTCGTTGTCCATCTTGGACTGGCCGGCGCAGGAGTGCTTGCTGGTCTTGCTGCCGCAGTCATTCTGGCCGGCCTTGGCGACGCCGAAACACTTTTCCTTGGGCTCGTCGGCCGCCACGGCGGAAGCGGAGGCGACGAGGATGCCGGCGGCCAGCAGGGTGGACGCGGCGGTTTGAATCAGGGTGCGGGCATTGTTCATGTCAAAGTCTCCTTAGAGGGTTGCGGAGGCCAAACCGTGGCTTCCTGCTGACTTGGTCGGAGACCGCCTCGATTCCTTACAGAAAGACTTTCCGCCGCCGCAAGAATTGGGTGCGGGTCAGAGTTTCCACGGATGCATGCGGATCGCTTGCCGCAGGAAGCGGAGGTGTTTCTGGGTATTGCGGCAACCGACGCACATCAACAGGTGCAGGCGCAAACCAAGTCGCTCAGACAGGGTCAGCTGGCGGTCCAGTCCCTGGGACATCAGTTCCGTAGCCTGCTTGCAGCTGATCATGTTTCCAACTCCCCAAACCACCGCCGACCGAGGCACTCCCGCAGACCGATGCGCGCGCGGTGCAGAAGTACCCAGCAGTTAGACGTGCTGATGGCTAATTCCTTACAGATTTCCGCCGTCTCCAGGTCGAGAAACTCCCGCATCATGAAGACCCGGGCGGGGGTCGCCGGCAGGGCCGTGAGACAAGTGTCCAGAACCTCCCAGAAGCGCTTCTGCTCCAGACTGGCATGCGGGTCGCCCCACGAGGCCGGCATTTCGTCCCAGTGGTCGCGCTCATCGAAAAGATCCGCCACCATCTC
>JBAYJH010000053.1:0-19864 GCA_041665185.1 Sterolibacterium sp.
GCGCGGCTGGAACTGGGGCTATCGTTCCATGACCACGGTCAAAGGATTGTTCACCGCTGGCGACGGCGTCGGCGCCTCCGGCCACAAGTTCTCCTCCGGCTCGCACGCCGAAGGCCGGCTTGCCGCCAAGGCCATGGTCAAGTACGCGCTCGACAACAAGGACTTCAAGCCGGAACTCGACACTCCGGCGGCGCAGTTGGCCGAGGAAATTTACAAGCCGGTGCGCAATTTCCTCGAGCACAAGGACTACACCACGGCCATCGACGTCAATCCCCACTACATCACGCCCAAGATGCTGCAAATGCGTTTGCAGAAAATCATGGACGAGTATGTGGCCGGCTGTGCGACCTACTACAACACCAATGACAAGATGCTGGCGGTGGCCGAAGAAAAGCTGGAGATGCTCAAGGAGGATTCCCTGAAAATGCGCGCCAAGGATCTCCACGAGCTGCTGCGGGCCTGGGAGAACTACCATCGCATCATCACCGCCGAAGCCCACATGAAACACATCCAGTTCCGCGAGGAGTCCCGCTACCCGGGCTTCTACTATCGCACCGACAAGAACTTCGTCGACGAGAAGAACTGGCACTGCTTCGTCAATTCGGTGTACGACAAGAACAGCAAGAAGTGGACCCTGTTCAAGCGCAAGCATATCGACCTGGTCGACAAGTCCAAGCTGTTCAAGGCCGCTGCGCCTCACTGAGTCGCGCGGTTGTGATGTGATGATCGGGCGCCCAAGGGCGCCCGATTTTTTTGCTTGAAATTCGTTTGGGACATATCCGGCTTTGGATTTCCGACCAGACTCGAAGCGTGTGGCCCCGGGAATGGTCGCGCGCCGGGACCATAGGCGTGTAGCGTCGGGAGCGGAAGGATGAAGGTGTCAGCGACCAGGCATTTTCCTGCCCGACTCGTTACGGTTGCGCGAACAAATGCTCAGTCTTCAGCCATCATCATGTTGTACTGGATCTTCATGGTTACCGCGGCACCGGCGATGATGGAGAACAGGGCCAGGAAGGACCCTAGCGACAACGTCGATACGCCCGTGAGTCCCTGTCCGATGCTACAGCCCGTGGCAGTGACGCCGCCGAAACCCATCAGCAGTGCGCCGGCTATGTGGCGCAGCATATCCTCGGACGAGGAGAAATGTTCCAAGCGGAATGATCTGTTGCTCATGGCATAGATGAAGGAACCGATGGCGACGCCGATCAGGGTGGCGATGCCGAAACTCAGGAACTTTGACGTATCGGACCAGTAGATCAGCAATTCCAGGAAGTAGCCGGTCGGACCGGTGAAGGACATCGATTCGGCCAGATGCGAATTGGTACCGAAATAGGTGACTTCCAGCGTGTCGGGGTTTTCGCCCAACCCCAGGTGACCGGTGACATACCAGCCCGCGGTGACGACCAGGCCGATGATCACGCCCGCCATCTTATTGTCGAAGCTCTGGCGAAATTCGGAATCGCGGAATACAAAAATTGCGATGGCCATTGCAACGACGCAGGCGACCAGCAGTTGTGTGGCTTTCAGATCGCCGCCGCTCAGGCCCGCGATTATCGCCGGCAGGCTTTGTCCTTGCTCGATTTTCAAAACGAACATTGGCGCCTGTAGAACCTGAAGACGAAAGACGCCTAGAACGCCTTTCATGGTCATCATGGCGGCGATGCCGAAAAATACCAGGACTACCAGCGACTTCAGATTGCCGCTGCCGATGCGTACCATGGTCTTGTTGCCGCAGCCCGACGCCAGTGTCATCCCTATGCCGAAGCAGGCGCCACCGACGATATACGCCAGCCAGGGTACGACGGCACCCGTGTACGAGGTCTTGGCCAGGTCGAGATAGCCGAAGTAGGCTAACAGGTTGGCGCCGAGGATGCCGACGGCGATGGCCAGAAGCCATGAGCGCATGCGCCCCCACTCACCCATGTTAACGATGTCGGATACGGCGCCCATGGTGCAGAAGTTGCACCGGTTGGCAACGAGACCGAAAACAACGCCAAGTCCGACACCACACCAGACAACGGTGGTGGCTATCTGTGCGGGTTCCATCTGGCTATCCTCCTCCTGGTTATTCTTGCTTAGCTGACGCTGGTCTCCCCAGATAGCGTCCCGCCCTTGCTATCGAGTGCCTTGATGGCGATCTTGTCGCCTTTCTTGGCGCCCTTGATACGGAAGCCCACCACCGGATCCTTGGACACCGAAAAGCCCCATTGCGCATCCACCACGACCGTGCCGTTGAGCGTGGCGACCATTTGTTTGATGAAATGGGCGGGGACCACCTGGCCTGTTGCCTGGTCCTTGCGCAGGCCCGTCTCCATGATGTGGGCCATGCGCGCCTTCACCTCGGCGACATCGCCATTGAGCGTTGCACGAATCTTGATTGCCTCAGCCATTTCCTTCTCCTCGGGTCAGCAGCCGCTGGTGGTGACGTGGACTTCCTTGGCGGCGAAGTAGCTCTTGCCGGCGGCGCGAGCGACGGCACGGATGCGCGAGGTCTCGGCCATTTTTGTCACCAGGAAAATGTAAGGTTCGGCGCCGTTCTGGAAGCTAATGTCAGCGACCAGCGGACGCGGATTCTTTTCGACGAACAGAGCTATGGAGGTAGTGCCGGGGATCTTGCTGGTGACTTCCACCTGCACCACCGCGCCATTCTCGGCGTGATCGGCGACCTTCAGCAACAGATCCTTGCTTTCAATCGCCCCCGCCGTGCCGGCGTTTTTCATCGCGTCGGCGAGGCTTGCCGCATCGAAGGCAGCCTTGTTCCAATCGGCTGCGAACGCGATCAACGGCTTCAACATTCCCGCTGCGACCGCCAGTGCGCTTGCGCCGAGATAAGCGCAATGGTTCAAAAAGGATCTGCGAAGCAAGTTCATTTGACTTCTCCTCTACAAAAACCGGTTCGTCGCAATCTGCGCTGACCATGCTGCGGCCATCTTCTCACCGACAGCCACAATCAAATTGTTGTTATTGTAGGGAGCTAATTCTCCTAGCCCACAAAATAATGTAATCGACGGATCAATAACGCATTTATGCTTATTTGCTAATGTAGACCGGGTATCGACCGGCAATAGTCGAGAGCCGCAAGCGGCATCAAATCCACTTACCCGGGAAACAAAAAATCTGATAATTAACCACACTGGCGAGTGTAATTTAGGCGGCCGACTGGGTGTTTAGGCTGCGCGATTGCAAATCGCATAAGGAAGATTTCACAACAACTTGGGGAGGACAACATGATGCAGAAGCGGAAACCATTGCGTTTGGCGCTCATGGTGATGGGCGCGATGCTGGGTTCGTCGATCAGTCTTACAACTTGGGCAACTTCACCGGCGTCGCCGGCGATGCTTTCCCACACGTGCAATGGTTGCCATGGTACCGACGGAAACAGCGCGGGCCTCAGCAATCCGACCATCGCCGGGCTCGACGTCGAATATTTCGAGATTGCAATGACGCAGTTCAAGAGTGGCGAGCGTCCGTCGAGCATCATGGGACGCCTGGCGAAGGGATATACGGACGAGCAGATCAAAGCCATGGCCGCCTTCTTTGCTTCCAAGAAATTCGTTGCCGCGAAGCAGACGGCCGATTCCGGGAAGGCCAAGCAAGGTAAGGTGCTGCATGACAAGAGTTGCGAGAAATGCCACGGCAGCGGCAGCAAAGCGGGAGAAAACGGGGCACTTGCGGGGCAGTGGAAGGAGTATCTCGAGTTGACCTTTGGCGAGTTTCGCTCGGGCAAGCGAAAGGGGCCGGACAAGATGAAAAGGCCTTTGGCAGCCCTGAGCGATGCCGACATTGATGCCTTGATCAACTATTACGTCAGCCAAAAATAGGCGCGGGGAGGACAAAGACATGAACATGAATCGAAGAAGCTTCATCAAGATGGTCGGCGCCGCGACGGGTGCCGGGGTGCTTGGATTTCCCTATATTTCAAGCGCGGCGGACATCATGCCCAAGACCGGGCGGCGCGTCGTCGTCGTGGGTGGTGGATCAGGCGGCGCCATCGCAGCCAAGTACATACGCATTGCCGATCCGACCGTCGAGGTGGTCCTGATCGAGGCCGAGAAGAGCTATATTGCCTGCCCGCTCTCCAACCTTGTACTGGCGGGCATCCGCACCCTCGAGGAAAACACCATCACCCTCGACAAGATGGCAGCCAATCACGGCATCAAACTGGTCTACGATACCGTCACCGCGGTCGATGCCGGCGCCAAGAAGGTCATCTGTTCGGCCGGAGCCATCGCCTACGACAAACTGGTGCTGTCCCCGGGGATCGACTACCGATTCGAGGAAATCGACGGCTACGATCCGATGACGACGCCGGAAGTCATTCCGCACGCCTGGAAAGCGGGGCCGCAGACGCTGTTGCTCAAGAAGCAACTGATGGCCATGAGGGATGGCGGAGTCGTGGTGATGACCATACCCCAGGCACCCTACCGCTGCCCTCCGGGACCTTACGAGCGCATCAGCTTGATTGCCATGTACCTCAAGCAACACAAGCCGAAGTCGAAGATCATCGTCTGGGATGGCAACGAAAACATCGTTGCCAAGGCGGCGCTATTCAGGAAAGGCTGGAGCAAACACTACGGATACGACGACAAGGATACGAGCAAAGGCCTGATCTCCTATAACGCCAATAGCAAGCTCACCAAGCTGGACGTTCGGGGCATGGCAGTAGACAACGGCATCGAACTGCTCAAAGGCGATGTCATCAACGTCATCCCGCCCCAGCGCGCCGGCGTCATAGCGCAGAAGGCCGGAGTTGTCGGTGCCGACAAGAAATGGTGCACCGTGAATCAAGTGACGTTCGAGTCAACCCAGGTCAAGGACATTCACGTCATCGGCGATTCCTGCATGGGTGGCGCATTGCCCAAGTCGACTTATGCCGCCAACTCGGAAGCCAAGGTCTGCGCACTCAACATAGTGCAGGCATTGAATGGCAAGGAATTGATCGCGCCGTCGCATGTCAATGTCTGCTACAGCTATATCACCGACAAGGAAGCGGTATCGGTATCGGGAGTCTATGTCGAGAAAGACGGCAAAACCATCGCAGTCCCCAACGCGGGCGGACTGTCGCCGGACCTCAACGAAATCGAGGCGGCTTATGCCAGGAGCTGGATGACGAACATCATGACAGAAATGTCGACTTGACCTTTACGAGCAAAAAAGCGGTCGCAATTGTGATGTAATAGGCGGGCGCCCCATACCACATGGGGGCGCCCGATTTTTTTAGGTGAAGGCCATGACTCAATCCAACTCGCAGGACGCCCCGTTTCCCACCAGCCCGGTCATGCCGGAAACTTTCGATGGCGGCAAGAAGATCCAGTTCCAGTGCAGGAAGGGCATCGCCTGCTGGAACGTCTGTTGCAGCAATATCGACATTTCGCTGACGCCTTACGACATCCTGCGGCTCAAGCAGCGGCTCGACATCAGCTCCACCGAGTTCCTGCAAAAGTACACCGTGCCTTACGAGATGGAGATGGACGGCATCGCCGGCGTCAAGTTGCGCCCGGTCCAGGACGGCACCGCCTGCCAGTTCATGCGGCCGGAAGGATGCAGTGTCTACGAAGACCGGCCCACCGCCTGCCGCTACTACCCGGTGGCACTGCTGTCGATGCGCCGCCAGGACGAATTCGTCGATCGCAATTCCTATGCCCTGGTCAAGGAGGAGCATTGCCTCGGCCACCAGGAGCCACGCAGCCTGAGCGTCGACGAATACCGCGGCGAGCAAGGCCTGGGAGAGTACGACGAACTCGCCCGCGGCTGGCGCCAGTTGATCCTGAAGAAGAAGTCCTCCGGACCTGCCCTCGGCAAGCCCTCGAAGCGCAGCCTGCAATTGTTCTTCATGGCTTGCTACGACGTCGACCAGTTCCGCGGCTTCGTCGCCAGCGATGGGTTTGCCGAAGTTTACGACATCCCGGACGAGGAGAAGCTGAAGATACTCAGCGACGATACCGCATTGATGCTGTTCGGCTTCGGTTTCCTGCGCCAGGTGCTGTTCGGCGAGATGTCGATTG
Organism: Sterolibacterium sp.; assembly: GCA_041665185.1. Classification (GTDB taxonomy): domain Bacteria; phylum Pseudomonadota; class Gammaproteobacteria; order Burkholderiales; family Rhodocyclaceae; genus JACRAR01. Next base: position 6,006 of record JBAYJH010000053.1, read on the forward strand.
CCATGCGCGAGGAATCGGTGGAAGCCCGCCGCGGCCGCCTGGCCGAGAAACAGGGCCGGCTGGAGCGGGAAGCGGCGGAGAGGATGGCGCGTGAGGAAAAGGAGATGTACGGCGATCAGGAATGACGACTGCAGTGACGGGTTCGCGCGCAGGTCGCGGTCTGCTGCTCGGCCTTATGGAAAGCTTTGCATAAGGCCGATAAGGATGCCCAAACCGTTGCGGCGGCCACATCACCCTACGGAGACACCAAGATGAGCGCAACAGCCGGCACCACCGCCTATCGCATCTGCCCCTTCTGCGAAGCCTGCTGCGGGCTCGAACTGACGATAGCCGGCGGACGCGTCACGGCTGTGCGCGGGCACACCGCCGACGTCTTTTCCGCCGGCTACCTCTGCCCCAAGGGCGTCGCCATCAAGGAGCTGCACGAAGACCCGGACCGCCTGCGCCAACCGCTGCTCAAGCGCGACGGGCGCTTCGTCGCGGTGGGCTAGGACGAGGCCTTCGCCGAGATCGAGCGCCGCCTGCCGACTATCCTCGCCCAGCATGGCCGCGATGCCGCGGCCATGAGCATCGGCAACCCGGCCGCACACAAGCTCTCGCTGCTGCTCTACGGCGCGCGCCTGGCCAAGGCGCTGGGCAGCCGCAACATCTTCTCGGCATCGACCCTGGACCAGATGCCCAAGCAGCTTTCCTGCGGTCTGATGTACGGCGGCTGGCTGTCGATCCCGGTGCCCGACATCGAACGCAGCGACCTCTTGATCGTGCTCGGCGCCAATCCGCTGGCGTCCAACGGCAGCCTGTGGACCGTGCCCGACTTCCGCGGCAAGGCCAGGGCGCTGAAGGCGCGCGGCGGCCGCATGGTGGTGATCGACCCGCGCCGCACCGAGACGGCGGAACTGGCCGACCGCCACCTGTTCATCCGTCCGGGCGGCGACGTGTTCCTGCTGCTGGGCATGGCCCAGGTGCTGTTCGCCGAGCGGCGGGTGCGCCTCGGCCGGCTGGCCGCGCATGTCGCCGGCCTGGCCGAACTGGAAGCCGCCGTTGCGCCCTATTCGCCCGAGGCCGTGGCGGCGCGCTGCGGTATCGAGGCGCCGGCGATCCGCCAACTGGCCCGCGAGTTCGTCGCCGCGCCGCGCGCCGCCTTGTATGCGCGCATGGGCAGTTGCACCCAGGCTTACGGCACGCTGGCGAGCTGGCTGGTGGACGCGATCGCGATCCTCGCCGGCCATTTCGACGCCGCGGGCGGCCTGATGTTTCCGAAGAGTGCCGCGTTTGCCGCCAATACCCTGGGCAAACCGGGCGTCGGCCGCGGCGTGGTCACCGGCCGGCACCACAGCCGGGTTTCCGGCGCACCGGAAGTGTTCGGCGAACTGCCGATGGGCTGCCTGGCCGAGGAAATCGAAACCCCGGGAACGGGGCAGGTGCGGGCGCTGATCAGCGTCGGCAGCAACCCGGTGCTGTCGGCGCCGAACGGCGCGCGCCTCGCCGCGGCGCTCGAAGGCCTCGACTTCATGGTCAGCGTGGATATCTACCTCAACGAGACCACGTGCCATGCCGACGTCATCCTGCCCGGCCGTTCGCCGCTTGAAGACGGCCACTACGACGTGGCCTTTCCGCAACTCTCGTTCCGCAACCATGCCCGTTACAGCCCGCCGGTGTTGGCCGCGCCGGCCGGCCAGCCCGCCGAGTGGGAAATCCTGCTGCGCCTGGCTGCGATCGCCGCGGGCCGCAGTGCCGGCGTCGACGTCCTGGCCATGGACGACGAACTGTTCGCCGCCGACGTGCGGCGTCAGGCCGGGCCGCTGGCCGATTCCGTGCTCGCCACGCTGGCCGGCCGGCGCGGTCCGGAGCGCCTGATCGATTACGCGCTGCGCGGCGGGCCCTATGGCGACCAATTCGGCGCCAAGCCGGACGGCCTGACTCTCGCCAAGGTGGCGGCGGCACCCGGCGGTATCGATCTCGGTGCGCTGGCGCCGCGCATCCCGGAAGTGCTGCGCACGCCATCGGGCCAGATCGAGCTGGCGCCGGCCATGCTGCTGGCCGACCTCGACCGTGTCCGCGCGGCGCTGGCGCAGCCGGAGCCGGCTGCCGATCTGGTCATCGTCGGCCGCCGCCAGGTGCGCTCGAACAACAGCTGGATGCACAACTTGCCGGTACTGGCCAAGGGACCCTTCCGCTGCACGGCGCTGGTGCACCCGAGCGATGCGGCGCGGCTGGGCCTCGCCGCCGGCGGCCGGGCGCGCATCAGCGCCAACGCGCGCAGCATCGAAGCGCAGGTCGAGATCAGCGACGAGATGATGCCGGGCGTGGTCAGCCTGCCCCACGGCTGGGGCCACGACCTGCCAGGTACGCAACTGCGCGTGGCGGCGGCACGGCCCGGCGCCAACCTCAACGCCCTGTTCGACGAAAATTGGCGCGATCCGTTGTCCGGCAATGCCGTGCTCTCCGGCATCCCGGTGCGCATGGAGGCGCTCGCGGGCTGAGCGGGCAGCGAACGGCGCAGTGCTGCGCCAACCGACTCATCGAGATAAACGTCGGCCGGCGAGTTGCTGGACGCTTCGCGCTACTTGGCGAGTTCCGCCTCTATTTCGGCGATGATGTGCCCGACTCCGGCGCGTCGCACCGCGGCGATGGCGATGACGTCGATATCGCTACGCGGCACCATCAGGTCGGCGACGGTCAGGTTCTCGTGTTTGCCGCCGCGCTCGCGCAGGATCTTGACCGGCTTTTCTCCCATGGTATCGCGGGCGGTGATCAGGCCGGCGATCTCGCGGTGGTCGCCATTGGTGGTGTCGCCGAGGATGAAGACGTTGCTGCGGCCTTCAATGTTGAATCAGCTGCCGCGTCTCATCCTGCGGGACTCGAGTCTTGCCGCACCGGCGCCATGCCCCACTCCGCCACTCCCTCAGGTAATCGCACCGCGTCGTAGCCTTTCTTGCGCAGCAGTTCCACCGCGTCACCCGCCATCAGGCAGTAGGGCCCGCGGCAATAGGCAACGATAGACTTGCCCTTCGGCAGTTCGGAGAGGCGCAGCTTCAATTCGTCGAGCGGAATCGAGCGCGCGAATGGCAGGTGCGCGGCCAGAAACTCCTCCGCCGGCCTCACGTCAAGCACCACCAGATCACCCTTGCGGGCCATCTTTACGAGGCTGTCCCGATCTTGCGGCGCCAGTTCCCCCGGGTGGTTGACCATTTGTTCAATGACCTCGCGCAGTTCAACCAGGCGATCCTCTGCGAGCGAGCGGATTCCCACCCAGAACTCCGCTACGGCTCGGTTGGCGATTCTGTAAATCACGTATTTGCCCTGTTTCTCGGTTTCAACCAAGCGTGCGGCGCGCAACTCTCGCAGGTGCGCGCTGGCGAGTTTCATGCTGATGGCCGCTTCACGCGCCAGCGTGTCCACGGTCTTCTCACTCTGGCACAACAGTTCGATCAGTTCCAGGCGCTTTGGACTGCAAGCCGCCTTGCCGATACGCGCCACTTGTTCGTAGAGCAGATCCTTGATGCGTCGTGAGTCGTTCATGGGTGGCAATCTAAGGTTTTCACGATTATCTGTCAAATGGTTTGACAATTCTATTGACAAATCCACGGCTATTAGAATAGATTAATCTAACGGTTGTTAGATTGTTGTCCTGGCGAGGAGTGGCGGTGCAAATCGCTGGCCTCTCTCCACTACAACCGAAAACCGGGCTCATCCATCAGGAAGAAGCTTGCAAGGACCGCGATGTTCCTTATTTCACTATCGACCCAGGAGGCAAATTCAATGGCAAAGCATCTACTTATTCTCAACGATCCGCCCTACGGCACCGAGCGCAGCTACAACGCCTTGCGTCTGGCAATTTCGCTGTCGAAGGTTGACGGCGAGCAAGTACGCGTGTTCCTCATGGGCGACGGCGCGGCCTGCGCCAAGGCCGGACAGAAAGTGCCGCAAGGCTATTACAATCTTGGCGACATGCTGGGCATGGTCGCCCGGCGCAATGCCGAGATCGCCGTATGCGGTACCTGCATGGATGCCCGGGGCATCTCCGACGTTGAGCTTTCCGAAGGCGCCCAACGCGGCACCTTGGCGCAAGTGACGGAGTGGACCGTCTGGGCCGACAAGGTACTGGTCTTCTGATGGCCAGGACCGCGCTCATTCTCGGCGCCGGTATCGGCGGCATCGTTGTCGCCGATACCCTGCGCAAGCTCCTGCCCCCGGAGGATCGCGTCGTCGTCGTCGAACGCGAGCACAACCACGTCTTCGCGCCTTCGCTACTGTGGCATATGACCGGCGACAACGATGCGGCGGCCTTCACGCGACCGCTCTCGGCGCTGTCCGCAAAAGGCATCGATCTTGTCACCGGAGACGTGACCCGCATCGACCCCGTCGGCCGTACCGCCGAGGTCGATGGCCGCAGCCTGAGCGGCGACGCCCTGGTCGTTGCCCTCGGCGCCGACTACGCACCCGAGGCGATAGCGGGGCTTGCCGAATCCGGCCACAACCTCTACACGCTGCAAGGCGCGCGGGAAATCCGCGCCGCGCTGGACGCCTTCGAGGGCGGCCGTATCGTGGTGCTGACCGCGGCTCCCGCCTACAAATGTCCGGCGGCGCCCTACGAGGCGGCGATGCTGGTCGCCGCATACTGCAAGAAGCGGCGCCTGCGTCGGGAAACCACGGTGACGGTCTATGCCGCCGAACCGGCGCCAATGCTGGTCACCGGACCCGTCGTCGGCGCCCAGGTCGCCGGGATGCTGGAGAAAAAAGGAATCCCGTATTTCCCCTCCCACCAGATCACCAAGGTAGAGGCGGGCAGCCTGCACTTCGCCAATGGCGCCACGGCGGCCTTCGACCTGCTGCTCTACGTACCGCCGCACCGAGCGCCGGCCGCGGTCAAGGCCGCAGGGCTGTGCGCCGAATCCGGCTGGATAGCCGTCGACCGCGAAACCATGGCCACGCCAATTCACGGGGTCTATGCCATCGGCGACGTCACCTCGATTCCGCTGAAAATGGGCCGGCCCCTGCCCAAGGCGGGCGTCTTCGCCCATGGCCAGGCGCAGGTGGTGGCGAAGAACCTGGCCCGCGCCTGGACCGGCAAGGGCGAGGCGGCGCGTTTCGACGGCCACGGCATGTGCTTTCTCGAAACCGGCGGCGGCATGGCCGGCGTCGGCAGCGGCAACTTCTACGCCGAGCCGACACCGGATGTGCGGATGCGCTTTCCCAATCCGATCTGGCATATGGGCAAAGTCCTCTACGAAAAATACTGGCTCTGGCGCCAGTTCTAACCTGGTCAGGCAAATATCATGAACTTCTCCCTGGTTGAATTTTCCATTGCCCGACCGAAATGGGTGCTGCTCGGGACGGCGTTGCTGACCCTGCTGTTTCTCACCCAGTTTCCGAAAATCCGCACCGACACCAATCCGAAGCACATGCTGCCGGAGACCTCCGACGTGCGGGTCTGGAACGACAAGGTGGATCAGACCTTCGCGCTCTACGAGGACACCATCGTCGTCGGCATCGAGAACGCCGCCGGGGTGCTCAACCTGGAGACGCTCGGACGCATCGCGCGCATCACCGATGCCGTTCTTGCGCTGGACGGCGTGGCCAGCCGCGACGTCAATGGTTTCACCACCATCACCAACGTTACCGCAGCAGCGGGCACGTTGAATGTCGGACCGCTGATGCGCTCCGCGCCGACGACAGAGGCCGAAGTTGAGGCATTGCGCAAGGCGCTGTTCGGCAATTCGCTGTTCATCGACCGCGTCATCTCAAAGGACGGCAGGACCACGGCCATTTACGTACCGCTGGAAAAGGGAGCCAACGGCGCCGAGATCGCCGACAAGATTCGGCAGATCGTCGCCAGGGAAAAAGGCCCGGAGCGCTACTACGTTGCCGGCGACCCTGTGGCGCGCGATACCTGTGGCGCGCGATACCTTTGGCGCCGAGATGTTCAAGCTGATGGCGATGTTTTCGCCTATCGCGGGCATGATCATGTTTGCGGCGATCCAGCTCATGTTCCGCAACCTCGCGCTCTCGGCGGCGATGATGGGTGTGTCGATGGTAGCCATTATCTGGAGCATCGGCCTCCTGATCGGCGCCGGCTTTCCGGTGCACATCATGAGTTCGATGGCGCCGGTATTCCTGATGGCCATCGCCACCGACAGCATCCACATTTTCAACGAGTTCTACTTCCGTTACCGCGAAGGCGGTGACAAACTCGCGGCGATTCGCCAGACCATGGCCGCGGTCAGTCGACCGGTGCGCTTCACGGCGCTGGCCACGGCAGCCGGCTTCGCTGTGCTGCTGTTCATGAACATCATCCCGGTTCAGGTATTTGGCGGCCTGATCGCCTTCGGCACCGTCGTGTTGCGCCTGCTGTCCTTCAGCTTCATTCCCGCCGTGCTGACCTTCGTAAAGGAGGACAAGCTGCGCAAGGCCGCCGGCGGCGAAGACGTGACGGCCGACCCCCTGGCGCGTTCGCTCGGGCGCATCGCCCGGGTTGGCGCTACCAAGCCGGCGGCGACTCTGGCCGTCATGCTCGTCCTGGCAGCGGTTTCGGTGTGGGGTGCCTCGAAGATTCACGTCAACAACAACCTGGTGGCCTGGTTCAAGGCCGACAGTGAAATTCGCGTCGCCGATACGGCAATGAACCAGGCGCTTGGCGGCACCTCGCTGGGGTATCTGGTGGTGACCGCGAACGAAGACGAATTCATCAAACGGCCCGAGGCAATGCGTTGGCTCGAAGGTTTGCAACGCCACCTGGAGAAACTTCCGGCAGTCGGCAATACCTTCTCGGTGGCGGACTACGTGAAGCGCATCAACCGCGTGTTGCACGACGACGACCCGAAGTTCGACGTCGTGCCCGATACGCAGGATACGGTCGGCCAGTACCTGTTCCTGTTCAGCATGTCGGCCAAGCCCGCCGACCTCAACAATGTTATCGATCCGGCTTTCCGCCAGGCCAATCTGTGGGTGCAGATGAAGACCTGGGATGCCGACGCCATGCGCCAGGTGATCGCCGCAGCGGAGAGCTACCAGAAGGTCAATCCGCTGGCGGTCAAGGCAAAGCCGGCGGGCATTGCCTACTTCAACCTGGTCTGGAACGACGAGGTACTGGGCGATCTGCTGCTCGGCTTCAGTCTGGCCATCGTCGTGGTGCTGCTCATTCTGGCCCTCGATTTCCGCTCGCTGAAATGGGCGCTGATTGCCTACGTTCCGCTGCTGCTCACGATCCTGATTATCTATGGGGTGGTCGGCTTCGTCGGCAAGGATTTCGATATGCCGCTGTCTGTGATGAGTACGCTGTCGCTGGGCATGGCGGTGGATTTTGCGATCCACTTCGTCAGTCGCTTCCGCCAGCACCGTGCGGAAGTCGGCGCCGGCGAGACGGCGATAGAGAGCCTCGTGTGGACCGCGGCGCGGCCGGGCAAGGGCATTATGCGCAACGCAGTACTGTTCGCCGCCGCCTTTTCGGTGATGATGGCCGCGCCGCTCACACCCTATGTCGCGGTCGGCGCCTTCATCGTCTCGATGATGCTGATCTCGGCCTTGCTCACCCTGTTGTTGCTGCCCGCGCTGATCATACTGGGCCGGCGCTGGTTGACTGATCAAGGAGAAACAAAATGAAATCCAGATTCCGGTGGTTGGTGCTGGCGGCCTTGTTGCCCTTGCCGGCAATGGCGCTTACCGGCGAGGAAGTGATGAAGAAATCGCAGGCGGCCTTCCTTTATCCAGGCAAGGATTTCAGGGCCCGGGTCACCATGAAGCTGATCGGCAAGGACGGCGGCGAGCGGGTGCGCGAACTGGTGATGCTGCGCAAGAACTTCGGCGAAGCGGGAGGCGACCAGAAATACTTCATGGTCTTCTTCAAGCCGGCGGACGTGAAAGACATGAGCTTCATGACCTACAAGTATCCGGCGAAGGACGACGACCGCTGGATGTTCATTCCGGCGGTAAATATGGTCAAGCGCATCGCCGCGCAGGACAATCGTTCGAGCTTCGTCGGCTCGGACTTCACCTACGAGGACGTGTCAGGCCGCGACATCGAGGACGACAGCCATGTCATCGAGCGCGAGGAGAAAATCAGTGGTCACGATTGCTACGTGATCAAGAGCACGCCGAAGAGGGGCGATGCCGATTTCGGCCACAAGATCACGTGGGTGGACAAGACGAATTACCTGCCGCTCAAGGAGGATCAATTCGACCGCAAGGGGGCAGCATATAAGCATTTCACGGCCGACGAGGTGGTCGTGATCAAAGGGCATCCCACCGTGATCCGGCGCACCATGAAGAACCAGCAGACCGGCCATCGCACCGAAGCGGCCTATGCAAGCGGCGATTACGAACTCGGTATCGAGGACAGCCTATTTTCGGAACGCTTCCTGCGCCAGCCGCCACGCAAATGGCTTGAGTGATGCTCGCGCGAATCGCATTTTTGTTAGCGCTGCTGCTGTCGCCGCTGACGGGGCGGGCGGACGTGACTTTCTCCGGCTTCCTACAGCAGAACACGGCCTTCAATACCCGCGAGGCAAATTCGGACGGCCGTCACTACAAGTGGCTGGAGGAACGCGCTCAACTCAAGCTGGATGCGAGCAACGGCCCCTGGCACCTGCTGGCCAAGGGCGACCTCGCGTGGGATCATCTCGGGCGCCAGGATCAGTCCGAACTGCGTGAGCTGTATGCCGACTACACGGCGAGCAACTGGGATACGCGTATCGGCCGGCAGATCATCACCTGGGGTCTGGGCGATCTGGTGTTCGTCAATGACGTGTTTCCCAAGGATCACGAGGCGTTGTTCGCCGGCCGTCCCTTGGACTACCTGAAGCGTGGCGTCGATGCGCTAAAGCTCGGCGCCTACCCCGAGTTCGCCAACTTCGAACTGGTCTTGTCGGCGGGCTTCCGCGAAAGCCAGATTCCGGATGCCGGACGTTTCCACCTCTACGACCCGATGCCGACGGTGACGACGCGTGGCACCACCCGGCCGGGACGGGGCGACATCGGCCTGCGCGTCTATCGCGATATTGCCGGCTGGGATGCGGCGCTTTACCTGTATCGCGGCTTCCAGCGCACGCCTTCGATGCGACCAGACAGCATGACGGCACCGACGCGGATCGATTACTTCTATCCGCAACTCTCGGTGTATGGCGCCAGTGTCTCGGGCCGTGCCGGCGAAGGCGTGCTCAGCCTGGAGGCGGCGTACTACGACTCGCGTCAGGATCGGGCGGGCAGCGATTTCGCCGTACCCAACTCGCAGACCCGGCTGCTGGCGGGCTACCAGATTCAGCCAGCGGAGGATCTGTCGCTCAGCTTCCAGTATTACGCCGAGCAGATGCACGATTACAGCGCCTATCGCGCTGTCTTGCCGGCCGGCTTTCCGATTGAAGAGCGCTGGAGCCACACCGTCGCCACGCGTCTGACGCAGTTCTTCTTGCACCAGACGCTACGCCTGTCCGTCTACGCGTCCTACAACGACGGCAACGGCGATCACTTCGTCAATCCAGAACTGCGTTACGGCCTCACCGACCGGATATGGGGCGCGATCGGCGCCAACCTATACGGCGGCAAACTCTGGGGTCAGTTCGGGCAGCTTGCGCACGACGACAACCTCTACCTGCAAATGCGTTACGAGTTCTGAGGGGGATCGCGATCCGCTTGAGCGCCGCTAGACTACCCGCTGCCACCCATTCCGAAGGAATATGCGTCGATGTTGCCCAGACTGTCCGTTGCCCTCGCCGGCTTCTTCGTGTCCGCAGCCGCCGCGCATGCTGCCGGAGACATCGAGTGGCGTTACCGCGCGGCAAACGGCGCAGTCAGTCTGGCCGCCAATCCGCTGACCCCTGCCCAGCGCATCGCCTTCTATCTCGCGCGCGGCTTTTCCGCGACGGCGATCCGGCCCTATGCTGACGCTTGCGGCTTCTCCTTCAGCATGCAAAACGGAGGCGCGGGTACTCTGAGCACCCGGCTCGCCGACTGGCGCGCCATCGGCATGGACAGCCGCGCAGTGCGCTTGCGGCTGCCGGCCGAGTGGGATCTGCAATGGGACAAGGCGCAAGTGCCCGAAGCGGCGCGCATCGCCTTCCGCTGGGCGCAGTTTCAGACGGAGAACACTTTCGAAGCGGGCGACTGGATCATGGGCATGGCGACGCTCGAATCGCCGCTACAGGGAGGCTTCCGCCTCATTGCCCGCTACCAGGACGACAAGGGACAACATGAAGTCACTCTTAACCAACTTTTCTGCGCCGGTGACTGAGCGCCGTGGATTTCTCCGCACTGCCGCCGGGCTTGCGTTGCTGGCGGCCTCGCCCGCAATACGGGCGCAGGGCAGGGGCATGTCGCCCGTAGCCGGCGTGCCGCCAGCGCCGACTCTTGCCTTGCCGGACATGGACGGCAAGTCCATCGACCTCGCCCGCTACCGGGGCAAGGTGGTGCTGGTGAACTTCTGGGCAACCTGGTGCCCGCCTTGCCGCAAGGAATTCCCTTCACTCGGCCGGGTGCGCAAACTCTTCAAGCCCGCCGATTTCGAGGTACTGGCGGTGAATGTCGGCGAAGACGCGGAAACCGCATTTTCCTTTGCCGGTTCGCCGGATTTTCCGGTGCTGTTCGATCGCAATTCGCAGGCAATGGAGGCCTGGTTGGTCAAAGGTTTGCCCACCACCTTGGTGGTCGACCGTCAGGGCCGCCTGGCGCTGCGTGCCGTGGGTGGTCGCGAATTCGACGACCCGGCCATTGTCGCGCAACTCAGGGAACTACTAAAACAAGGGAACACATGATGAGCGAAGGTCTTTCCACACGTTGCGTCCATGCCGGCGAAATAGTGGATGCGCATGGTTCACCGCACACCCCAATCTACAACACCACGACTTTCAAGTTTTCCTCCACTGCCGCCCTGCTCGACGTGGTCGACGGCAGGAAGCCGGGCAGCCTGTACACGCGCTACGGCCTCAACCCGACTATCCAGTCGCTGGAAGCCAAGCTGGCGAGCCTTGAGGGTGCGGACATGGCCTGGGCCTTCTGTTCGGGTATGGCCGCCGAAGCCGCACTGTTCTTCGCCCACGGTCGCGAAGGCATTGTTTGCCTGGGTGACGCCTATGGCGGCACGCTGGAGCTGCTCTCCAGCCAGATTGCTCTGTTCAACGTCCGCACCCACCTGCTACTCGGCGATCAACTCGATCTCGCCGAAAGTTATCTGCGTGACGGATGCGAACTTGTTTTTCTGGAAACACCGACCAATCCAACGCTCGAAATCTTCGACATCGCCGCCATTGCCGCCATGTGTCACAGGCACGGTGCCCGGCTAGCGGTCGACAACACCTTCGCCTCGCCGGTCAACCAGAACCCGCTGGCGCTAGGGGCCGATTTCGTTGTGCATTCATGCACCAAGTATATCGGTGGTCATTCCGACCTCACCGCCGGGGTATTGATGGGTGCGACGGAATTGCTGGCGCCGGTTTGGAACTGGCGCAAGAACCTCGGGACGACCATCGCCCCGGAAATCGCGACAATGCTCGCGCGCAGCATCCGCACGCTGCCGGTGCGAGTGCGCCAGCAGAACGCCACGGCGCAGGCAGCGGCTGAAGCAATGGCACGGCATCCGAACATCGCCCGCGTGCTCTATCCTGGCTTGCCGGGCTTTGCGGGCCATGCCCTGGCGAAAGAACAAATGAGCGGCTTCGGCGCCATGCTCACGATTGAGGTGAAGGGTTGCGGCGATGACGCCACGCGCATCGCCGACCGGCTGAAGCTCTTTGCTTTGGCACCCAGCCTCGGCGGCGTCGAAAGCCTGGTCACCCAGCCTTGCACCACTACACACCACGGACTGCCAAGCGAGGAACGCGCGCGGCGCGGCATTTCGGACGCGATGCTGAGGTTGTCCATCGGGCTGGAGGATGCAGACGACCTGCTTGCCGATTTGGACCAGGCGCTGGGTTGACCGCCGCTGGCGAATGCATCCAAGGAAATTCATGAACCCGCTTCCGCGATCATGCGGCGCGTGGCAAACTCGGTGGACTGGCCAATCTGTCAAAATACGCGGTAATCTCAATTTCTGAAACGATGGAAGACCATTCGGAACAACGGCCAATGAAACTACCCATCTATCTGGACTACAACGCGACCACTCCACTGGCGCCGGAAGTGGCCGCCGCCATTCGCCCATGGCTGGAAGAGCACTTTGGCAACCCGTCGTCGTCGCATCCCTATGGACAGCGCGCCCGGCGGGCGGTCGTCCAGGCGCGGAACCATGTTGCTGCGCTGATTGGGGCGGAGACCGACGAAATCGTTTTCACCGCTAGCGCCACCGAAGCCAATAATCTGGCCCTGCTCGGCATCGCCCGCGCTCTCGGCGACAAGAAGCGCCATATCGTCATCAGCGCCGTCGAACATCCCGCCGTCATGCAACCGGCATTATATCTGCGGCAACTCGGCTGGGACGTGACGCTACTCCCCGTCGATGCCACGGGGCGTGTCGCGGTGGCCGACGTGGCCGCGGCGTTGCGCTCCGATACGGCCCTGGTCTCGGTGATGCATGCCAACAACGAAGTCGGCACGATACAGCCGGTGGGCGAAATCGCCGCCGTCGCGAAGGCCAACGGCACCTTGATGCACACCGATGCCGCGCAATCGGCCGGCAAGGTGGAACTCGACGTGACTGCGCTTGGCGTCGACCTGCTGACCCTGGCCGGCCACAAGTTCTACGCACCCAAGGGCGTCGGGGCGCTCTATGTGCGGCGCGGAGTACTTATCAAGCCAATTCTGTTTGGGGCCGACCAGGAGCATGGTCTGCGACCGGGCACGGAAAACGTAGCGTACATCGTTGGACTCGGCGAGGCGGCGAGGCTGGCGCGCGAGCGGCTGCCGGCGGTTACGCGCCATCTCGGCGAACTGCGCGACAGCCTGCACCGCCAGTTGCTGGATGCCGTGCCGGGCCTGTTGCTCAACGGACATCCGCAGCATCGCCTGCCGAACACCCTGCATGTTTCCTTTCCCGGCGTGTCGGGCCGCGATCTGCTGGCGGCGGCGAACGAGGTGGCCGCTTCCGTCGGTTCGGCTTGCCACTCCGATGCCGACGCGGTCAGCGGCGTCCTCGCCGCCATGGATTGCGGCGCGGCACGGGCGCGCGGCGCCGTGCGGCTGTCGGTCGGGACGAATACCACCATGGCGGAAATAGCCAGCGCGACCGCCGTCTTGTCGGACGCATTTGCGCGAGTCAATGCGGGACGCAGCTCATGAAGCACAGAATATCCATCGTCGGCGCGGGCTTCGCCGCGCTCTCCGCCATCCGCCGGGTACGCCGGCTGGATGCCGCCGTCGAGATCACCCTGGTTGCGCCGTGTCCCGAATTGATTTATCTGCCGAGCTTGCAATGAGCCGGCGGCCATGCGCGGCGGGCCGACCTTCGAGTTCTTGTTTGGCATCGACAAGCAATTGCGGCGGCAAAGGCGCCGCGACCAGATCAACGGGCTGCCGCATCGAGTGGCCGGACGAAATCGGCAGCCGTGCAACCCGTGATCCGCCTACTTGGCGAGTTCCGCTTCGATTTCAGCGAAGGTGTGGACGATTTCGAAGGTGAGGATGGGCACGCCCAATTGGCGGCCTATCTGCGAGGCGGAGAAGATGCCGCGCACGACTTCCTCGCCGCTAACCTGATCCTTGTCGACCACCAGCGCATGCTGGCGGCCGAGTTCCTTGAGTGTGGCGATGATGTGCCCGACTTCGGCGCGCCGCACCGCAGCGATGTCGATGACGTCGATATCGCTGCGCGGCACCATCAGGTCGGCGACGGTCAGATTCTCGTGTTTGCCGCCGCGCTCGCGCAGGATCTTGACCGGCTTTTCTCCCATGGTATCGCGGGCGGTGATCAGGCCGGCGATCTCGCGGTGGTCGCC
>JBAYJH010000054.1:0-19855 GCA_041665185.1 Sterolibacterium sp.
GAGCGAACCTTCCAGACCTTCCGCGCTCTCCCGACCATAAACGCACCGAGAAGCCACGACACCTGATCTCACGCCTTGGCCTTCAGCGTATCCGGCGCGAAGCGCGAGGCGACGATCACCACGCTTAAGGTCAGCAGCATCAACAGCGTCGACACCGCATTCACCTCGGGCGTGACCGCCACCTTGATCATCGAATAGATCTGTAGCGGCAAGGTCACCACGCCGACGCCGGCGACGAAGAAAGTGATGACGAAATCGTCGATGGACAGCGTGAATGCCATCAGGAAACCCGCCGCCAGGGCCGGCAGGATCAGCGGCAGGGTGATGCGGCGGAAAGTGGCCCAGGGCGTGGCGCCGAGGTCGCGCGCCGCCTCGAAGATGCTCTCGTCCATGCCGGCCAGGCGCGCGCGCACGATGACGGCGACGAAGCCGATGGAGAAAGTGACGTGGGCGATCAGGATGGACATCAGGCCCAGGGTCAGGTCCAGCACCTGGCGGAAGAACAGCAGCAGCGACACGCCGAGCAAGATCTCCGGCATCGCCACCGGCGTCAGCGCCAGGAAGGGCAGCAGGCGCGGACGGTAGCGGTGCATGGCGATGCCCGCCATGGCGCCCAGCACGGTGGCGATGCTGCTGGCGAGGACGGCGATGAGCAGCGAATTGGCCGCCGCCTGCAACATGTCCCGGTCATGCAGCAGGCGGCCGTACCAGCGCGTGGTGAAGCCCACCCATTCGGCGTTCAGCATCGAGTCGTTGAAGGAGAACAGCACCACGACCGCCAGCGGCAGATAGAGGAAGCCATACACCACCAATGATGCCAGCCAGATCAGCGGGCCGGTCTTCATGTCACCGCCTCCGTCCCCTTGAAACTCTTCTTCGCCGCCAACGTAGCCAGCCCGGCGCAGGACAGCACCGCGACGGTCAGCAGCAACGACAGGGTGGCGCCGAACGGCCAGTCGCGGTTGTCGAGGAACTGTTCCTTGATCAGGTTGCCGATCATCAGGTCGCCGGTGCCGCCGAGCAGTTCCGGGATGGCGAACATGCCCAGCACCGGGATGAACACCAGTGCCGAACCGGAGAAGATGCCCGGCAGCGACAAGGGGAAGGTGATGCGCCAGAAGCGCGTCCAGGCGCCGGCGCCGAGATCCTGGGCGGCTTCGAGCAGCGCCGGGTCGTGCTTTTCGAGATTGGTGTATAGCGGCAGGATCATGAAGGGCAGATGCACATAGACCATCCCGGCGACCACCGCGACCGGCGTGTACAAGAGGTTGAGCGGCCCGAGCAGGAGGATCCAGGCATACACACGGATCAGCAGGTTGCTGGCGAAAGGCAGGATCACCAGCAGCACCAGCAGATCGCGGCGGCGCTTGGGACTGCGCGCGATCAGCCAGGCCAGCGGGTAGGCCATGAGAATGCAGATCAGGGTGGTGAGCAGGGCGACGAAGAAGGATCGGGCGAAGATTTCCAGGTAGATGGTGTCGCCGAAAAAGAAGCGGTAGCTCTCCAGCGTAAGGCCCCCTGCACCGGTGATCGGCGCCAGGCCGCCGAACTCGCCCGGTTCGCGGAACGAGGCGGCGACCACGATTAGTGCCGGCAGCAGGAAGAAGGCCACCAGAAACAGCGACGGGGGCAACGTCACGGCCCAGCGCGTCCAGCGTGCGATGTCGCCGGCAAGTTGTTCGGCGAGCCTATTCATTCAGGTACAGGCCGGCGTCGTGGCGCCAGCACACCGCCACGGCATCGCCGACCTCGTGAAAACGCGCGCGCCCCGGCGCGGCATTGGGCATCAGGGCCTCGATGACGAAGCCGTTGGACAATTCCACCTTGTAGCGGGTGACCTCACCGAGGTAGAGCAGTTCCTTCACGCGGCCCTCGAAGCGGTTCTTCAGGTCGGCGGATTCCTTGTGGCCATACACCCGGATCAGCTCCGGCCGCAAGGCGAAGGCGCCGCGCTCGCCGGGCCGGAGCGCCCGCGGATCGGTGGCGGCGATCTCGCCCAGGCCCGCCGCCTTGAGGGTCAACAACACTTTGCTGGCGGCCACCACTTCGACCTCGATCAGGTTGATCTTGCCGATGAAGTCGGCGACGAAGCGGTTCTTCGGGTAACCGTAGAGCTTGTCCGGCTCGTCGAGTTGTTCGATGCGCCCCTGGTTCATCACCGCGATGCGATGCGACAAGGCCAACGCCTCCTGCTGCGAATGGGTGACGAAGACGAAAGTGATGCCGACCTCCCGCTGCAAGGCGATCAGCTCGCTTTGCATCTCCACCCTGAGCTTGGCGTCGAGCGCCCCCAGCGGCTCGTCGAGCAGCAACAGGCGCGGGCGATTGACCAGGCCGCGAGCCAGGGCGACGCGCTGCTTCTGCCCGCCGGAAAGCTCGTGCGGATAGCTGCCGCCCTTGTCCTCCAGGTGCACCAGCGCCAGGGTCTCGGCGACGCGGCGGCTAATCTCGTCGCGGCTGCGACCAGCCATCTCCAGCGGAAAGGCGATGTTGCCGCTGACCGTCATGTGCGGGAACAGCGCGTAGCTCTGGAACACCGTGTGGACCGGCCGCCGCTCCGGCGGGATGCCGGTCAACGGCTGGCCGTCGAGCAGCATGACGCCGGCGTCGGGATCGTCGAAGCCGGCGATCATGCGCAGGATGGTGGTCTTGCCGCAACCGGAAGGCCCCAGCAGGGTGAAGAACTCGCCGGCCTCGATGCCGAAGCTGACGTCGTCAACCGCCTTGAAATCGCCAAAACGGCGGGTGACATTGCGGATTTCGAGCAGGGCCATAATCAATCATAGTTGATCAATCGCCCAAGCTTAGAATCTTGCAGCGGTGCAAAGTCGTCCGCAGGTGGCGTACCATGAAAAAGCCACATCGGCTGACAGTATTTCATGGTGTGTCACAACGGCGGCGTCACGAATGCTGGTGTGGGTGCTCCGGCACATGGTGGGTTTCCTGCGCGGCATGATGGTGCAGGAAGGCGTGTTCCGGCTCGGCCGGCAGCGGGCCGCGGACAACCTGCGGCAGCAGTGAGCCGGCAATCATGCCGCAGGCGCTGGCGATCAGGCCGGCGAACTGGGCCGGCACCAAGGGATCATCGCCGCCCACCAGGAGCAGTGCCAGCCACACCGCCAGGCCGCAGAAGATTGCGGCCAGCGCGCCCTGGTTGGTCGCGCGCTTCCAGAACAGGCCGCACACCAGGGGCACGAAGGCCGCCACCAGGGTCACCTGGTAGGCGTTCTCGACCATCTTGAAGATGCTGGCCTTGGAATTGATGGCGTAGATGGTCACCAGCAGGGTAAACACCAGGGTCACCAGGCGCATGGACAGGAGCAGCTTGCGGTCGGTCATCTTGCCCAGCATCGGCTTGAGGATGTTTTCGGTGAAAGTCACCGAGGGCGCCAGCAAGGTCGCCGAGGCGCAGCTCTTGATGGCGGAGAGCAGGGCGCCGAAGAACATCACCTGGGCGAACAACGGCGCATGCTCCAGCACCAGGCGCGGCAGGATCAATTGCGGATCGCTGTCGATCATCTCGGCCACCATCTTCGGATCGATCAACGTCGCCGAGTAGACCAGAAACATCGGCACGAAGGCGAAGAAGAAATACAGCACGCCGCCCAGCACCGAGCCCCATACCGCGATCTTCTCGGTCTTCGCCGACTGGACCCGCTGGAACACGTCCTGCTGCGGAATCGAGCCGAACATCATGGTCACCCAGGCGGCGGCGAAGGCCAGCAGGGATTTCAGGTCGAGCGCCGGCCAGAACTCGAACTTGCCGGCTTGCCACGCATGATCGACAACCACGCCGACGCCGCCGACCATGCCGCTGATCGAGCCGCCGATGTAGAGCATGCCGATGACGATGATGACCATCTGGATCAGGTCGGTCACCGCCACCGCCCACATGCCGCCGAAAAAAGTGTAGATGAGGATGGTGATCGAGCCGATCCACATGCCCGTCTCCTTCTCGATGTCGCCGCCGGAAACGACGTTGAACACCAGGCCCAGCGCGGTGATCTGGGCGCCGACCCAGCCGAGGTAGGAGAGCACGATGGCGATGGTGGTGAGCACCTCGACCGCGCGGCCGAAACGCTTCTTGTAGAAATCGCCGATGGTCAGGAGGTTCATGCGGTAGAGCGGCGCGGCGAAGAACAGGCCCACCAGGATCAGGCACATCGACGAGCCGAAGGGGTCGGAGACCACGCCTTTCAGGCCGTCCTTGAGGAAGGTGGCGGGGATGCCCAGCACCGTCTCGGAACCGAACCAGGTGGCGAACACCGTCGCCGTCACCATGTAGAACGGCAGATGGCGGCCGGCGATGGCGAAGTCCTTGGTGTTATGCACCCGCGTCGCGGCATACAGGCCGATGGCGACCGAGACGATCCAATAGATGATGACGAACCAGAGCAGCATGGCAGTCCCTATGGTGACGTTGTGGCGATGACGTTGTGGCGCAAACCTAGCGGGGAATTATAACGACGCCCTGTTCAGCCGGCGCTGTGGCGTATTCAGAGCAGCAGCAGGAATCCTCCGGCCAGCAGCAGCAGGGTGAATACGATTGCGCCCAGCACGCGATTCTGGCGTGCCTGCTGCGCCTGCATGGCGGCCAGCTGGGCGCGCAGCTCGGCGCCGTCGTCGCGCGCCAGCGCCTGGTGCAGCATGCGCGGCAACGCCGGCAGGAAGGACGCCCATTGCGGCGCTTCGCGCTTGAGGTTGCCGATCAGCCCGCGCCAGCCCAGTTGTTCGCTCATCCAGCGCTCCAGAAAGGGCTTGGCGGTCTTCCACAAGTCCAGATCGGGATCGAGCTGACGGCCCAGGCCCTCGATGTTGAGCAGAGTCTTCTGCAACAACACCAGTTGCGGCTGGATCTCGACGTTGAAGCGCCGCGAGGTCTGGAACAGGCGCAACAACACCCGGCCGAAGGAGATCTCCTTCAGCGGCCGGTCGAAGAACGGCTCGCAGACCGCGCGTATCGACGCCTCGAATTCGTCGATGCGGGTGTCGGCCGGCGCCCAGCCGGACTCGACATGGGTCTCGGCGACACGCTTGTAGTCGCGGTTGAAGAAGGCCAGGAAGTTGTGCGCCAGGTATTTCTTGTCGACGTCGGTGAGGGTGCCGACGATGCCGAAATCGAGCGCCACATACTGCCCGGTCGGGGTCACGAAGATGTTGCCGGGATGCATGTCGGCGTGGAAAAAGCCGTCGCGGAACACCTGGGTGAAGAAGATCTCCACGCCATTCTTCGACAAGGCCTTGAGATCGACACCCTGTTCACGCAAGGCGTCGATCTGGCCGACCGGCGTGCCGTGCATGCGTTCCATCACCATCACCGAATGGTCGCAGAAGTCCCAATACACCTCGGGCACTCTAAGCAATGGAGAGTCGTGGAAATTGCGCCGCAGCAGCGAGCAGTTGGCTGCTTCGCGCATCAGGTCCAGCTCGTCATGCAGGTATTTTTCGAACTCGGCCACCACTTCGCGCGGCTTGAGGCGCTTGCCGTCGGGCCAGATTGTTTCCAGCAGCGCGGCGGCCACCCGCAGCAAGCCGATATCCTTGGTAATGATGGGAACGATGCCGGGCCGCAGGATCTTCACCGCGACTTCATGCCCGCCGTCTTCTTCCCTCAGGGTGGCGAAATGCACCTGGGCGACCGAGGCGGAGGCCACCGGCTCGCGTTCGAAGGACGCGAACACCTGGTCGACCGGCCTGCCGTAGACTCTTTCCAGCTCCGCCACTGCCTGCTCGGACGGAAACGGCGGCACCTGATCCTGGAGTTTGGCCAGCTCGTCGGCCAGATCTTGCGGCAGCAGGTCGCGCCGCGTCGACAGCACCTGGCCGAACTTGACGAAGATCGGTCCCAGCGCCTCCAGCGCCAGGCGCAGCCTGACGGCGCGCGGTTCGCGCAACTGGCCGCCGAAAACGCGCCAGAACTGGAGCGCGCCGGCAAGCCGCATCAACCGGCCGGAGGGCTCATGCTCCAGGATCATCTGGTCGAGTCCGTAGCGGCTGGCGATACGGGCGATCTTCAGGAAACGCAGGAAGCTCATGAACTAGCGGCAGGGCGGCATGGCAGCGGCACTCGGGAAAGGACGAGAAGTGTAACGTAAAACCCGATCCGTCACGGATGGCCGCGTCGGGCGTGGTCGGATGAAAATCGCTCGTTCGAATGGCACCAGGCGCTATTCCCCGATCGGTCCGGCTGCTTTCATGGCGGTGTTGTCGGCCAGTTCCGGATACTCCTGGCGCAGTGCCGCGCCGTCTTCGCGCCAGGCGTGGCACTGGCCGACGAACTGGATGGCGCGCAGATCCGGCCAGCGCCGAGGGTCGGCGTCGAGCGCCCACAGGCGCTTCATCCGGTCGGGCCAGGATGCCTGCATGTAGGTGTTGGCGAGCTGGCCGAGCAGGTCGTTGAGATGGGTGCAGCCGAGCGGGCCGCCGAGATGTTCGCGCACCTGTTGCGAAAAACCCGGCCCGATGCGCAGGCCGATCAGTTTCCGATAGGCGTCGTCGGTTTCGCCGCAGTCCTGCCAGGGGGCGGTGGTAGTCGTGGCCTGCGCGGCGTGGATGGTGTAGTCGTTGTCGATGACCAGCTTCAGCGACAGACGGTGCATGGTGGCGCCGGCCGGCAACGGCGGCCGGGAGCGGAAAGTCACTTCCTCGCCTTTTTGGTCATGGACGCTGCCTTCGATCTCCCACCAGCCGTCGCGGCGCCGGTAAGCCTGGCAGACGATCTGCCGGGTATGCACGTGTTCGCGTCCGAGATCGTCAAAGTCCATGGCCGCTGATTCCTTCATCATTTTTCCGCATTCAACACCAACAGATGCTTGGTGCGTTGTGGCGCGTTCGCCAGCAATTGCGCAATACCGGTGTCAAAAGTGACCAGCTTCATGCCGTTTCGAATGGCTGCGGTCAGCAGCCAGGCGTCGGTGATTTGCCGATGCCCGAGGATGCCGCCGGTGCATGTGCCCAACACCTCGGCAAAGCCGAAATCCAGCGCCACCAATCGGTGCTTGGGATGCGCCGTATTCCTCAACAGCAGTTCCGCCACTTCGCCGATGGCGATGGACCGGCCGGCAAACGCCGGCTGGGAGACGATGCGGATGAAGGCCGACTGGGTAAGTGCGGTGCTTGCCCAACCGGTGCGGGCATGCTGGCGGAACCAACTGATCATGCGTGGGTGATGTTCATGCGTGGGCCAGCCCAGCGCGATCAGGGCATTGGCATCCAGCAGATGGCTCATGGCGACTCTTCGAGCATCTGCCGCACTTGCCGTGCCGTCACGCGCGGGGTGTCGGGCGGCAGGTCAAACACCCAGAGGCCATCCTTTTGTATGAGCGGCAGCTTTTCCTCGCTGCCGCGGCGAATCAGCTCCGACACGGCCTGGCCAAGCTTGAGCGCGCGCGCCCGGGCGTAAGCGCTGGCCGTGGCGAACGCATCGTCTTCAAGTGTGATGGTGGTACGCATAATTGATGTAGTTATGTTGAAGTGATGCATTTTCGCCGTTTGGACATCACTGGTCAAGCCAAGGCGCTCCAGACACCGATCCGGTTGATACTCTCGCAACGTATGGATCTCGCGCAACGGCTCACGCGCATGCAACCGGCGCCTGCCGATCGCTCTTATTGTCGCCGTGTTGTCGCGCTCCCGATCGGAATTTCAAGATAAACTGAGGCCCATCCCAGGCGATACGAAGAGATTCGAACACACCAGGGCAGCCTCGGCAAACGCGGCTACTTGCCAGTGACGACACAACCACCGCAGGAACATCAATGTCAGTGAAGAACGAAGAATTCATCCCCAAGTGGCTGGCTTGGGAAACCACCCAGCGCTGCAACCTCAAATGCGTGCATTGCCGTTGCTCCTCGGACATGTTGTCGTCCGAGGGGGATTTTTCGACGCAAGAAGCCTTCACGCTCATCGACGACATCTGTGAAGTCAGCAAACCGGTGATGGTGCTGTCCGGTGGAGAACCGCTGATCCGCAAGGATATCTTCGAGATCGCCCGCTACGGCACGTCCAAGGGGCTGCGCATGTGCATGGCCACCAACGGCACCCTGATCACCGACGAGGTCTGCCGCCAGATGATAGCGGCCGACATCAAGATGGTGTCGATGTCGCTCGACGGTTCCTGTCCGGCGGTGCACGACGATTTCCGCGCCTCGCCGGGCGCTTTCGCGGGCGTGGTGCGCGGTGCCGAAACACTCAAGCGCAACGGCATCAAGTTCTTGATCAACTCCTCGTTCACCAAGCGCAACCAGCAGGATATCGGCGCCACCTTCAAGGTCGCCAAGGGTCTGGGGGCCACCGCCTGGTATATGTTCATGATCGTGCCCACCGGCCGCGGCGAGGACATCATGGGCGAACTCATCAGCAAGGAAGACTACGAGGAAATTCTCGCCTGGCATTACCAGCAGGAGAGGGAGGAGGACGAGATCCTCATGCGGCCGACCTGCGCGCCCCATTACTACCGCATCGTGCCGCAGTTGGCCAAGGCCGAAGGCGTGGATTTCAAGCGCCGCTCCCTGACCTTTTCCACCGGCGGCGGCAAGGGCTGCATCGCCGCCCAGACCATCTGCCTGATCGACTGCTTCGGCAACCTCAAGCCCTGCTCCTATTTCCATTCCTCGGTGGGCAACGTCAAGCAGGTGAAGTTCAAGGACCTCTGGTTCAACTCCAAGGTCTTCAACGAACTGCGGGACTTCAAGAAATACACCGGCAAGTGCGGCGAGTGCGAATTCATCAACGTCTGCGGCGGCTGCCGCGCCCGCGCCGACGCGGTCTATGGCGACTACCTGGCGGAGGAACCGTTCTGCAACTACATCCCGGTGAGAACCCGCAAGCGCATGGAAAAGGAAGCGGTGGAAAATTTTGGCAAGTGAGGAAGTGGGCGATCCCATGGATCGCCCCTTGCCAAAATCAGTGTACTCAGTAATGCGTCGATTCGCGGACTTCAATTATGACAAGGCCGAGCTCATGGTTCCGGATTCAACGTCGGAAATTTCCGACGTTGGTCGACGTCGGTGCAGTATCGAGGAATGACCGAACTGCGGAAAGATTCTGAACTCACACTTTCGGCCATCAGCTGCCGGTCGTAGTTACATTTCGATTTGCGACGGACTTAACCACGTACCCAGACCTCCCTGACAGCATGATTGTTCATTGATAAGGACACCTGGATAGGATAATCTCCACGTCATTCAATATCTTAAAGGCGCTTCGACCATGTCCGTATTATTAGAAATAGACCGGACGTTTCTGCACCCGAATGGTTGTTGGGGGTCATACCCTTGCCCTGCATGAGCACTTCGTTTACCGAAATCAGAGAGTGGCTTCAGTTCGCCTTTGTCGTGATAGGTGGAACAATCGCGCTATCCGCCTACTTTCAAAATCAGAGACAGCGGCGGCTTGAAAATGCGTTGAAGCTTCTGGCCTTGTTCAAAGAGTCTCTTCGGGAAAATGACTTTGAACATTGGAAAGAACTGTTTGTCGGTACTTGCGACCCGGCGTCCGCACCGCCAGGGCATTTCATAAATCGTGACGGTCATGCTGTGTCTTTAGACGTAATGTGGTCTGAGGGCAGTGAAGACGACGACGCAATTCAGCGAATGGCTGAAAGCTTTGAAATCATCTGTTATGAAATTCTCTCGGGAACAGTTGAGGCTCGAATTGTATGGTTTGAGATCGGCCAACTAATGTCTGAAATGCACAAGTGGTTGAACGACGTTGATGGCCCTAACAAAGAGGGATTGTTCCTCGCACGACACTATCCATCCATCAAGACGGTATTTGAAAAATACAAAGGAAAGTTCAAGGAATGGCCTTGTCGCATCCATGCACAGTTCGAGTAGCTTGGCGCATGACCCCCAACCCTCCGGTCGCCTTCGTTTGCTTCGCTTGCTGGACGCTGCGCGATAAGGCCGCGCAGCGTTGGTCACCCCGAACGTTATGCTTCGAAACCCTCCCATCTTGCCGACTCGCCCAGTTGCAGCTGTTTTCTTGGCTGTGAGGCCCTGAAGCTACATGAAACGTGGACATCTGCCCCTAAGAGATAAGGACGAAATCCTAACACTATATGCCCACTACTTCTTGGCATCTGAATTGATGCTCAAGAACTACAAGAAGTTGCTTACCAAGTGGAACCAACGCAGTCAACTGAGCCAGAATGACCGAGTTCAACTGTCGATCTACTTCTGCACATGGCTGGGATTCCTCGGCGTGACCGCCGAGGGATTCAAGAAGCTGGCAGTTCGCAAATTGGTTCAGGAGGCACGCCCACCAGATTTTGTCGAACTGATTCCGCGGGCTGACGAACTAGGCACACTGCTCAAGAAGCATGACGACGCGCTGAGGAAGTTCCGAAATAATGTTTTCCATCTACGCGAGAGCCCCGAAGAGATGGAGCGATTCTTCCGTGAACGACCTAACCGGCTGGAATGGGCGGAGAGACTTCAGGCGGCATTCGACGAGTTCTTTTCAAACTATCGAAGTTTGTGCCAGTTTCACTACGTAATCGAGAATCGCAATGATGAATTATTCAAGTAGTCACCCGGTTATCGCTACAAGTCTTCGATCGAATCCGTTGATATCGCCCCCAACGCTGAGGCCTACCCATCATTCCACCGGACCTGCGCGGAAAGCCGCGCAGGCCAGCGAATTCAAAGGTTAGGCGTCATCTATGCGCTTCCACATTGCCGACCCGAATCCTGACGAAAGCCTCAGTGGCATCATGCCGCTATCGACTCGCGCTCGGTCTTGGCTGGCGCGAGTGTCCTATGACATACCAGAAGACGAGTCGATCCAGACCGTTGGCGCAGTCACGATGCTCGAGGGGCTTGACTACCACTACTCCCGCTTCATGGACCTTGTTACCAGTCTCGGTCCCTACTACTCACGCTTCCTTGGAGGAGCAGCGGGGGACTCACTTGATCAACCAAGAGAGTTTGAACGACGACTTTTCCCGACTGCAACTGAGACAGAAGACTTGAACGCTCTCGATCACGAGGCGGTTGCCTACCTCAATCGCTTGGGCCAGTTCCATACATATGCAAAGGCACGCGGACTGGCCGCTCGTTTAGTGAAAGTTCACGAGCTCATGGTTTTTCGGAACAAGCACACCGCGCACCGATCCATCGACGCGCCGAGAGACGAAAGTCAACAGGATAGAGAACACCAGGCGATGACCTTCGGGTTCTATCGCCTTACGCGCAGCGGTTTTCCAACCTACCATATCGTCTCCCGTAGGAAGCACCGCGAGTTCCAGATGCGCCGCGATCATCCCATGATCATGAAGGAGGCGATTGACGCTCTATTCACGTTATACCCGCCGCCGAATGGCGGCTAACTCATGTATCAGAGCTGATACTGGCAATAAGACTGCTGATGCCGGTGGGGTCAATATCTTGAGTGTCCGGTATTCAAAAGCTTTAAGGGCTGCTATGGGCACATTGCGCCAGTTCGAAATCTCTGTCAGCGGACGCTCTGTTCCAATCTACTCATCGTCGCGTCATGACGATTGGAATGGCAGCATTGGCCAATAGCCAACCTGCCCCAGCAAGCGCCTCGATAAGCGATTCGTAGTCGATGCGATTCGGTCGATTTTCACGATCGACCAATCCGAATCGGTTACTACTTGGCGGCACGCGAATCGGCCAGCCGAAATGCTTATATCGTCCCCGCGGTCGAAGAAATATAATGATTTGATGATATCCCGCTTCTATTGCCCCATGCCGCTCCAGGCCGGCCGCACGGTGACCCTGCCACCGGAGGTCGCGCATCATGCGTTGCGCGTGTTGCGTCTGCGTAGCGGCGACGAGGTGGTGGTGTTCGACGGCCAGGGCGGTGAGTATTCCGGGCGGGTAGCCGAAACCGCGCCGACGCTGCGCCTGGCGCTGGCGGAGTGGCGCGAGGTCGAGCGCGAGGCGCCGCTGGCGTTGACCCTGGCGCAAGCCCTGCCCAGCGGCGACAAGATGGATTGGGTGGTGCAGAAGGCGGTGGAACTGGGCGTGCTGGCGATCCAGCCCTTGGAAGCCAAGCGTAGCGTGGTGCGCCTGGTTGGCGAACGCGCGGAAAAGCGCCGCGTCCATTGGCAGCAGGTAGCGGTGGCGGCCTGCGAGCAGAGCGGCCGCAACCGGCTGCCGGCTATCGGCCCGGTTCTTGATCTACCGCATTATCTGGCGCAACCTGCGGGGGAAAATGAAACCCGGCTGCTGCTTGCGCCGCAAGCGGATACGCGCTTATCGGCGCTGCCGCGACCCGTGGGCGGGTTGACGCTGCTGATCGGCCCCGAGGGCGGCTTCGACGCCGACGAAGAAGCGGCGGCGCTGTCGGTTGGCTTCCATGCGGTATCGATGGGACCGCGCGTATTGCGCACCGAAACCGCCGGCTTGGCGGCAATCGCGTCTATATTGACATTGTGGGGTGACTTTTAAGGGAAGCTTCTAAGGGGATTGCCATGTTCGAATCATCGGAAATCGGCCACAAGATTGACAAGGAAACTTACCGCAAGGCGGTTCCGGAACTGCGCGCGGCTTTGCAGGACGCCCAGTACGATCTCAAGGAAAACGGCAAGATTCCGGTCGTCGTCCTGGTCAGCGGCCAGGATGGCGCCGGCAAGGGCGAAACCATCAATATCCTCTACGAGTGGATGGACCCGCGCTTCATTTCGACCCTGGCTTTCTCGGCGCCCACCGACGAGGAACGCGAGCGTCCCTTCATGTGGCGC
Source organism: Sterolibacterium sp. (assembly GCA_041665185.1). Lineage (GTDB taxonomy): Bacteria > Pseudomonadota > Gammaproteobacteria > Burkholderiales > Rhodocyclaceae > JACRAR01. Next base: position 12,710 of record JBAYJH010000054.1, read on the forward strand.
TACTGGCGCGCCCTGCCGCCGATGGGCCGGGTCGGCGTGTTCGCCGGTTCGTGGTATTCGAGCCCGATCCATGACCGCCTCGACGGCGGCATGACCAAGGCCGGGATGGACGCGCGCATCGACCAGATCAACCGTTTCGAGGCGATGCTGGTGAATGAAGGCGCGCTGGTCCTCAAGTTCTGGTTCCACCTCACCAAGGAAGGCCAGAAGCGCCGCCTCAAGACGCTGGAGAAGGACCCCAAGACCGCCTGGCGCGTCACCAAATGGAACTGGGACCGGCTCAAGACCTACGACAAGCTGCAGGCCGTGGTCGGCCACGTGCTGCGCATGACCAACACGGCGTGGGCGCCGTGGATCATCATCGAGGGCGAGGACGATCGTTATCGCTCGCTGACCACCGGCAAGATCCTGCTCGACGCGATACGCCAGCGCCTGGCCAACACCGGCAAGCTGACCACTCCGGTGGCGCCGTCGGCGCGCATCAACCTCGACGGCCGCGACGTACTCTCCGAACTCAAGCTGAATCGCAAGCCGCTCACCAAGGACCAGTTCGAGACGCAACTGGCCAAATGGCAGGGCAAGCTTTCGGAACTGGTGCGCGACCCGCGCTTCAAGGGCCACTCGCTGATCTGCGCCTTCGAAGGCTCGGATGCCGCCGGCAAGGGCGGCGCCATTCGCCGCATCACTTCGGCACTCGACGCCCGCGATTACCAGATCGTGCCGGTGGCGGCGCCGACCGAGGAAGAGCGTGCCCAGCCTTACCTGTGGCGTTTCTGGCGGCATATCCCGCGCAATGGCCGCGTTTCGATTTTCGACCGCACCTGGTACGGCCGGGTCCTGGTCGAGCGTGTCGAGGGCTTCTGCGCCGAAGCCGACTGGCTGCGCGCCTATTCCGAGATCAACGACTTCGAGCACGATCTCTCCGATGCCGGGGTCATCGTCGTCAAGTTCTGGCTACAGATCAGCAAGGAAGAACAGCTCAAGCGCTTCAAGGAACGCGAGAAGATCCAGTTCAAGCGTTTTAAGATCACCGAGGAGGATTGGCGCAATCGCGAGAAGTGGGACGCCTACCATGAGGCGGTGTGCGACATGGTGGACCGCACCAGCACCGGCGAGGCGCCGTGGACCCTGGTCGAGGCCAACGACAAGAACTACGCCCGCGTCAAGATCCTGAAAACGGTGTGCGAAAGGCTGGAGGCCGCCCTGACGACGAAGAAACAGACCCTCTGAAGTGAGTCGCGGCGCCGTGGACTTGATACCATAGGGATATCCCAACGACAAGGCGAATCAGGCATGGCAGAGACGACAGAAGGCGCCGCCGGCGACAGCACCCTGGCGGACTCCGCGCTGGTGGCGTGGGTACGCCAGGCGGCACCTTACATCCACGCTTTCCGCGGACGCACTTTCGTCATTGCCTTCGGCGGCGAAGTGCTGGAGGGCTCGGTGGCCCAGGCGCTGGCGCAGGACTTCAACCTGCTGGCGAGCCTGGGCATCCGACTGGTGCTGGTGCATGGCGCACGGCCGCAGATCGATGCCGAAATGCAGCGGCGCGGACTCAAGCCGCAGTTCCACAAGGGCCTGCGGGTAACCGACGGGGAGACCCTGGAGTGCGTCAAGAGCGCCATGGGCGTGGCGCGCATCGACATCGAGGCACTGCTGTCGCAGGGCATGCCCAACACGCCGATGGCCGGCGCCTGGATGCGTGTCACCGGCGGCAATTTCATCACCGCCAAGCCAGTTGGCGTGGTCGATGGCGTCGATTACCAATACAGCGGCGCGGTGCGCAAGATCATCGCCGATGAAATCAAGGCCGACCTCGACCAGCAGAACGTGGTGCTGATCACCCCGCTGGGCGTCTCGCCCACCGGGGAAATTTTCAACCTCGCCTGGGAGGAAGTCGCCGAAGCCGTGGCCATAGCGCTCCAGGCAGACAAGCTGATCTACCTGTGCGCCGCGTCCGGCGTGGTGGACAAGCGCGGCCAGTTGCGCGACGCCGTCACCGCCGACGAGGTCGACAAGCTGCTGGCGCGCCACGTCAAGCAGGCGCCGGAGCTGATGCGGGTACTGCCCGGTGCAGTGCGCGCCTGCCGCGCCGGTATCGGCCGCGTACATTTTCTCGATCGGCTGGCCGACGGCGCCATGCTGATGGAATTCTTCACGCGCCAGGGGGTCGGCACCATCATGACCAACGCGCCGCTGGTGCGCCTGCGCGAAGCCACGGTGGACGACGTCGGCGCCCTGCTGGCACTGATCGCTCCCTTCGAAGCCGACGGCACCCTGGTCAAGCGCGGCCGCGAGCGCCTGGAAATGGAGATCGGCCGCTTCACGCTACTCGACCACGACGGCGTGATCATAGGCTGCGCCGCCCTGTACCCTTTTGCCAGCGGCAAGGGCAAGGAGAAAGCCGGCGAGCTGGCCTGCCTCGTCGTGATGCCGGAGTACCGCCACTGCGGCTTTGGCGATCAACTGCTGGCGCATCTGGAAGCACGCGCCAACAAGCTCAAGCTCAAGCGCCTGTTCGTGCTGACCACCCGCACCGCGCACTGGTTCATCGAGCGCGGCTTCGCCGAAACCGGCGTCGACGCCCTGCCGGACGCCAAACGCGAGCTCTACAACTATCACCGCCGTTCCAAGATACTGGCCAGAGCGCTGTGACGCTTGCATGAAATGCGTCGGCTCGTACCGCGACGATCCGGCGATTGCCGCTCGGCTAACCGCCGGTCGCCGACATCACGCGAACCAGCTGCGGCCGGCGTCCGTTGAAATCATGATTGCGCGGCTTGCGGCGCAACCCGGCCAGCACCGCTGCCTCGATGTCGGCATCGGAATATCCCTCTCGCAATAGCTTGCGAAAATCGATTGCGTCGTTTTGGCCCAAACACAGGTATAGGATGCCATCCACGCCGAGGCGGACGCGATTGCAGGTGGCGCAGAAATGTTGGCTGAGCGGTGTGATAAAGCCTATCTGGAACAAGCCGTCGGGTGACACCAGGTAGCGCGCCGGCCCGCCGCCGGGAACCACGCCATCCACCAGCCCGAAACGGCGACGGAGACGTTCCTGCACCGGACGCAAATCGAGAAAGCCGGCTTTTCTTCCACCGTCCCCAAGTGGCATGGTTTCTATCAGGCGCAGTACGAATCCGCGCTCGATGCAATATTCGGTCATTGCATCGATGTCGTCATCGGTGGTCGTTGCCATTGCCACCATGTTGATCTTGATCAGGCGGAAGCCTTCTCTTCTTGCGGCTTCGAGACCCGCCAGCACCTGCGGCAGGACATCCCGCTTGCTGATCGAGTGAACCTTGCCGCGGTCCAGGGAATCGAGGCTGACGTTCAGCCGGGTGATTCCGGCTCGCCGCAAGGCGGCGGCGTATTTTTCCAGTTGCGTGCCGTTCGTCGACAGCGAAAGATCATCGATTCCCGGCAGCACCGAAAGCCGACCCGCCAGTGCCGGCAAGTTTCTGCGCAGCAATGGCTCGCCGCCCGTCAGCCGAATCCGCTTCAGGCCCAGGCGGGCGAACAGCGAGAGAAGACGTTCGATTTCGTCGAAGCCGAGCCAGTTTTCGGGTTCGCTGTAGTCCTTGAATTTCTCCGGCATACAATAGCTGCAACGCAGATCGCAGCGATCGGTGACCGAGAGTCTCAGATACTCGATACGCCGCCCGAACCCATCCTGCAACATGATTCATTGCCCGCGCAGCAAATCGGCTTCCATCCGCACGAAACGCTCGGTGAACGCGGCCAGTTCCCGGTAGAACTCAGTCTCGGCACCCGAGTTGACGGCGGCGGCAAAAGAACCAAGCCAGGCGCCCAGGTGCTCGTTGAGGAAGCGGCGGTGCAGCGCGTTGCTCGCCGACAGTTCGTCGGCACTGCCGTTCAGTTGTGCCAGCGGCGCCAACTGCGCGAGTTGATTCTGGTTTTGCCGGTAAGTCAGCAAGTACAGGAACTCCAACTCCGCCGCGACATGGTCCGGCAGTTCGCGAAAGTCCTCGCTGACCTCGAAGCCGCCTTGCTCGTAGAAGTCGAGCACCGCCATGGTCGCGTCGTGCCGCATCGACTGGTCGTCGGTCAGCCAGAATGAGGCATAGGGCATGGCTCTGGGCTGCGAGGGGCCGATGAACAACCGGGTGTAGTCCACCAGCAACGTCTCCGGGTCCTGCGCTACAAACGCCGCGCCGAGCTTGCCGGCGGACGCTGCGAGATCCGGATGGATGGCGCTGGCCGCGGCCCGCATCGAGTCAAACAGATGTTCTTCGCTGAAATCCGTCGTCGGCTCGTAGTAACAGGCGGATAGAAAGCGGCAAAGATCTTCGCGCGCGCCGGCTTTACCATTGACATAGTCGGTCATTGCATCTCCTGAAGCCAAGGCGCTTTGGTCGGCCACGTCGACCCAGCCCAACGCGGGATGAAGGGGGACGGTCTCAAAACCGGCCCCCGATACTATCCGATCCATGAATCAGGCGCGAGGACTGTACTTGCCGACATAGTGTACATTCGGCTTGGTCTTCTTTTCTTCCTTCAGGCGGAACGACTTCTCCTTCTTCAGAATCTGGGAGATCTTGCTGTTCGGATCGTCCTGATCGCCAAAGATGCGGGCCTGCGACGGGCAGACCTCGACGCAAGCCGGCATCAGGCCGTTGGTCACACGGTGGTAGCAGAAGGTGCATTTTTCAACGACATCGTCGGAGCGGATCGGCTGCAACTCGCCGCCCTGCCACACGTTCATCGCCGGGAGCCGGGCACCTGCCTTGGCGGATACTTCGGCACCCGATGCCGTGCCACCGGCGATGGCAACTGTCTTATCGGCCCAGAACGGCTGCGGTTCGTCTTCCATCGGGTTGAGGCTGATGACGCTGTAGGACTCGCCGTTCAGGCTGTCCGGTCCAAGCTTCGGGGAGCTATACGGGCACCCAATTCTCTGGCAATCGCCGCAGCCGACACAGAGTTCCGGATTGTGCAGGGTGATTCCTTCGGGAGTCTTGAACAGCGCCTTGTAGGGCTTGCCCTTGCCGGCCTTCTTCGGATTGCCCGGGCACACCTTAATGCAGGGTGCCTCGTCGCAATGGTTGCACAGCACCGGCATAACCACGTGCCGGGTATTCGGAAACGTGCCTTCGCTATGCATGAGGAAGTCGGCCCAGTTGTGACTCTGACCGTCGGCCTTGTTGCGGTTGCGGGTGTTATTTTCGGATTTGCAGGCAAAGGCGCAAGCGCCACAGCCAACGCAGCGTCCCAGATCGATAACCATTCCAAGTTTCATCATGTTCTCCTTTTGAACGGCGCTCAGGCCTTGGTGATCCGCACACCGGTGAAGCCACCGTTGCGAGCCGTGGCACCACTCAACCGGTCGTAGTCGTCGACCAGGATCTCGTTGTTGTTGCCACCTAACGGGACTGCCTTGGCGTAGTCCTTGGTTGCCACACGCCCGTAGGCCCAGTGGCCCTGGCCATAGCACTTGGCCACGGTGCCGGAACGCACGCCCTCCCAGAGCTTGAGGTCGACCGTGATGGAACCCGCCGGCGAAGTGATGGTGACCTTGTCGCCGGTCTTGAGGCCCAGCCTGGCGCCGTCCGCCGGATTCATCTTGACCACGTCGCCCCAGGACACATCGCCCGGATCGACCTTCTTGAACTCCTGGTACCAGGGCAGGTTCTGCGAGCGGCCCTCACGATTCAGACGCGACTTGTAGTCGATGAAGGTGAAGGGAAACTCCTCCAGGCTGCCGTGACGCTTGGGCACTTCATAGTGCGGCACGAAGGCAAGGTCGCCGCGCGCCGTGTAGCCGCTGACGGTGAGGATGTCATCAGTGGTAGTCTGGTGTTTCTTGGCGTGGTCATCGAGTTTCTTCTTCAGCGTTGCGCTGTAGAACTCGAACTTCTTGGTCTCGGTCTTGAACTTGCCGCCCCAGTTCTTCTTGAGGGTGTAGCGCGGACCATGGAACATGCCCTTGGCCTTGAACTCGGCCCAGCTCTTGATCGGCGCATCGCCCTTGAGCGGCTCTTTGGCCATCCAGATCGGTGCGCTGGTGAACTTGGCGGCAAACTCGCTAAACTCAAGCTCGTTGGTCGCCAACTTGCCGGTCTCGGGATCCTTGATCTGGTCGTAGTAGTCGGCCAGATTGGGAAAGCCCTTGGCCTTCAGCTTCTGCGCCAGCAGCCACATCACTTCGGTCTCTTCCTGCTTGCCCTCGAAGATGCGCTTGATCGGGTTCTGCTGGATCGATGCATAGGCATAGCCGTTGGACATGTTGGTGACGATGGACCAGCCCTCGGAGGAGTTATGAGTCGAGGGCAGCACGACGTCGGCGAACTGGGTCATTTCCGACGGGTTGGTGACCATGTGGGCGAAGAAGGGGACCTTGGCCATCGCCTGGTTCCAGCGGTCGGCGCCGGTGGCCGAGTGGTTGAAGTTGCTCCAGGAGGAGAGCACCACCTTGACCGCGCCGGGGTTCTTCAACATCTCGTTGGGCACGTTGTTTATCGGCGCGACCTGTAGACCCGGCATGTCCTTGTGGCCGCGGGCGTTGGTGACATGGTTCTTGGAGCCCTTCTTGGCCACTTCATCGATGAACTTCTCGGTGCTGGGGAACTTGGCCAGCGGGGGGCCGCTGGGACTTTCCCAGACGCCGCCTTCCACGTCGATCGAGCCGACCAGGCCGTTCAATGCATGCACCGCCATCGCGGCGTAGGTGCCGCGCGGCCACATTGCGGCGCCGGGGCCCATCCACACCGCGGTCCTGGGTGCGGCCTTGCCCATGGCACGGGCGACGCGGATGATCTGGTCGGCGGGGATGCCGGATTCCTTGGCGCCGAAAGCCGGGGTGCGGTCCTTCAGCTCCAGGTTCCACCACTTGACCAATCCCGAGGTCTCCTTCTCGACGAAGGCATCTTCGGCGACTGCACTGCCGGCAACGAAGAGGTTCTTGCCGTCCTTGAAGTCGCCGACGAATACGCGGTTCCACAAGCCTTCGGTCAGCAGCACATGGGCGATGGCGCCGGCCAGCGCGCCATCGGTGCCGGGCACGACCGGCAGCCATTCGTGGGCCTTGGCGGCAGCATTCGAGAGGCGCGGATCGACGGCGATCACCGTGCCGCGGGCGACGATTTCATGGAAACGGTGGATGGTATTCGGCACCTGGCGATTGGA
>JBAYJH010000055.1:0-19816 GCA_041665185.1 Sterolibacterium sp.
AAAAAAACCTGCCAGTCGGAGATCGACTGGCAGGCGGATCGATACTTACTTGAAGGTATATTTCAACTGAATCGTGTAGGCGCGACCGCGCGGATCGGCAACCCGCGGATCCCATCCGGCGCCCGCCGCGAAGTCCACATTGTGGGCGGTGAAAGGCGGATCGTTGTTGAACAGGTTCTTGATGCCGGCCGTGACGGAGGTGTTCTTGAATCCGGTATACGTCGCCGAGAGGTTGTACACGATATAGCTCTTCACGTCGGGATCGAATCCGGCGGGCACGACACCGAGTGGAACCTCATCCTTGTAGCCCGCGGTGTAGCTTTGCGACACTGTCCCGCTCCACACGCCCTCGGTGTAGGTAAAGCTGGCCTGATGCTTCCAGCGTACGAACAGATCGCGCGAGCTCCATTGGCCGACCGTCTCCTTATACGGATCGGTCGTGAACACCCGGGAACGGAAGCTGTCCATGTAGGTGCCATCCAACCCGGCAACCCACTTGCCGGCCCCCAGACGCCCGGTCAGGTTGAGGCTGACGTCGACGCCGCGGGTGATGTCGCCGGCTGCGTTCACGAAGCCTGCCCGGATGTATCCGCCGGCACCGTCCAGGCGGCCATCGGCGCCGCGCACCAGGTAGCCGGGGAAGGATTGGTAGTTGGCGATGACCTGCTGGGGCGTCAACTCATAGATCCGATCGGTGCGTTCGATCTGCCAGAGATCGATGGTCCCGGTGATCCAGTCCGCGGGTGCGAGGGCCGTCCCGATGCTCCATTGCTTGGACTTCTCCGGCGTGAGGGTGGAATTGCCGCCCTGCCTGGCATTCGGCCGTATCGCGCAAACCGACAGGTCGCCCGGTCTTTGCGGACACAGGATGGGGTCGGCGATATTGCCGGGGACCGGCGCGTCGCCCTGTGCGCCATACAACTGGAAGAAGCTCGGCGCACGGAAACCGGTGTTGTAGGAGCCGCGGAACACCGCTTGCTTGATCGGGTTCCAGCGCAACGCCACCTTCGGGTTGGTGGTGCCTCCAAACAGGCTGTAATCGTCGTGGCGCACCGCCACCTGAGCTTCCAGGGTCTTGGTGATCGGTACCGCCAGTTCCGCATACACCGCCTTGATGTCGCGGCTGACCTTGGGAAACTCCGCGTCGAAGGGCGCCTGGTAGATCGGCGATACGCTCCTGGATCCGTCGCTGAACTGGTAGGTCTCCTTGCGAATGTCAAAGCCCGCGGCGGCGCCCAGCGGGCCGGCCGGCAGTTGCAGCAGTTCGCCGGAAATCGAGCCGTCGAGTTGCGTCAAGCCCGTCTTGCCGCCGAAGAGTCTCGCCCCGGTGGCGCTGGCGGCCTGTAGCAGCGCCAGGCCCGCACTGGTTTGTGACTGGCCGGGCTGCAACCAGGGATTGATCTGTCCGGATCCCAGGGCGCTGACCAGGCCCGCCTGGTAGTAATAGCCGCCGTTCAGGTTCGAATTGGCGCTGCTACCCGCCGAGGAAAGACCGAGCTTATAGTCCCATTTGCCGATCACGCCTTCCAGGCCGGCGAGAACACGGTAGTGGTTCGTGGTGGTCTCGATTTGGCGGTTTCCGCAATCGGTGCAACGCCAGCGATAGGCGATCGGCTTGGTGGCATCGAATGTCGGAATGTACGCCGACAGGTTTTGATAGTAGGGACCGCCCACCGGATAGGCCGCGCCGAAGATGGAACCGGTGGTGGTGATCTGGAGTTGCTCGAATTCCTTGTTGGCCTTGTCACGCGACGCCACGATCTCGACGAAGGCGGCGTGGTTGGGATTCAGCTGCTTGATCCCGCGCGCAACAAAGTTCGTGCGTTCCACCGGCTGTATCAGGACTTCCCGGCCGCCGTAATCGTAAGCGCAGGCATAGGTGGCTCCAGGACTCTTCCACAATGCCGCCTGGTATTGGGACATGCCGGGAAGCGTGTCGCACTTGCCCTGGAAGCTCAGGAGATTGGCGCGATTGTATGTCTGGGTGCCACCGGTGGGCGTCTTGAATGTCGAGCCGATGGCGGTTCCCGCGGCACCGGTTTGGGTTGCGAAAGTCGCACCCGCGGTATCCGGCGACAATCCCCGGCTTGGCTGGAAGCCATTGGAGAAGGAGCGCTCGGAACCGGCAAGATTGTCCTGCTTGTCGAAAGTCAGGCTGGCCATGATATTGAAGCCATCCTTGGCCAGATCGCCTTTGCCGCCGACGATCGATCCGCGCATGATGTCGCCGCCGCCGTCCTGGGTCTTGTCGGCAAAAGCGGTCACCTCGGCGCCGGTGAAGTCCTTGCGCAGGATGAAGTTGATGACTCCACCGATGGCGTCCGTCCCATAGATGGCCGACGCACCGTCCTTAAGCACCTCGACACGCTGGATCGCCGCCAGCGGAATGGAGTTCAGATCGACAGCATTGCCTTTGGCGCCATGCAGGGAAACGCGCCGGCCGTTCAACAAAACCAGGGTGCTCGAGGCACCCAGTCCGCGCAGGTTGGCGCTGGCGTTACCGTTGTTGTTGCGGTCGGTGGTACCGAGTTGAATACCGACGTTTGACGAGAGGTTGTCGGCGCCGGTCCCATTGGCGGTAATTCTCGCCACCAGTTGCTCGGCGCTGACGATTCCGGCCTTGTCGATGTCGTCCTTGCTGATCACCTGGATCGGCAGCGCGCCTTCCGTCTGAATGCGCTTGATGCTGCTGCCGGTAATGGTGACCCGCTCGGCGTTGGCGGTCTGGGCGATCGCCGGGCTGGCAATACCGATCAATGCAACTAATTGTGCAATCTTCTTCAACTTCACGGTTGACTCTCCCTATATCGTTTCGTATGGCGCGTGGAAGGCGCGAATCGTTGCATCACCCTGGGCCAAGGCAGCACTTCATTCAGCCATCAGCGTACCGCTGGCGGAAAATTTCTGACAAGCAATGAACACGGGGTCTTGACTACGATCGGCACCATAACCTTGCTGCTTCCCTCAAGTCAAGCGCCACATGACAAGAATGTTGCAAGATCGAGACGGCGTCAGGGCGACCGTCCCATTTTCCCGTCCCTTGCCGGCAAATCCAGATCCAGGTAGCGCCAGGTGGTGAACTCGACCGGATGGCGCTTATAGTTCTTCAGCCAGGCGTGCCAGATGTCGGCGGACAGCGGGTGGATGCGCACCACCCAGGGGTTGTAGGCTTCGATCAGCCGCTGCATGTCGCGATAGAGGCGCTGCCGTTCCGGGGAGTCGGGTATCTGGCGCGCCGCTTCATAGGCCCGGTTGTAGTCGGGCAGGTTGAAGCGGGCGTAGTTGGCGCGGCCGCTGTTCGGGCCGTAGAGCAGTTGCAGGAAGTTTTCCCCGTCGGGAAAGTCGGCGATCCAGTTGGTCTCGAACATCTGCACCTTGCCCAGACGTGAGGCCTTGATGATCTCGGTCTTCTTGTCGCCCTTGAATTCCACCCGGATGCCAATGGCATCGAGGCTGCGGCGCCAGACCTCGTCGCGCTGCCGCCCGGCGGTCGAGGTTAGGGTATGCATGGTCAGCGTCAGCGGCTGGCCGTCCGGCGTTCGGCGATAGCCGTCGGGGTCGCGCAGGCGGTAGCCGAAATGATCCAGCAGGGCGTTCGCCAGACCCGCATCGTAGGCGATCGAGCTGCGGTGGGCCGCGTCGTAACCCAGCACATTCGGCGGCAGCGGCGACTGCGCCGCCAGGGCCAGGCCTCTTTCCAGCAGGCGGATATCCTCGGCCTGGTTGTAGCTGAGCGCGATCGCCCGACGCAGGGCGATCCGGTCGAGCGAGTAGCCACCGATGACCGGATCCTCCATGTTCATCCACATGTAGTAGGTCTGTAGCGGTGCGAACAGCGACAGCTGGATGCCCTGCGCGGCAAGCTCCGGTTTCAGCCTGCCGTCGCTCAGCACCATGCCCGACAGCGGCGGCGGGACTTGCTCCAGGTAGTCGAACTCGCGCTTGAGAAAGCCCAGCACCCGCCCCTGGTCTTCCTCCATCACCTTGATCTCGACGCGATCGACACGCGGCAACCGCTTGCCCTTCAGGCTGACGGCAATCGTCCGGTCGACGGGGTCGTTGCCGGGGGTTGCCTGAAATAGCGTCTCACGGAAATCCGGGTTGGCCAGCAACACGATCTTGTTGCTGCGCTGCCATTCGCCGAGCAGGAATGGACCGCTGCCGACCGGATGGTTGCCGGCCTGGCCGGGATAGGCCTCGATCACTTCGCGCGCCACCGCGGCCGTGGCCGGCATCGCCAGCTTGAACAGAAAATTGTTGTCGGCTTCGGCCAGCCGAATGCGCAGCGTATAACGGTCCAGCGCCTTCAAGCCATCCACCTCGACGGCATAATCGAACTTGCCGCTCCGGGCGGTCTGCAAGAGTTTTTCGTCGCCGGCAATCTTGCCTTCGAACAGGAACAGCCACGGCGACTTTAGCGCCGGATCGTAGAGGCGCTTGAAGCTGTACACATAATCCTGGGCCGTCAATTCGCGCCGCCGGCCCTGGAATGCCGGGTCCGGCGTGAAGTAGATTCCCGGCCGAATATGGAACACATAGGTGGTGCCCCGGTCGCTCACCGCCGGCATCGCCGTCAAGGTATTGGCCTGTAGTTTGACCGGACGCGCCAGGTAGTCGTAACGCAGCAGCGGATCGAAAATATTCTCGTTGATGCTCAAGGTGCTGAGGTCGGAGGCGGTGGCCGGATCGAGCGCGGTTTCGCCGTTGGCGATCAGCACCTTCAAGGTCTTGGCGCCATCGGTAGCCTGGGCGGCCTGAGTGGGCGGAGACAACGAGGCGAGCGCCGAAAACACGGCAGCTAGGCGGGTAATCCAAAGATGGCGTATGACCATGGCAATTCGGGAAAATGCTTGGGCTTACAATAGAAAAGATTGTATTCGGAATATCATGCGGTGTTTCGGCTGCCGAACCATCTCCAAAATCGCCGCTCAACCCGTTCCAACACCGACATGACACTCACTTTTATCTGGAGCGGATTCTTCCTGATCGGCTTTGTGGCCGCGCTGGCGCAATGGCTGTTTCTCGGCGACGTGGAAGTGTTCAAACGCATCGTCGACGGCACCTTTGAATCGGCGCGAGTCGCGGTGATGGAAATTGCCCTGCCGCTGGCCGGGGTGATGACCTTGTGGCTGGGGATCATGAACATCGGTGAAAAAGCCGGGGCGGTGACCTGGCTGGCAAGAGTCATCTCGCCCTTCTTCTCACGGATCTTTCCGGAAGTGCCGAGGGATCACCCGGCCACCGGCCACATGGTGATGAACTTCTCCGCCAACCTGCTGGGGCTCGACAACGCCGCCACGCCGTTCGGCCTCAAGGCCATGGAAAGCCTGCAAACCCTCAACCCCAGCCAGGATGAGGCGAGCAATGCGCAGATCATGTTCCTGGTCCTGCATACCTCGGGCCTCACGCTGATCCCCCTGTCCATCATGGCGCAGCGCGCCGTGCTCGGCGCAACGGACCCCTCGGACATCTTCATTCCCTGCCTGATCGCGACTTATGTGGCGACCGTGGTCGGCATGGTGGCGGTGGCCATCAAGCAGCGCATCAGGCTGTTCGATGGTGTGGTGCTGGGCTGGCTGGGCGGCATTACCGCCGCTATCGCCGGCATGGTCTGGTACTTCAGCCAGTACCTGACGCGAGCGGAGATCGAGCTGGTTTCCAAGGTGGCCAGCAATTTCATCCTGTTTTCCGTCATTGCGATCTTCCTTCTGGCCGGCCTGCGCAAACGCATCGACGTATACGAGGCCTTCATCGAGGGGGCCAAAGGCGGAATTGAGACTTCGCTGAAGATTATCCCGTATATCGTCGGCATGCTGGTGGCGATCAGCGTCCTGCGCAACTCGGGCATCCTGGGCTTCGTGGTCAATGGTTTCACTTGGCTGTTCACCCAGTTCGGCTTCAATACCGATTTCACCCCGGCCTTGCCGACCGCGCTGATGAAACCCATCAGCGGCAGCGGCTCCCGGGCGATGATGATCGATGCCATGAAGACCTATGGCGTCGATTCGTTCGTCGGCCGACTGGCCTGTATTTTCCAGGGATCGGCGGACACCACCTTCTATATCGTGGCGCTGTATTTCGGTTCGGTCGGCATCAAGCGCACGCGCTATTCGATTCCCTATGGACTGCTGGCGGACTTCGCCGGGATCGTCGCGGCGATCCTGGTGGCCTATCTGTTCTTCCATTGAGTCGAGTCCCCGCGATGATCGTTCCTTGCCTCCGACCGCTGATCGCCGCCGTGTGGCTGCTTGTCGGGCTATCGGCAGCGCAGGCCCAGCTGCCGGCGGCGGTCGCCGCCAGGCTACAGGCGGCCAATATCCCCGCCGACGCGCTCGGCGCCATAGTGTTGCGCCTTGCCGACGGCGCGCCGCTGCTTTCCCACGGCGCCGAACGCAGCCTGCAACCCGGCTCCACCATGAAGCTGCTGACCACCCTGGTGGCCCTGGACAAACTCGGGCCAACCTATCGTGGCCGCACCGAACTGCGAACGAATGGGGCGATCGAGGGCAACATCCTGCAAGGCGATCTGGTCCTGCGCGGCGGCGGCGACGCCGACCTCACCTGGGAAGCCTTGCAGGGAATGCTCCAGACCCTGCGCCATCGCGGCGTCGAGGTCATCGATGGCGATCTGTTGCTGGATCGCGGGCTTTTCAACCCGCCGCGCCCGGATCTTGGCGCACTGCCCTTCGACGAGGCACCCGAATTCGATTACAACGTAATACCGGATGCCTTGCTGCTCAATGGCAACCTGCTGCGCTTCGAACTGGAGTCTGACGATCGCCAGCTCAAGACCAGCATCACGCCGCACCTGGAAAGGGTATCGGTCGACAGCGACATGACCCTGGTCGAACAGGACTGCAAGGATTGGGATAAGGACTGGCTGCCGCCCGAAGCTATCAGGGGCGACGACGGTACGATACGCATCCTGTTGCACGGAAAATATCCGAGGAACTGCGCGAAATCCCCGTCACTCAACGTCCTCGATCGGGTGGATTTCGCCGACCGCTTGTTCCGCATGATATGGAACCGGCTGGACGGAAAATTCCTCGGCCAGACCCGCGATGCCGCCATGCCGGCCGATACCCGCCTGCTGGCGGAGCATCGGTCGCGGCCTTTGCCGGTGGTGATCCGCGACATCAACAAGCAGTCGGACAACGCCCTGGCGCGCATGCTGTACCTGACCCTGGGCGCGACCGGCGCCAGCGCTTCGGACGGCAGTGTCGCCACGTCCGTACTGGCGGAACAGGTCGTTCGCACCTGGCTGAAGGACCATGCCATCGACGACCGGGGACTGGTGCTCGACAACGGCTCGGGCCTGTCGCGCCTGGAGCGCATCAGCCCGGCGCAGCTCGCGGCGGTGCTGCTCTCCGCCAGCCGCGCCACCCTGGCGCCGGAGTATCTCGCCAGCCTGCCGATCGCCGGCATCGACGGCACCATGCGCCTGAGGCTGCAGGACAGCCCGGCCGCCGGCCGCGCCCGCATCAAGACAGGCACCCTCAAGGGCGTGCTCGCGGTGGCCGGCTACGTCCCGGATGCCGCCAACCGGACGTATATCGTGGTGGCCCTGCTCAACCACGAGCTTGCCAGCAACTCGGTTGGGCGCGCCATCCTGGATGCGCTGATCGACTCGGTGGCTCGTTCCGGCCCGGAGCCGGCGATGAAGTGAGTGCCGCGGCAGGTCAAAGAATGCGGCTGTAGCTTTCCCTGACCCGGTTGCGGTCCCCGCAATCGAAATGCCACCACTCGCTGTTGATGCCGATCCAGCCGCCATGCTGCATGGCGGCGCGCAGCAATTGCCGGTTGGCAATCTGTGGCGGCGACAGCTCGCCGCGCGCCAGCATGGCCTCTTCCAGGGCCGGGTGGGAACGCTCACTGAGGTCGTCGAAGGGCGTACCCATATCCAGTTCTCGACCCA
This sequence comes from Sterolibacterium sp., assembly GCA_041665185.1. Lineage (GTDB taxonomy): Bacteria > Pseudomonadota > Gammaproteobacteria > Burkholderiales > Rhodocyclaceae > JACRAR01. The sequence goes on from JBAYJH010000055.1 coordinate 7,916, forward strand.
GGCCGTCGACCAGGGTGATGTCGACGGCCATGCCGAATGAATGGATCGAACCGCGCTCGGGCGGAGCCAGATAGCCGAGCAGCTCGGTGCCTTGCAGGGCGGCCCAGAGCTGTTCCTGGACGCGTTGCGGACGCATGGCGTCGAGTACCAGCAGGGACAAGTCCGGGCGCGCCGCGGCCAGCCAGGCGACGGATGTTTCCAGGGCTACCGCCGCATGGCGGTGCAACCAGGCGCAATCGAGCGGCGTATACAGATCGTGGCCGACGAAGTTGTCGCTGCTGGCGTAGCGCAGATCGACATGGATGCCGGCAATGCCGGCGAGCGGCCGAAACTCCGGATGGGCCGGGACAGCCTCGCAACTCAAGGTGTTCTTCATTGCAGTTTGCGGTCAGAAGTCAGGGTTAGCGCGCGCCAGGTAGAACCATTCCCGCCCCGCCTTGGCCTTGGCATCCGGAAACAGGATAACGGCGTCCCCCGCGGCGACGACCGGCGTGCCGTCCTGCCGGGTGCCGATCAGATCGCCTTTCGCGAGCCGGTCAAAGCTGCCCCATGGCCGGCTGAAGCTATCGTCCGCGTGCTGCTTGTCGATCACCTCATAGAGACTCAGGGCCTCGATGTCTGCCACGGCATCATGCGCCAGCGCCGGTGCCGACATCATGCCGAGACAGGACAAGGTTCGCCGTATCGCCTGATAGGCCACCTCGGGAGCCGCCGGGTCGCTATGCTGGCCACACTCCAGGGTCAGGGCATAACCGCCGACCGAGCGCATATACTCGGTGGTGCCGACGCCATAGCGGGGGTCCTCGCTCGTCGCATCGGGCGTGCGCCCGGCGGCAAGCGTCTGGCGTATGCGGCGCTCGACGCCCAAGGCGTAAGTGCCCAGCCAGCCGTCCACGCACCGGCGGACGCCCAGGTGTCGCGCCAGCGCTCGCTCGGGGCCGGCCAGTGCGAAAGGCTGGAGGTCGCCGCTATTATCCAAGGGTCCGATCATCACGAAAGGTTCGTTGTGCGCCTGGAAAGAATGCAGGTCCAGCAATACCTCGTGCTGCGCCAGCAAGGGGCACAGCCAGTTGGCCACGCGATCCTCGAACTCCACTGGATGTTCGGTCGGTCCCAGGTTGCGATTCAGGTTGCGCTCGCCTTCCCGCTCGCCCCGAGCATAAGCCAGGGGATTCGTCGTCGGAACGAAAGTCACGCGACCGCCGACGACGTTCAGCCTGCCGTGATCAAGGTCGTCGACAACCCGAAGAATCGCCCGCGTGCCGCAGGTTTCGTTGCCATGGACCGCCCCCAGGATGATGACGCGCGGGCCGGGCGCCAATCCCGTGTAGCTGATGGATTTGAAATTCAGGGCAGGCTCCGGCGTGAGTTCAGACATGCGGCCGCCCATCGCTCAGTGAAACCGGCCGGACCGCCGGAACCGCTTGCGCCTTTCCGGCGACGGGCGCCTGGGTCGCCGTCATCACTTCGAGGATCGCCGCGGTTTCCGCATCCGGCATTCCATCGAAGCGCGCGGGACGGAATTTCATTTGAAAGGCCGCCAGGACGTTGCGCGTTTCGTCGTCCAGCACGGCATGCTGCGGAACGGCATAGCCGTAGGCCGACAGCTTCTTCTGGAACCAGCCGATATCCGGAACCTGCCACTCGAATTCGGATTTCTTCAGCGCCACCTGACCGGCGTCCGGCCACGGGATCAGACCGGCATCGGCCAGTTGTTTCCAGGGAAAGCGGGGGCCGGGATCCGTCTTGCGTTGCGGTGCGATGTCGCTGTGCGCCAGAATCCGATCGGGGCGGATTGCATGTTCGGCCACGATCTTCTTCACCAATTCGATCACTGCGGCGATCTGCGCCGCCGGGAAATCGAACCAGACGCGCCCCTCGGGTGTGTCCTGGTAGCCGGGATTGACGATTTCAATGCCGATGGAACTGGCGTTCAACTGGGTGGCGCCTTTCCAGTAACTCGCTCCGGCGTGATAGGCGCGGCGGTTCTCATCCACCAAGCGATAGATGTTGGCCGTCGCATCGTCCACCAGGTAATGGCTGCTCACCGGACCTTCCGTCAGAATCTTCAGCGACACCGGGAAATCGCCCGCCGTGTAATGCAGAATCAGGAACTGCACCCGGCTGTCCTGGCTGGCAGCCGTATAGCGCGTATCGATGCGCGGTCCGCCGGCGCAGCCGGATAGCGCGATGACGGCAAGTGCAATCAGGAGGAACTTCATCGGTCGGGTCCAATCTGGGGCAATGGGGCATTTTACATGGGCGCAGGGCATCATCCGACGGCGCGTGACCTGAGCTTATCCAGCGGCAGGGTCAATACCACCATGGTCCCGCTACCCCGCTGGCTATCGACCTGCATATCCCCGCCGAAATACTTGACGCGCTCGCGCACGCTGAACAAGCCGTAGCCGCCGTCCGCCGACGGCGCCAGCCATTGCCCCCCATTGAAGCCGATCCCGTCGTCGGCAACCGTGACCACCAACTTGTCGCCATCGGTCACGATCGATACTTCAGCTGCGTCTACCCTGGCGTGTTTCGATACGTTGATCAGTAGTTCGCGCACGATACGGAACAACAAGCTGCTCAGCGTGTCGTCCAGCACCGGGGAGGGACCGTCGCAATAGATGCGGATGTTGAGGTCAAAGGTGCGCAGCATCTCGTCCGACAACCACTCCAGCGCCGGGATCAGTCCCGACGCGGACAGCACGGGCGGACTTAGCTCCAGAGACAGCGAATGGACCGAGCGGTTCGCCCGGTCGACCATGTCTTCAAGATGCCGAATCTGTTGCGACAACTCCCCCCGCCTTTCTTTACCGTCCGATATTTCCAGGGATGTCAGCCGCAGCTTGATGACCGACAGCGTCTGGCCAAGATCGTCGTGCAGGTCCTGCGCAATCGACCGCCGCTCGCGCTCCTCAGCCATCGTCAACTCGACCGCCAAGCCGCGTAATTGGGCCGTGCGTTCGACCACGACGTCCTCAAGGTGCTGGCGGTACCGCTGGAGTTCCAGTTCCGTGCGTTTGCGTTCTGTAAGGTCGCGAACGCTCGCCATCAGAAGCTCTCGCCCACCGGTTTCGACCAAACCGGCACTGACCTCCACGGTAATCGGCGCGCCATCTTTCTTGCGAAACTGCCGCTCGCCGACAAAGGGCGTCTTGTCATGTCGAATCCGCCTCACGTTTTCCGCCACAATCTCCCGGTCCGCGGCCAAGAGATCGCTGTATCGCAGCGCCAGCAATTCTTCGCGGGTATATCCCAGGATGTGGCAGATGCTGGGATTCGCCTCACTGATAAGCAGGCCGTCCGGGTCGAATAGCAACACGCCGTCGGATGACTGATGCAACACCGCACTGAAAAAATCGCGCTCGGTCTTGAGTTGCGCCTCACGCTGCCCAAGCGTCGTCAGCAATTGGTTGAAGCCGCCCACCAACTCGCCGACCTCATCCGGTTTCACCAACGGCAATGGTTGCAGCGAACTGCTCGCCACGGACATTCGCGCCAGGCTGTCGACGGCGGCGCGCAGCGGGGCGAATTGGCGCCGCAATAGCCACCATGAGAACGCTCCGGCGATCACGGTCAGAAAAAGGGCCGCGATCACAATGCGTCGCTGCATGTCGCGGATCGGGGCAAACGCTTCCTTGGTCGGCAGCGCGGCAACCACGATCCAGTTCGAGGCCGGAACGCGGGCGCCCGACGACAGGACTTCGACGCCCTGGGAATTGACTGAGACGGCCGAACCCATAAACCCCTGTGCGCGTCGGTCCACCATTTCGTTGACGCCGGGAGGCGGCAACGACTGCAAGACGCGACGCTTGTCGGTGGCGGTAACAATGAGATTGTTTTCCAGATCCATGACGAGATAACCGCCGCTCTTGCCGTAGCGCTGTTCCCCGATGTGGTCGAGGAAATTGCGCTTGGCCAGGTTAATAACGCCGAAAAGGGCGCCGATCACCTTGCCATGAGTGTCCAGAATCGGTACGTTGATGTTGAACAAGGGCTGCTTCAACACTCGCCCCACCAGCGGCCGGCCAATCACCGATTTCCCCTCGGTCAGCGTGGTGTGGGTGGCGACATTGCTGAAGTAATTCGTTCCCCTGCGCCCGGCGACGACGGGCACATCGGCAAGCGCAGTGCCGTCGCGCGAAACCGCAATAATTCCCGAATTGAACATGAAACTGGGATGGCTATCGAGCAATTGTTGCAGAACAGCCGGATGGTCCAGCATCCGCTGGTCAATCAAGCGCGCAAGTTCTTGAAGAACGACCAGCCTTTCTTCCAGCTCATGGTTCAGTTCGGCGGCGACATAGGACAGGGTTGAAGACTGTTGGTCGGCTAACAGGTGCTCCATGTCTTCGCGCAACATCCGGCTGGCGTAGTACGACAGCACCCAGATACTGGCGAGAAAAATCAGCAGCGTGGAGACGATGATGCGGCGCCTGAGCGAATTCCGTGCGCGCCCTGCTTCGGCCATCGTGTTTCCCTTTTTTCCGGAGAGTTGCAGCCTTGCCTGCTTATGCAATGATAATACGTACGGTGCGACCGTGCCAGAGAGACAGCCAAGGACCTTTCCGTGCTAATCTAGCCGCCCGATTCGACCCCGATTCCGCAACTTTTTCCCTTGGCACTCCCATGAATCCTCCGATCACCCGCGAGCCCGAAGCCATCACCATCAAGGGAGGAGCGCCGCTCTTCGGCAAGGTATCCGTTGCCGGCGCCAAGAACGCGCTTTCCAAGCAGCTGGTTGCCTCGCTGCTGACGAACGAGCCCTGCCATTTCACCAATGTGCCGAACATCACCGAAATCCATGCCACCCTGGCGATGCTGGAAAGCATCGGCACGATGGTCCAATGGACCGGCCCCGACGCGTTGACGATACATACCCCGAGCCTGAAATCCTCCCAGGTCTCGGAACGCTATTCCGGTTTCAACCGCATACCGGTACTGATGCTCGGCCCCTTGTTGCACCGTGAGAAACAGGTGTGGGTGCCAATGCTCGGCGGCTGCAAGATCGGCGGCCGGCCGGTGGACTTCCACCTGGAAGCGCTGGAGCGGATGGGCGCGACGATCACCGACGACGACGCCGGTTACATGGCGAGCGCCCAGGAATTGAAAGGCGCGGTGGTCCGTCTTCCCTACCCCAGCGTCGGCGCCACCGAGAACATCCTGATGGCCGCAACCCTGGCCAAGGGCACCACCGTCATCGAAAACGCCGCGGTGGAGCCCGAGATCATCGACACCATCTCGTTCCTGGTCAAGATGGGCGCCTCGATCCTCGCCGACGTCGATCGCCGCATCATCATCCGCGGCGTCAAGAGCCTGCACGGCGCCTCCCACGAGACCATCGGCGATCGCATCGAGGCGGCCAGTTATGCGGTCGCCGCCGTCGCCACCAACGGCCGCGTGACGGTACAGGGCGTCCACATCCAGCACATGCTGTCCTTTCTCCACCACTTGCGCCAGATGGGCGGCGACTTCGTGGCGGAATCCGAGGGCATCACCTTCTTCCGCAAGTCCGACCAGCTCTCGCCGGTGCATATCGAGACCGACGTTCATCCGGGCTTCATGACCGACTGGCAACAACCCATGGTGGTGGCACTGACCCAGGCCCAGGGCACCTCGGTGATCCACGAGACGGTCTATGAGAACCGCTTCGGTTACACCGCCATGCTGGTCGATATGGGCGCCAGAATTTCCCTGAACACCGGTTGCCTGGGCCACAAGGGCTGCCGCTTCATCGATCGCGACCATCCGCACAGCGCCATCATCACCGGCCCGACCCCGCTGAGTCCCGGGCATATCGTGATTCCAGACCTGCGCGCCGGATTCGCCTATGTCATTGCCGGACTGCTGGCGGACGGAAAGACCAAGATCGGCGGATATAAATATCTAGCCCGAGGTTATGCCAACGTGCCGGAAAAGCTTGCCAGCCTCGGCGTCGAGTTGTCGCTGGATTACCCGAAAGCAAGCTGAAGCTACATGGCGCGCGCGTGTGCGTGTCTTCGGTCGACTTGGCACGTTCATCAAATAATTTTCCATAAGGGGTGAGCATGAAGCTTCAATTCATCGGCGCGTTGGCCATTCTCGTGTTGACGGCTGCTACCGCCACGGCTGACGACAAGAAACGCATCGAGAAAGCGGCCGATCTACCGAGGTTTACCTATGCGGTGCAGGGCAAGCTGGACGCCCTCGTTCGCGACGATGTTGCCTTCACTGAAGTCACCCGGTCGATCCGCCGCGATACCGAAGCGGTGCTTGCGCAATATGACATCGCCGACAAGAGCGCCGAGCGGGAACGCCTGGCCATGCTGATGGCGCTGGATTTCCTGGATAGCCAGTACCAGGCGGCCGGCAAGACGGCCGAGCGCATTCGCGCGCTCGAAGAAAAACCCGCCGATAAGCTGCTTTCAGGGCTGCGCCTGCGCGCCATGGTTGGCGCCGCCGCCAGCCACGGCCCGGTCAATTCGCCCGCCTACCTGGAGGAAGTCGGCAAACGCATCCGCGCGGAACTCGATACCCTGCCTTACGAAGTCATCGCCAACGACGTCAAGCAATACAAGGCCAGCGCCGAGTTGATGGGCGAAGGGCGCCTCTTCGGCTACCTGCGCGAGGTACTGCAACCAACGGTGGACAAGGCCGGCAGCCTGAGTTCCGACCTGGCGCCAGCCATCATCAATGTCCGCTACGCACTCAAGACCGCGCTGCCGCTCAAGGCAACTCTGGTGACGACCTACGCCGCCTATCTCGATGCCCACAAGATTGAAAAGCCGGACATCTGGGCGGCCCGCGACGTGGTGCTGCCCAAAGACGGGCTGTACCAGCCGGTGAATGTCGCGGTCTGGGACGGCGGCGTGGATAGCCACATCTTCAAGTCCCAACTGGTGAAGGACGCCAAGGGCAACCCGGCCTATATCGCCTACGATCTCCAGTCGCGCCGTACCACGGGGGAACTGTTCCCGATTCCCGCCGCCCTGCGCGACAAACTGCCGGAGATGAAGGCGCAGACCAAGGGGCTTTCCGACCTGCGTTCGAACATCGACAGCCCCGAAGCCAGCGCGGTCAAGGCCTTGATCTCCGGGTTGTCGCCGGACGGCTACAAGCAGACCATCGAGCAGCTTGGCCTGGCCGGCAATTACCAGCACGGCACCCATGTGGCGGGAATCGTCATGGCGGGTAATCCCTGGGCACGGCTGGTCAATGGCCGCCTGTCTTATGGCTACACTGTGCGGCCCGATCCCTGCCCCAGCCTGGCTTTGGCAAAACGCGGTGCAGCGGCGCATCAGTCCTACGTCGACTTCTTCAAACGCCACAAGGTGCGGGTGGTGAACATGAGTTGGGGAGGCACGGTCAAGAACGTCGAAGGCGAATTGGAGCTGTGCGGTATCGGCAAGACGCCCGAGGCGCGCAAGGCGCTGGCACGCGAGTATTTCGATATCGAGAAGCGCGCGCTGAGCAAGGCTTTTGAGAGCGCGCCGGATATCCTCTTCATCACCGCGGCCGGCAACAGCAACCAGGATGCCAGCTTCACCGAAGCCATTCCGTCGAGCATCGCCTTGCCCAATCTGCTGACCGTGGGCGCGGTCGACAAGGCGGGTGACGAGGCCTCGTTTACCAGCTACGGTCCGACCGTCAAGGTGCATGCCAATGGCTACCAGGTGGAGAGCTATCTGCCCGGCGGCGATCGCGTCGCCATGTCCGGTACATCCATGGCATCGCCACAGGTGGCCAATCTGGCTGCCAAACTCCTTGCGGCGAAGCCGTCGCTGAAACCGGCGGAAGTGATCCGGATCATCGTCGACACGGCGGAGCCGAGCGCCGACGGACGCAGGCGCCTGATCAATCCGGCCAAGGCCATCGCCAAGGTCCGCGGCTGAGCGTAGGCTGGACGAATTTTTCGATGTGGCCGGCGACTCGCAACATGGAGCCACGGCCACACTCGATGTCTTAGCGATGCGATTTCCCGACCACCGAATCAAGGCGCTGCTACTGGGTGTGGTGCTCTTCTGCTCCGGCGTGCACGCCCAGAACAGCGCCAACGTCAACTCCCCCCTGGGCATGAACGTGCGAGAGTGGTCCTACTGGCAGACGGAACTGGCGCCAGTCGACTTTTTCAAGCGCGCCGGCAATGGCCGCAATCCCTCGGGTATCTGGCTGACCCAAGCCGCCGGCACCTGGGATACCGGCGAGGAAGCCGCGCTCGATCTCGATCCGTCGGGGTGGCCGCGTTCCCTATCGACCGCTGCCGCCACCCGGTATCGCTATCTCACCACCATTCTGGTCCGCGACACCGACAAGTATCCGGGGGGGCGCTGGACGGTCCTCTATGACGGGGAAGGCAGCCTGGCTTACGGCGGCGACGCGCTGCGCAATGCCGCCGCCTCGTCGCCGGGACGCGACATCTTCGACGTGGCGACCCCGCGCAGCGGATTCACCCTCAGCATCACGAGCACCGACCCGCACCAGTCAGGCAATTACTTGCGCAATATCCGGGTCATTCCGCCCGGGGGGACCTGCAACGGCGATGCGTTTTCCTATGCCGCCGACACTTCCATCTGCCCGGCAAGCTACAAACCCTTCACGGAAACCTACTCAACCCAACCGTTCCATCCCCTGTTCCTGGCCGATATGCGACCGTTCTCGGCGTTGCGCTATCTGCATTTCGCCGCCATCGTCACGACCCAGGTGACGTCCTGGACCGACCGCCCGCATCTCGGCGACGCCAGCTACGGCCTGGACCGCGGAGTGCCCTGGGAGCTGGCGCTGGATCTGGCCAATGTTCTCAACGCCTCGCCCTGGCTGGAAATCCCGGCCCGCGCCGACGACGATTACGTCACCCAGTTTGCCCGCCTCGCCAAGGCACGCTACACCGGAGCGCGCCCGATCTATCTGGAATATTACAACGAGGCCTGGAACGGCAACTATCCCTACAACGTCAACGGCAGTTGGATCGAAGACCAGGCCAATGCCCGTTGGCCCGTCACGACGCCGCCGCAGTCGGGCTTCACCAAACGCATCAACTGGTTCGCCCTGCGCACCAAGCAGATATGCGGCATCTGGAAGCGCGAGTTCGCCGACCAGCCGGGCCGCGTCCAGTGCGTCATGGGCGCCCAATCCGGCAACGCCTGGGTGGCCAGGCAGGCACTGGCCTGCCCGCTCCATGCCGCTGAATCTGGCGGGTCGCCGTGCAATGCCAGCGCCGGCATCGATGCGCTGGCAATCGCGCCGTATTTCGGCAGCTACATCTCCAATGCAGTGTTTCAGCCTACGGTGGAGACCTGGCTCGCCATGCCGGACGGCGGACTCGGCAAGCTGTTCGAGGAAATCAACAGCGGCATCCTCCCCCGCAGCATCAGTCCGGGTAATGGAACGCCACTCTCTGGACTATCCCAGATTCTGAACGCGATGTCCCTCAACAAACAGGAGGCCGATGCCGGCGGGGTCAAGCTCGTCACCTATGAGGGCGGCCAGGAGATGGGTCCGTCCGGCAGCAGCGGCTACCAGAACAGCTTGCAGACGCTGTTCGCCAATGCCAACCGGGACCCGCGCATGGGCCTGGTTTATAAGGCCATGCTGGACGGTTGGCGGGCCGCCGGGGGCGACCTGAATGTGCTGTTCCAGAGCACCGGCTCCTATACCGCGAGCCGCGGGAACTCCCCCTACAAGGAATGGCAGGGGCAGCCCGTCGCCCAGGCGCCGAAATACCGGGCCGCCGTGGACTTCATCGCCGCCAACCCCTGCTGGTGGCTCGGCTGCATTGCTGCCGACGCGTCGGCAGCGGCAAGGGCCGCCCCGGCGGTCACCGGCAATGCCGCCGGCCCGCTCAGCAGGCGGACGATCGACATCGGCATGACACCGCCGGCCAGCCTCGGCAACCATGACGGCCAGGTATTTGTGGCCGCCCTGCTGCCGGCAACGCTCGGGGGTGGTATCTACATCCTGTCTGCCAGCGGCAACTGGTCCCCGTTTGCCGGCTGCGACTCGGCGCCCGCTGTCCAGGCTGGGCCGCTCGGCACGCCGCTCGCGTTGTCCCTGGTAGCCGCGCCCACGGACCTGACTGCATTGGCGGGAACCACCATCTACACGGGTTACGGAATCGGCTCGACGGCTGCCATCGCCTGCGCCGACATGGTCGCCAATAGGTCGCTGTCTCTGGCGCTCACCATCGATTGAGCGCAGTCGGCACAGCAGAGAAACCACATGCCCCCTCCGCCCACCGCCTTAACGCCGGACGACATTGGCAGCGACACCCAGTCGGCGTTGGCGCAACAACCCGCCGAGCGCTCGGTGCCGGCGGCGCCGACACCCCTGAAGGACGTGAAAGAACTTCGGGCTTCCCCGCGTTATATGGTGGCCTGGAGAATCGCCCTCGTTTTTGATGAAGGCGTGGAGAAACTCACCTACCAGGGCCGGACCTATGACCTGTCCATGAATGGCACCGCCATGCTCACCCACCACAATGTCTTTTCCAAGGGCCCCGTGACCATCCTGCTGGCCCCGCCGCCCTTACACAAAGGCGGCAGCAAGAAAGTCATTGAAATCCATGCCCGTCAAATCTACTCGGTCTATTCCGGCGCCCTGTCCAGTTTTCGCCTCGGTTTCGATTTCGTCAGTTTCAAGGGAGACGGCAAGAAGATACTCAAGGACATGCTCAGCCACTATCAGCCATCCGCTTACCGGGGCGATAAGTCGTTGAAGTGATGCGGCTTCAAGCGGTCAGCCGGTTGTGCGATGCTCAGGCGTACTGGCAAGAGCCGGCGCGGGCGGATATTCTCGGAATGGCGGCAAGATAAGGGACGTATTCCATGTCGGTCCCGGCAATGTGCCGGGCCAGCCAGTCGCGGAGCATCAAGATCAACTCGGCGGAGATGTCGTGATCAAGATAGGTACGCCGCAATTCAAACAAGCGGCGACGGAAATCGCGATGCGCCACGATATGGGTGTCGATATCCGGATAGCCCACCAGGGCCATCAGGCGTTCCTCCTCCGCGAAATGCTCATGGGTATAGCTGCGTAATTGCTCCATGGCGTGGATAGTGGATAACATGGTCTTGTCGCCGACAGCTTTCTCAAGCTCGCTCAGGCAGCGGAATATCGCCTGGTGTTGTTGGTCCAGCGCCGGCACGCCGGTCGACAACTTGCCACTCCAGACCAGTGCAGCCTTCGTCACGCCCTTATCCATGATGCTTGCGCCCCCTCCTCATGATGATTTCCTGCGACACCGTGACACTGTGGATGACCCGATCGCAGCCTGCTCAGAGGACCCTGAAGGGCGGCGTGATGAATTCGCCCGCGGGATGGCGCAGGAGGAGCAGAAACAAGTCGCCATCTTCTTCCGCCACGCAGGAAAGGGAAAGCTCCACCGGGAAGGTCCGCCCGAGTGTATCCACGGCCTGAAACGGCCGCCACCGGCTGTCCTTGCTCATGGCGGCGAGGTATCTGGCATTGAAGCTGGGCGATGTGTAGCTGGGCGTCATGTTGGAAATCAGATCCCAGATGGCGCGGCCCACCAGATTGTCGACGCTGCAAGCGAACATCGATCCCGTTGCCTCGCCGCAACTGGTCACGACACCGTGACTGTCCAGGACCATGGCGGAAGAACCGTCCTCCCGGCTGGGCAGCTTGGCTGCACCCACGTTGCGAACTCTTGACGCGATCGGGCCGGGCATCGCAAGATTTACGTGAGTCATGGCGCTCTCCTCTTTGTTTCACGCCCGCGGACGGTCGTCCGGGTACGCATGAACCCATTCTAGGGATTGCGCGAGAACAGAAAATCGCCGATACGCAGTATTTTTGCTACCTAAAACCGTTAGTTCGCGGTGTCAGGCATTGCACGATAATGCAGGTTGATACGGGTCTTCAGGGCACCACCAAGCCTTCGCGGATGGCGTACTTGGTGAGCTCGGC
>JBAYJH010000056.1:0-19808 GCA_041665185.1 Sterolibacterium sp.
AGCTAGTCCCTAAAGCCCAGCCCCGCATCCGCTTCCTTCGATTCTCAGAAAACAGACCCAATACCAATCACAACCTTCCCAAGCACCCACACCTATCGGTTGTTTGGTTGTTAAAGAACAATGTTGCTAAGCAACGAGAGGGCGCATTATACAGAGCGAAAATGCATGGTCAACTCTTTTGCGAAAATATTTCAATCCGTATGCAACGGGATGACAAATTACCGAATTCAACTCAGCGTAACGCGTGCAAATTTGCGTTTGCCGACTTGCAGTACGCATGCTTCTCCAGACTTCAATACCAACGCTTTATCCTCGATCTTCTCGCCATTGAGACGCACCCCACCCTGCTCGATCATGCGTAGCGCGTCGGAAGTACTGGCGGTCAAACCTGCCTGTTTCAGCACTTGGGCTATCGGCAGCATTCCGCCTACCGCAGCCAATGCCACCTCAGGCATATCCTCAGGCAACGCGCCGCGCTGAAAGCGGGCCTCGAATTCGGCCAACGCGGCATCGGCCGCTGTCGTCGAGTGGAAGCGGGCAACGATCTCCAGTGCCAACAACACCTTGATGTCGCGCGGATTACGGCCTTCAACGGTTTCACGCTTGAAAGCAACGATCTCATCCTCGGGACGAAACGAAAGGAGCTCAAAGTAGCGCCACATCAGGTCATCAGAAACGGACATCAGCTTGCCGAAGATTTCTCGTGGTGATTCGGCAATTCCGACATAGTTTCCGAGCGACTTGGACATCTTGTTAACACCGTCAAGGCCTTCCAGCAGCGGCATCATCAGAATGCATTGCGGGGCTTGACCGTAGTGCTTTTGCAGCTCGCGACCGACCAGCAAGTTGAATTTCTGGTCGGTACCGCCGAGTTCGACATCTGCCTTCATCGCCACCGAATCGTAGCCCTGGCATAACGGGTAAAGAAACTCATGGATGGCAATCGGTTGGTTGTTGGCGTAGCGTTTGGAAAAATCGTCGCGTTCGAGCATTCTCGCCACCGTATGCAGAGCGGCGATGCGTATCATACCGGCGGCACCGAGCGGTTCGAACCAGCTGGAGTTGAAGCAGATTTCGGTTCGTTCAGGGTCGAGTATTTTGAATACCTGTTCCTGGTAAGTCCTGGCGTTCTCCAGTATTTGCTCTCGTGACAACGGCGGTCGTGTAGTGTTCTTTCCTGTCGGGTCGCCTATCATGCCGGTGAAGTCGCCGATCAGAAACATCACATGATGGCCAAGTTCCTGGAAATGTCTTAACTTGTTGATCAGCACCGTGTGGCCAAGGTGCAGATCCGGAGCGGTCGGATCAAAGCCGGCTTTGACCCGGAGCGGACGTCCGCTCTTGAGCTTGTCGGCAAGCTCGGCTTCGACCAATAGTTCGTCGCTGCCGCGCTTGATGCGTGCGAGTTGTGATTGAATGTCCATCGGGGTAACCGCGAAATGTTGATAGTGAACCAGTTGAACGTATCGTCGGTCCCTGATTTTTGCTAAACTCGCCGGAACTTTTTCGCCGCACGTCCGATGATCAACGAAAAAAAAGCGATTTTAGCGCATCTCCGCGGCCTACGTATTGCCAAACCAAGGTCGTTTTGGGCCGCGACGGGCATAGGAGGCATATCGCTGTTAAGCATGGTTGCGGCATTCGGTACCTCGCCATCGACGCTTGACTTGCAGGTGCCGCAACAAACGATCGTTGAGCAGCTTTCCTTGCCGGCCGATTTGGCAACCGAGAAAATCGAGGGAATCTTCGTACGCGAGGAGCGCATTCAACGCGGTGATAGCGTTGCCAGCCTGATGGCACGCCTGGGAATCCAGGACGAACCCGCCTTCCGGTTTCTACGCGAAAATGGCGGCGCTCAGGCGATATTCCGGCAATTGAGTCCGGGCAAACCGGTCACCGCGCATGTCGCTGAGAACGGCGAACTGCAAGCGTTGATCTATCCGCTCAGCGGTAAAGATCGCGCCCTTTTCGTCGAGCGTCGCGACGGCCAGTTGCAGACCCGAGAGCAGCTACTACAGTTGGACACTCAAGTATATATGAAATCGGGGGAAATTCGCTACTCCTTGTTCGGGGCGACCGACGCAGCCGGCTTGCCCGACAGTGTCGCCACTCAACTCGCCGACATCTTCGGGGGCGATGTCGATTTCCACCGCGACTTGCGCCGAGGGGACCGCTTTGCGGTCGTATACGAATCACACTCCTACCTTGGAAGACCGATGCGTACGGGCCGCATTCTCGCCGCCGAATTCGTGAATAACGGCAAGGCTTATAGAGCCGTCTGGTATGGGGACGTCGATGGCAAAGGCGGTTATTACACGGCCGACGGCAAGAATATCCGGAAAGCCTTTTTGCGCTCCCCGTTAGAGTTCTCGCGCATCACTTCCGGCTTCACTTCCTCGCGGTTTCACCCGATTCTACAAAAATGGCGCGCCCATCAAGGCGTCGATTACGGTGCGCCGATTGGCACCCGCGTCAAGTCAACGGCCGATGGTGTGGTCGACTTCGTGGGAAATCAGGGCGGTTACGGACGGGCGGTGATTCTGCGCCACCAGGGACGCTACACGACGCTCTATGGACACCTGTCGGGTTTCGCCCCAGGAATACGGAAGGGCACGCGCGTCGCCCAAGGTGATGTGATTGGGTACGTCGGCTCCTCGGGTTGGTCCACGGGTCCGCACCTGCACTATGAGTTCCGCAACAATGGCGTATTCCAGAATCCTCTTGCCATGGCGCTCCCGAGTACCCCGCCGCTCGGAGCGACGCAGTTAGCCAAGTTTCATGTATATGCGCAGCCTCAGTTGGACCGCCTCAACCTTATCAAGGACAGCAACCTCGCCTTGCTCGATTAGGGGGCCCGGCACCATGCCTGACCTGATTGTCGGATTGATGTCGGGTACCAGCCTGGATGGAGTGGATGCGGCGTTGGTGGAGTTTGCGGGGGCGATTCCCGAGGTTTGCGCTACCGCCTATGTACCCTATCCTACAGATCTGCGGGATAGGTTATTGCGATTGCATGATCCAGGGCAGGATGATCTTCATCAATCGGCGTTGCTGGCCAACCGCCTGGCACGCCTCTATGCTCAGGCGACGTCTTCCCTGCTCGACAAGGCCGGCGTCACCGCCAACCAGGTGCGCGCCATCGGCTGCCACGGCCAGACCATCCGTCATGCGCCGCAACACGGCTATACGCTGCAACTGAATAATCCTGCGCTGCTGGCCGAACTGACCGGGATCACCGTGGTCGCGGACTTTCGCAGCCGCGACATCGCCGCCGGCGGCCAGGGCGCACCGCTGGTGCCGGCCTTCCATTCGGCGCTGTTTAGGGATGCCGAACGCCATCGCATCATTCTCAACCTCGGGGGCATCGCCAATCTGACAATCCTCGCACCAGGAAAACCGACATTCGGTTTTGATTGTGGTCCGGGGAATATGCTATTGGACGCCTGGACTCAACGTCATCTTCAGAAACGCTATGATGACGGCGGTCATTGGGCAGCGACCGGGAAAGTTCGGCCTGAACTGCTGGCCCGCTTGCTCGACGACGAATTCTTTTCCTTGCGGCCGCCCAAGAGCTGCGGCCGCGAGCAGTTCAACCTAGCCTGGCTAACGCGACACTTGTCCGGCGATGAATCAGCTCCCGACGTACAGGCGACGCTTCTGGCACTGACAGTCGCGTCGATACAGCAGGCAATCCTGCGCTGGTGCGGGGGAGGAGAGGAAGTCTACGTCTGCGGTGGAGGCGCCCATAACCTGACCATGCTCGAGCAACTCAAGTCCAGGCTGCCGAAGCTTAAGGTGCAGACCACGGACGCACTCGGCCAACCTCCCGATTGGGTCGAAGCGGTGGCATTCGCCTGGCTCACCCAGCGCACGCTTGCCAGTCTCCCCGGCAACCTCCCGGAAGTCACCGGGGCACACGGGTTGCGGGTGCTCGGCGCAATCTACCCGGCTTAAAAAAGAAGGGACGCCGCAGCGTCCCTTCAGCGAAATTCAACGAATCGGATCAGGCCGAGAAGGAGGACCCGCAACCGCAGGTGGATGTGGCATTCGGATTCTTGATAACGAACTGAGCGCCTTCCAGGCCTTCCGAGTAATCGATTTCGGCACCGACCAGATACTGATAGCTCATCGGATCAATCAGCAACGTGACGCCATTCTTCTCAAGAACCGTGTCGTCGTCATTCTTGACTTCATCGAAAGTGAAGCCGTATTGGAAGCCGGAACAGCCGCCGCCGCTGACAAACACACGCAGCTTAAGTTCCGCGTTGCCTTCCTCGGCGATCAGGTCCTTCACTTTATTGGCGGCGCTGTCGGTAAACAACAGCGGCATGGGCATCTCTATCGGTGCATTCATGTTTTGCTCCTGTGGAATTCGGTACTGGACAAATTATCTAGGCAATCATCTGTTTAGTCAATTGCTCGAAGCCAGCTTCAGTTCTATGGTCTTGGCGACCGCGCCCTGATGAACCAGTCGTCCTTGTACGACGGCGCCCAGATGGATCTCGATGGTGTTGTATTGCACATCCCCTGTGACTCGTGCGTGCGATTGAAGTTCCAGCAACTCGCTTGAGAACACCGGGCCAATGATCGTTCCGTTGATCACCAGATGAGAGACATTGATCTCACCTTCGATGCGCGCATGCTCGCTGACAACCAGCGAACTATGCTGCTCACCCGAGGCACAGACGACATTTCCCTTGATCTCTCCGTCGACGCGCAAGCCGCCCTCGAACGTGACATCACCTTCAACTTTGGTACCGGCGCCGATCAGACTGTCGATCCGGCCCAGCGGCTTATTGGATTTTTTTGAGAACACAGCGACCCCCTTTATTACAATTTAAGGCTTTTTGACGCCTTCACCACACCGGACTGCAACAGGCGCACCTCAACAGTATTGATGCGGGTACCGGACGGAATGCGAAAGGTACCGTCAAGACGGCGGAAGTGCTTGAAATTGACGCTATATTGGAGAACGTTCGGATCCCCCGCGAGCGGCAGGAGCATCATAACACTTTTGCCGTCCTGCTGAAGATTGACCGCCAATTGCAGGTTACCCTTGAACTCGACCTCTTTCTTGCTCCCCTGCATGACGACCAGCATCCGGTAGTGATACAAATTGGCAGTGCCGCTGCCATCGGGAGCGACACTCAGTCGATTGATACTGAGGCTGCCTTCTCGCCCCTCGGCCAAGGCAATGTTTTCGAATACCGAGAGATCCTCCTTGAGGCGGGCATTCTCTTCTTCAAGCAACTTGACCTGGCGAGTAAGTTGCTGTTGGGTCGTCTGCTCGATCTGCAATTTGCTCTCGCTGGCATCCGCCAGGCTCCGCAGGCGTGCCACCTCCGTCTCGAGTTCATCCTTCCTGACATGCAGGGTATCGAGCTCCTGTTCGGTCTGGCTGCGTTCAAAACCCGCAAAGCGGCGACCGGCATCGTAGATCCAACTGGCCAAGACCAGCGTCGCGGCGAGGATCACCAATATACTTAGTACGCGCCAGTACCATGCCACATGGGTCCGCACCGCCACGCGCGGCGCGGAAATCCCGAAACGCCCACGCCAGCGGCGCAGGCTCAGGGCAAGACGGGAATTTGTGAAAGCCCGGCGCACTCGTCGCAACCAAACATCAGGTTCATATTTTGGACTGCCTGTCCGGCAGCGCCCTTGACGAGGTTGTCGATCACCGACAAGATCACCAGAGTATCGCCGCCTTGCGGCCTATGCACGGCAATCCGGCAGGTGTTGGCGGCACGCACCGAGCGTGTCTCCGGATGGCTTCCCGCGGGTAATACGTCCACAAAGGGTTCATCGACGTAACGTTGTTCGAACAAGGCCTGAAAATCCATTTCCCGAGTCACTCGCGCATACAGCGTAGCATGCATGCCGCGAATGAGTGGCATCAAATGCGGCACGAAGGTCAGTCCCACATCCTTGCCAGCAAGCATGGACAGCCCTTGGCGAATCTCCGGCAGGTGGCGATGCCCGGCGACGCCGTAAGCCTTGAAATTGTCTGAAGCTTCGGCGAACAAGAGTTGCGTTTCGGTCTTCCGCCCCGCGCCGGAAACCCCCGACTTGGCGTCTGCAATCAAGTGAGCTGTATCGACGCAACCAGCCTCCAGCAGCGGCAACAAGCCGAGTTGGACAGCGGTAGGGTAGCAACCCGGATTGGCGACCAGGCGCGCCTCGCGGATCTTGTCGCGATTAACCTCGGGTAAGCCATACACCGCCTCCCCCACCAGGGCGGGGCTGGCGTGCGGCATGCCATACCACTTTTCCCAAAGCGCCACGTCCCTGATGCGGAAGTCGGCGGCAAGATCAATTACCCGTACGCCGGCTTCAAGCAGAGCGGGCGCTTGCTGCATGGCAATGCCGCTTGGGGTGGCGAAGAACACCACATCGCATTCAGGCAATGGGGATTTCGCCGGGTCGGTGAACCTCAAGGAATTCCGTCCGCGGAGATTCGGGAACACATCGGCAACCGCAATGCCTGCCTCGCCACGAGAAGTAATGGCAGTTAGTTCCACTTCGGGATGTTGCGCCAACAGACGCATCAATTCGACGCCCGTGTATCCGGTACCGCCGACAATACCGCCTTTGATCATGACTCCCTCCGAATAACGATGGCTAGCATGGTAGACCTACCATCAAGCCTCTACATGGTAGACCTACCATCAAGCCTCTAGCAAGCTTGAGGGCCATTTTAAGCTCCGCAAAACAGATGAAAAAGCCGCCCGTAGGCGGCTTTTCCTGAACCAGCAATCCAATAACGGATTAACGCTTGGAGAACTGTTTGCGGCGGCGCGCCTTGTGGAAACCGACCTTCTTTCGCTCGACCTCGCGGGCGTCGCGCGTAACGAATCCGGCTTTGGAGAGCGTTGGCTTGAGCGTCTCGTCATACTCGATCAAGGCTCGGGTGATGCCGTGACGAACAGCGCCGGCCTGACCGGATTCGCCCCCGCCGATGACGTTGACCATGATGTCAAACGTGCCGGCATGCTGAGTCAGTTCGAGCGGCTGCCGGACCACCATGCGGCCCGTTTCGCGCGAGAAAAATTCATCGACCGGCTTGTCGTTCACCACGAACTTGCCCGAACCCTGTTTCAGAAACACGCGGGCAATCGCCGTCTTGCGACGGCCGGTTCCATAATAATAATTCGCTGCCATGGGTATCCCTATCAAACAACCAGCTGTTTTGGTTGCTGCGCGGCATGCGGATGATCAGTGCCAGCGTAGCATTTCATTTTCTTCAGCATTGCATAACCCAGCGGTCCCTTGGGTAGCATGCCTTTGACCGCCTTTTCCAGGATACGGCCGGGGAAGCGTTGTTGCATCTTGGCAAAGTTGGTTTCACGAATTCCACCGGGATAACCGGTGTGCCGATAGTAAGTCTTGTCCTCGGCCTTGTTGCCTGTGACACGCAGCTTATCAACGTTGACGACGACGATAAAATCACCAGTGTCCACGTGCGGCGTATACACAGTCTTGTGCTTGCCGCGCAAACGGCTTGCTATTGCGGTGGCCAGGCGTCCCAGCACTTTGTCGGTGGCATCGACAACGAACCAGTCACGCGTGACCTCGTGCGGCTTGGCAGAAAAGGTTTTCATGAGTCCCTCGGCATCCAGCGCCTGCCCACAAATTTGTGTGACAGGCTCATTTCGGAAACCGCGCATTCTAAAACAAGGGCTGTGCCCATGTCAAACTCGAATCGCCTTTACATCGGAATGGACGAAAAAAAGCGCGACTCCGTAAGGGTCGCGCTTAATCCACACCAAAGGAGGAGGGTGGAGGAGACAGTGGGTCAAATGAGATCAGGATCACGATACTGCGACCTCATTCGATATGGACGAATTATGCTGGAATTATTTGTGCAATGCAAGAAACTTTTCCGTAAGTGTGCATTATTTCACGGGCGAATCGGTAATAGCATATATCATGCTGATCTATAAGCATAGATATCGACGGACGCCATATCTGCCGATACCCAATCGACGTGCTTACAAGCCACTTGAGCGACCTGATTTGCTGCATCGCGACGCCTGTTCGGGATCCTGCGTCAACGTAGTTCGATCGCCGACGCTACAATCCCACCGATTCAATTCTCGGAAAGTAAAGACATGGAATGCAAGGTAAGCTGGTTTGACGGCATGAGTTTCGTGGCAGAGACCGGCAGCGGTCACTTGATAGCGATGGACGGAGCGCCTGAGGCTGGCGGAAGAAACCTGGCACCACGGCCAATGGAGCTGGTGCTGGCCGGGACCGGCGGTTGCAGCGCCTTTGATGTCGTCATGATTCTCAAAAGGGGGCGGCAGGATATTTCAGGTTGCGATGTCGTATTGAACGGCGAGCGATCGGACAGCGACCCGAAAGTCTTCACGCGCATCCACATGCACTTCGTGGTGACCGGCAAGAACCTGAAGCCCGATGCGATCGAGCGGGCAATAAAGCTCTCGGCGGAAAAATACTGTTCGGCGTCCATCATGCTCGCCAAGACCGCCAAGATTACCCACGACTGGGAAATCGTCGAAGGCTGACCAAACTTACTGAGACCCTGCTCCGCGCTAAACGTAGTAGGCGGTCTTGGTCATGGCCTTCGAAGCCAGCCACATTATCCGCTTGACCGGTGTCGGCAACTCCCTGGCACCCAGCCGAACTGCGGTGTCGGCGTGACTGATCTCGTCCAGACGCATTTGTTCGAGGATCTTCCAACTGCGCTCATCCTCGGCGGCGAGCCGCGCCTTGTGGCTTTCGATATGGGCCTCGACCTGCCGCTCGGTCTCGGCGAGAAATCCCAGGTTCCAGGCATCGCCGAACTTTCCCGCCAATACCCCGAACGCCAGGGCGCCCCCATACCACAGCGGGTTCAAAAGACTCTTCCGCCCCCCCAATTCCTTGATGCGCCGCTCGGTCCAGGCGAGGTGCTCGGTTTCCTCTTGGGCCGCCTTGCCAAGTGCCCGCTTGATCGCCATGTCGCCCGAAGTCAGCGCCTGCCCTTGGTAGAGCGCTTGCGCACAGATTTCCCCGACATGATTGACCCGCATCAGCGCGGCCGTGTGATTGCGCTGAGAATCGTCCAGCTCGGCCTCCGGCAATTCAGCACCCGGCATATCCCTGATCGACTGGGCCGGCGCGAAGACCGTGCGCAGGGCCTTATCGAATTCGGCGATGCATCGATCGAGCATGCTCAGTTTTCCAAGGACACGGCCGAACCCCATCCAGGCTTGCCCTTGCCTGGGTGGAGAAACAGGTGGCGCGCAAGTTCGGTGAGCGCCTGCTGATAGACGCCGCGCTTGAAGCCGATCACGGCCTCCAATGGAACCCAATACTCGCTCCAGCGCCAGGCATCGAATTCCGGATGGTCGCTGGCGCGCAGGCATACGTCCGAGTCGCGGCCGATCAGGCGGAGCAGGAACCAGATCTGCTTCTGGCCCTTATAGGTGCTGCGCCATTCGCGGCGCACCCAATGCCTGGGCACGTCGTAACGCAGCCACTCGCGAGTGCGGCCGAGAATTTCGACATGTTCCGGCATCAGGCCGACTTCTTCATGCAATTCGCGATACATCGCCTGCTCGGGCGTTTCGCCCTTGTCTATGCCTCCCTGCGGAAACTGCCAGGAATGCTCGCGGATACGCTTACCCCAGAAAACCTCGTTGCGGCCGTTTACCAGAACAATGCCGACGTTCGGGCGATAGCCTTCACGGTCAAGCATGTTGTTACCTTCAATTCTTGAATAACGTTGCCGCCATTTTTTCACAGTTTGGCAAAGAATAGAAGGCAAATGAAGCCGTTAAGCAATAACCGCGGTGCACACGGTAGAATTCCCCCTTTAGATACTCCGCCCTTCCGGATTTCCCCATGCGAGCCAGTCAGTTTTTCATCGCCACCCTCAAGGAAGCGCCCAACGACGCGGAAATCATCAGCCACCAGCTGATGCTGCGCGCCGGCCTGATCCGTCGCCTGGCCGGCGGCATTTACACCTGGATGCCGCTCGGCCTGCGCGTATTGCGCAAGGTGGAAGCCATAGTCCGCGAGGAGATGAATCGGGCGGGCGCCCTCGAACTGTTCATGCCGGCGGTCCAGCCGGCGGAGTTGTGGCAGGAATCGGGTCGCTGGGACAAATACGGGCCGGAGCTGCTGCGCTTCAAGGATCGCCACCAGCGCGACTTCGTGATGGGTCCCACCCACGAGGAAGTCATCACCGATATCGTGCGCCGCGAAATCAAGAGCTACCGCCAGCTGCCGCGACATTTCTACCAGATCCAGACCAAGTTCCGCGACGAGATCCGGCCGCGCTTCGGCATCATGCGCGGACGCGAGTTCCTGATGAAGGACGGCTATTCCTTCCACACCAGTTTCGAGGATCTCCAGCGCGAATACCGCAACATGTACGATACCTATGGCCGGATTTTTACCCGCCTGGGCCTCAAGTTTCGCGCTGTGGCGGCGGACACCGGCTCCATCGGCGGGACCGGCTCGCATGAGTTCCATGTTCTGGCGGATTCCGGCGAAGATGCCATCGCCTTTTGCCCGGCCGAGCGTTCCGACTATGCTGCGAATGTTGAGTTGGCCGAGGCTCTCGCGCCCTCTTCGACAGGTTCCGAGCCGCTACAGCAGCGCAAGAAGGTGGCCACACCGGGAGCACGAACCATTGAAGAGGTCAGCAACTTCCTCGGAGTATCACCACAGCGGATCGTGAAGTCGCTGCTCGTCATCACAACGACAACCGGGACCCCCTATTTGTTGTTGCTGCGCGGCGATCACGAGCTGAACGAGATCAAGACGCAAAAGGTGATCGGCGAATTCCGCTTCGCCCGCGATGACGAGATTGAGCAAGCTTTTGGTTGTCGCCCGGGCTACATCGGGCCGTTCGATACGCATGTGTCGTGCATCGTTGATCGCACTGTCGCGTCGATGACGAACTTCGTTTGCGGTCCGAATGACAACGGCCACCATTACATCGGCGCCAACTTCGGTAGCGACGGATTGACCTTGAACACCAGCCTGGTCCATGACATCCGCAATGTCGTCAGCGGCGACCCGTCGCCCGACGGCAAAGGAACATTGGAAATCTGCCGCGGCATCGAAGTCGGCCATATCTTCCAGTTGCGCACCAAGTATGCCGAAGCGCTCAAATGCACTTTCCTCAACGAACAAGGCCAGCCGCAGATCATGGAGATGGGCTGCTACGGCATCGGCGTCACGCGCATCGTAGGCGCGGCCATAGAACAGGGCAACGACCCGCGCGGCATCATCTTCCCGCGCGCCATCGCCCCTTTCGAGGCGGTCGTGGTGCCGATGGGCTACGCCAAGTCCGAAGCGGTGCGCGCGGCGGCCGACAAACTCTATGCCGATCTCGCCGCCGCCGGTGTTGATGTCATGCTCGACGACCGCGATGAGCGGCCCGGCGTGATGTTCGCCGACTGGGAACTGGTCGGGGTACCGCATCGCTTCGTGGTCGGCGAGCGCGGGTTGAAGGAAGGCAAGATCGAATACAAAGGCCGCTGCGATGCCGACGCCACCTTGCTGGCGACAGAGCAACTGACAACGTTCATCCGCGAGCGCCTATGCGCCTAGTCATCACCCTGTCATTGCTGCTTGGTTGCGGTTTGGCCAGTGCCGGCACCCAGCAATACGAACCACTCGCAGCCAGCGTCCAGGCGGCCCTACAAGCCGCTGTCTCCGACCGCGCCGCGCCCGAACCGACCTTTCCCAGCCTGGAAGAAAAGCAGAGTTGGATCGCGGAAATGTCGCGCCGGCTGGAAAAACGCATGCCGGATAGCGTGGCGCGCCTGGAGTTCCTCAAGACGGTGTACTACGAAGCCAAGCGCGCCGGTCTCGACCCGCAATTGGTGCTCGGCCTGATCCAGGTGGAGAGCGGTTTCAAGAAATACGCAATCTCGCGTGCCGGGGCGCGCGGCTATATGCAGGTGATGCCCTTCTGGATCAAGCTGATCGGCCAGAAGGACAACAACCTGTTTCATCTGCGCATCAACTTGCGTTACGGCTGTACGATATTGCGCCACTATCTGGACATCGAAAAAGGCGATCTTTATCGTGCGCTCGGCCGCTACAACGGCAGTCTCGGGCAGGCCGACTATCCCAATATGGTCAGGACCGCCTGGGAGCGGCAATGGGCCTGGACAGAACGAAGAATCCAGTACAGCCAGCGCCAGGCGTTCAACTGACGTAGCTGTTTGAGAGACCTCGAACCGCCAGCACGTTGGCTATCCGCACGAACTCGGCGACGCCGAGTTCCTCGGCGCGCGCCGTAGGCCTGATGCCGAGCGCCGCGAGTTCGGACTCGGCCAGCATGTCGCGCAGCGTATTGCGCAGCATCTTGCGGCGCTGGCCAAAGGCGGCCGTGACTACTCTCGCAAACACCGCAGCGTCCGCGGCCACCAAGGCCGAAGCCGGTCTCGGCACCATCCGCACGATGGCCGATGCCACTTTCGGCGCCGGATCGAATGCGGCCGCCGGCACCAGGAACAACCGCTCCATCTCATAGCGATATTGCAGCATCACCGATAGGCGCCCATATTCAGGGCCACCCGGGGCGGAGACCATGCGGTCAACCACTTCTTTCTGCAACATGAAGTGCATGTCGAGTACCCGGTCTGCGTACTCCGCCAGATGAAACAGCAACGGCGTCGAAATATTGTACGGTAGGTTGCCGACCACTCGCAGTGGTGGTTCCTTGTCGGCGTCGCCGGTCAACGCGGCAAAATCGAACGTCAACGCATCGCCCTCATGTATGGTCAGCCGCGCGGGGGCAAAGCGTTCGCGCAAACGCGCGATCAGGTCGCGATCGATCTCGACCACATGCAGATGAGCCAGCCTGTCCAGCAATGGTTCCGTCAGCGCGCCCAGGCCAGGGCCGATTTCGACCAGAAGGTCATCATGCCGTGGCGCGATGGCGGCAACGATCTCGGCGACGACGCCGCGGGAAACCAGAAAGTTTTGCCCAAACCGCTTGCGCGGGACGTGTTTCACCCCACGGGGGGTTCCTGCGGTCATCCCGCCGTGGTTCCGACAGGCTGTCCAGCGGAGACAACCTTGGGTCGCCCCGACAGCCCGACAGCCGCGTCAATCGCGGCGAATAGGCTGCACGGATCGGCGCGCCCAGTACCCGCCAGGTCCAGCGCGGTGCCGTGGTCAACCGACGTGCGCACGATAGGCAAGCCCAGGGTGACGTTGACGCCGTCTTCGAAGGCGGCATACTTCAATACCGCCAAGCCCTGGTCGTGATACATCGCCAGTTGCGCGTCGGAACCGGCCAGCACGTTCTTGGTAAATAGGGTGTCCGCCGGCAACGGCCCCAGCAAATTCATGCCGCCATGTTCAGGCCGGCGCAACTTGTCGAGCACCGGCACGATGACGTCGATTTCCTCGCGCCCCAAATGACCGCCTTCGCCGGCGTGGGGGTTGAGGCCGGCAACCAGGATGCGCGGCGCAGCAATGCCGAACTTATTCCGCAGATCCGCATGCAGAATGCGTATCGTCGCTTCCAGCCCGGCGCGGGTAATCGCCGCCGGCACGTCCTTCAAGGGCAGATGCGTGGTCGCCAACGCCACCCGCAGACCGGCCGCCGCGCCGGTCAGCATCATCACCACCCGCGACGTCCCGGTCTTTTCGGCCAGATATTCGGTATGGCCGGTAAATGGAACGCCGGCATCGTTGATCACCCCTTTGTGCACCGGTGCGGTAACCATCGCTGCGAACTCACCCGACAGGCAGCCTTCGATTGCCCGATCGAGCATGCCAAGCACGTAAGTGGCATTGGCGGAATCGAGCCGGCCGGGCAGAGACGCAAGCTTGAGGGGAACATGGCGGATATCCAGGCCAGCCGCGTCCAAGCCGAGTAGACGTGCGCGTCTGGTAAACAAATCACGATCACCGAGTACGACGATGCGCGCGGAGAATCTTCTCCTGGCGAGCATCAGACACAGTTCGGGACCTATCCCTGCCGGCTCTCCACTGGTTACGGCAATAAGCGGCAGACCATCGCTAGTCATCAGCGCTCTTCGAATCGGTACTCGACATAAGCTCGGTCGCGTATCTGTCGCAACCATTCCTGATATTCCTCGTCCGCCTTGCGCTCGCGCAATACTTGTCGCGCCACCAGACGCTTGCGCTCCTGCGAGACATCCTCGACGCGCCGCTCCAGTACCTGGATCAGGTGAAAACCAAACTGGGTCCTCACTGGCGCGCTGATTTCCTTGATTTTCAGCGAATCCATGGCGCTTTCGAATTCGGGCACCGTGTCGCCCTGGTAGAGCCAGCCGAGATCGCCCCCTTTGGAAGCGGTAGCATCGGTAGAATTCAGTCGCGCCAATTCGGCGAAATCGGCACCGTTGTCGAGGCGTTCCTTCAGCGCCCGGGTCTTGCGCAAGGCTTCGGCTTCGGGCACCAGTTCATTGATCTTGATGAGAATGTGCCGCACCTGGGACTGGCGTAGCGACTGCGGCATTCTTGAGCTGCCACGCCTTTCGATCAGCTTGATGATATGAAAACCGGCGGGGCTGCGCAGAATCTCGCTGATTTCACCAGGCTTCAGCTTCTGTGCCGCATCGGCATAGAGACTCGGCAAGCGGTCCAGGGAACGCAGCCCGATCGAGCCGCCGCTGAGCGCATCGGTAGCATCCGAATAGCTCGCCGCCACCTTGGCGAAATCGTCTCCCTTCTTGAGTTGTGCCAACGCCTGTTCGGCGCGGCCGCGGATACGCAACAATTGTGTGGGGTTGGCCTGCTCGGGGAGGCGCAACAAAACATGCGCGAGATGCAATTCCTCATGGGCATTGGTGGTGCTTTCCGGATTGGAAAGATAGTTGTCGATCTCGCCTTCGGAAATGTTGATGCGGTTATCCACCTCGCGTTCGCGCAACCGGGAAATCGTCATCTCATCGCGAATCTCCTCGCGAAACTTGGCCCAGGCGATACCGTCCTTCTCCAGAGCGGCGCGGAAGTTGCCAAGAGTCAAACGATTGCTGTCGGCGATGCGGCGCAATGCGGTATCAAGCTGGCTGTCATCGACGCGCGTACCGGTATCCTTGGCCATCTGGGTCTGGACACGGTCGAGAATCAGGCGCTCCAGCAGCTGCTTTTCCAGCACATCGCGCGGGGGCAGTTGCGTGCCCTGTGTCTTCAGTTGCCTCTCCACCGCCAACACGCGCGAGCGTAATTCGTAGTGGGTAATCGCCTCGTCATTGACCACCGCGATGATGCGATCAACCTCGATGGGCTTGGTCACGGACGGCGACGGCGCTTTCTGCGCCGCGGCACCCGTCGCCAGCACGGCGCAAGATAACAGGAGCATACGTAATGGATTCATGGGCATTTCATCGGTCCGTTAGGGTGGGCATTCAGGCAATCAATTCTCGGCGAAAACCGGGTCGGCGACAGGCTGGTTGATCCGGCCATAGCCGGGTATGTTGCGTTTAAGCATATCCAGCGGATTGGATCCGATATTGGAGAAACCATTGAGCTCCAGTTGTACAAAAAAAGCACTGTTGGAATTGCCGGCCGCCGTGGCGATGCGCTGAACGACGAAGCGCATGGCCCAACAACCGGCGTTGTACTCCAGTCCGCCTATGGTCTCGATGATCCGGTGTTCATCGAGAGAGTAATTGTAGCGACCTACCCCGGACCATCCCCCCGCCAACGGCCACTGTCCGGTCACGTCGATCTGGCTGATTTGATTGACCGGAGCGGTCGGGTTAAGCAAATCGCGGTTATACCGGTAGCCCGCCGAAATCACTTTACCCAGTTCGGGTTGATAGCGAACCGCCAGGGTGAACCGATTGGTTTGATTGTCATGGGGATTGTACTGCCAGCCGCTGTCGAGATAAAAGTTGGGCGTCACTTTACCGGAAACCGCCGCCAGCAGGTCGGCCGATTTCGACGTACGCAGGACTTCTCCCGGCATCGACACCTCCTGGGCCTTGAAGTAGTAGCGCTCGCCGACGACGCCCCGCGCCACCTCGGAACCCGTGAGCGGATCGATCAAACGCGAGGTCAGTGCGATGGTCACCTGGTTGGCATCCGCAATGCGGTCATTGCCTGCATAACGGTTGTCGGAAAATATCTGGGCGAAGTTGAAATCGGCGAGACCCGTATCGAACACCGGGATCAGGCTCTGCTCGCGGTTCGGAACGTAAAGGTAATAGAACCGCGGTTCCAGGGTCTGCGTCAGATTCTGGCCGAACCAGTCGGTGTTGCGTTCAAAAAACACGCCGCCGTCGACGCTATAGGTCGGCACCTTCCTCGTCATCACCTCGGGGGTGCCGGCGGCCTGGCGATCCAGGCTGTAGTGCGTCATATGCAGGCCGAATTTTGGCGTGATATAGAAGGCCGCCGTTTGCAGCGGCAGCCAGAACTGCTGGTAAAAGGTCGAGCGGCGCGCCAACGGCAGCGTCGGATGCGCGAAATTCACATACTCGCCGTTGAAGTTGAAAGCTCCGCCGAGCGGCAAGTCCCCGCGAAAGGCGTTCAGGCTCACTTGCGGCAGACGGTGGTAGGGAATGCCGACCGGTGGCAATTCGGGGTCCTGCAGGGTTTGAAAGCGCTGCGCGATCACACTGGCATTCCACCAACTGCTGGAATAGGACACGCCGCCCTGGCGCAGCAAGTTATTCTGCGCAATATTGGTTATCCGCGACGACAGGTCGCTGAAATACGAGTCATCCGAGACGTTATTGAGATTCAGGTTGCCGGCGAAGCCGTTGCCAAAGCTCTGGGCGTGCAGCAGTGAAACGCTGCTGCGGCTGCGGTGGGCGATTTGATCATCGGGCAGGTACTCGACCCGCGATATCCCGTTGTAATAAGCGTCGAGATAACGGAATTCGCCGTTCCACTGGACGCCGCGTTTCGCCATGATCCGGGGGGAAATGGTCATATCCATGTCCGGCGCGATGTTCCAGAAATAGGGCAGGGTGATCTCGATGCCGCCCTTGCTGGTGGTGCCTGGGGTAGGCGAGAGCAAGCCGCTCTTGCGCTGGTTGTTCAGCGAAAAGCCGAACCAGGGGGCATACAGGATCGGCACTTCCTTGAAAACCAGGGTGGCATCCCTGGCCTCGCCCACTTCCCGCTCATAATCGAGGTTCATACTCCCGACCCGCGCATACCATTGCGGATTTCCCGGCGCGCAGGTGCTGTACGTCGCGTCCGTCAGGCGGTACTGGCTCTCGCCCTCGAAATCGATGCGCCGCGCCCGTCCACTGCCCGTGGTCAGTTGGCCCGGCTGCCCGCCGGCCTTGTGTGAGGCCGCCCGCCTTATCGTATATTGCGGTTCGTCGAAGAACCCGACGTTGTCCTCGAGATTCAGTTGCAGCCGGGGGCCGGTAATCAGATCGTCGTTCTGGGTCAGGCGGACATTGCCGACCGCTACAACCTGATCGTCATCCTGCCGATAAGTCAGCGCATCGCACGTCAGCGTGTTGCCGATCCGGCGCAACTCCACTTGCCCTTGCGCAACCGTCTCGACATCGTTCCGCCCGCTGATCTGCCAAGCCGAAATGAAGGTCGGCCGCGGCTCCGCGCGGTTGCGCGACAACGGCAGCATCTGCCGCGATGGTTTCAGTTTCGGCGTCAGCGCCAGGTCGTCCCAGCGATCGGGAACGAGTCCGGCGGAACTTTCCGGGCGCGGCGGCAGAAAGCGCGACGAGTTATCCGTTGCGCCCACTTGGTCGGCTGCTGACAAGCAGCCCGAAGCGCCAAGCATCGCAACAAGAAACACCGGCCCTCGCAGGATATGCAGCATGCTGTCGTTGTGGATTGCGCTGTTCGGGCAAGCCGGGAAAAGCAAGGAAATCGCCATGCCCGAATGCGCGACAACACCAATGATAGAATTTGCGGATTCTAGCATTGGGTCGCTGAACCCGCCCTGATCCCAACATGGAACGGCAGCTACAAATCGATTTCTGGCTTCGTCAATTGTATCCGGCAGCGACCTTCACCCTGGCTCCAGCATCGGCGGACGCGAGCTTTCGCCGCTACTTCCGTGTCAGCTTCGGGCACGATGCGGAAAACGCCGAGACCTGCATCGTCATGGACGCACCACCCGGCCGGGAGGATTGCCGACCGTGGATGCAGGTCCAGCGCCACCTGCGCGATGCCGGCGTGAATGTACCAGAGGTGCTGGCACAGGATCTTGAACGGGGTTTCCTGGTGATTTCCGATCTTGGCAGCACACCGTATCTTGCGGCGCTGCTAAAGCATTCAAGCGGCAACGGGATGCGCGAAGTCCACGCACTGTACGCCGCTGCAACCGACCAATTGATCCGCATCCAGTTATCCAATAGGCATGATCAATTGCCGGAATACGGCCGGCTGCCGCTACAGAAGGAAATGGACTTGTTTCCCGACTGGTATGTGGCAAAGCATCTCGGCCTGGAACTGTCGAACGCCCAGCGCGAAGTTCTGAACCAGGCATTCGAACGCATCCTGGCCGTCAACCTCGCCGAGCCCAGGGTCTTCGTGCATCGCGATTACCACTCCCGCAATTTGATGGTAACCGACCCTTCCGGCGGCAATAGTCCCGGCGTGATCGACTTTCAGGATGCGGTGTTCGGCCCGATCAGCTACGACCTGGTGTCCTTGTTCAAGGACGCCTACATCGAATGGAACGAGGAGCAAACGCTCGACTGGCTGATCCGCTATTGGGAGAAGGCCCGCAAGGCGAAGCTGCCGGTGCGTGCCGATTTCGGCGAATTTCATCGCGATTATGACTGGATGGGCGCGCAACGCCACCTCAAGATACTCGGTATTTTCGCCCGCCTGTGCCATCGCGACGGCAAGGACGGCTATCTCAAGGATATGCCCTTGGTGGCGAAATATCTGCGTCTCACTTGCGCCCGCTACCGCGAACTCGGTCCGCTCCTGAAACTCCTGGACCAACTGGAAGACCGCGCCGAGCGAGTTGGCTACAGCTTCTGATGAAAGCCATGATCCTCGCCGCCGGGCGCGGCATGCGCATGCGGCCGCTGACCGATGTCCGCCCTAAGCCTTTGCTGGAGGTCGGCGGAAAGCCGTTGATCGTGTGGCAAATCGAGCGTCTGGTGGCGGCCGGCATCACGGAGTTGGTGATCAATCACGCCCACCTCGGCCAGCAGATCGAGACAACGCTGGGCGATGGCGGTCGTTATGGCGCGCAGATCACCTACTCCCGCGAGGCCGACGCACTGGAGTCCGCGGGTGGGGTGGTCAACGCCCTGCATCTGTTGGGGCCAGCACCGTTTCTGGTCGTCAGTGCCGACATTTACGTCGACTGCGATTACCGGCGGCTGACTGAAAGTGCGGCACTGCTAGGGGACGGGACCCAGGCCTTTCTGTGGCTGGTCAACAATCCGCCGTGGCATCCGCGCGGCGATTTCGCGCTCATCGACGGTTTCCTGCGCCTCGCCGGAGAACCACGTCTGACCTACTCGAACATCGGCATCTTCCTCCCGGAATTCTTTGCCGGCATCGAACCCGGCGCGAAGTACCCCCTGCTCCCGCTGTTCAACCGCGCCATCGCCGCCGGGCGGATCAAGGGAGCCGTGCTCGGCGGCATGTGGGACAATATCGGGACGCCGCACCAACTGGCGGCGCTGGATGAGGCGTTGAAGATGACGGACTTGCTTTAGCCATGGACTTCTCTCCGTTTGCCAAGCGCCGCACCCGTCTGATGCAACAGATGGGCAGAGGAATCGCGGTAATCCCCACCGCGCCCGAGCAGGTGCGCAATCGCGACACCCAGCACCCCTACCGCGCCGACAGTTATTTTCATTACCTGACCGGCTTCGGCGAGCCCGACGCGGTATTGATCCTGGTCGCGGGAG
>JBAYJH010000057.1:0-19758 GCA_041665185.1 Sterolibacterium sp.
ACCGTTTCGACGATGCCATCATCAACTACATCCGCCGCAACTACGGCATGCTGATCGGTGAAACCACCGCCGAATCGATCAAGAAGGAGATCGGCTCGGCTTTCCCCGGCTCCGAGGTGAAGGAGATGGAAGTCAAGGGCCGCAACCTGGCCGAAGGCATCCCGCGCAGTTTCACCATCTCCTCCAACGAGATCCTGGAGGCGCTTACCGATCCGCTCAACGCCATCGTCTCCGCGGTTAAATCGGCGCTGGAGCAAACCCCACCCGAACTCTGCGCCGATATCGCCGAAAAAGGCATGGTGCTGACCGGCGGCGGCGCCTTGCTGCGCGACATCGACCGTCTGCTGATGGAAGAAACCGGCCTGCCGGTCATCGTCGCCGAAGACCCGCTGACCTGCGTGGTTCGCGGCTCTGGCATGGCACTGGAAAAGATGGACAAATTGGGTAGTATTTTCGCTAACGAATAGGCCGGACCCCGTGTAGGGTAGCAATCGGCGCAGTGCATGCGCGCCGATCGCGTTCACTGACAACCCTAACCCAACGGAGCAGGCCGTACTCTCTTGATGTCTGTCGTCGGCCAACAGCCGCCCCCGTTCTTCAATCGCGGCCCGGCGCCACTTGCGCGCCTGGCGTTTTTTATCGCCCTGTCGTTGCTGATGCTGGTGCTCGACCTGCGCTTCCACACCCTGGAATGGACGCGTCAAGCCGTTGCGCTGGTGACCTATCCCTTGCGGCGCATCGCCTACGCGCCGGTGGAAGGGATCCAGCACGGCAGCGGCTATTTCACCACCCTGGTCACCCTGAAAGATGAAAACGATCGGTTGCGGCAGCGCCAGCTCAGCACTGCCAACCAGTTGCTGCGCCAGGAGCACCTTGAACTGGAGAATCAACGCCTGCGGGCCCTGCTCGACATGAAGCTGCGCCAGCCCGCCACCGGCCAGATGGCGGAAATTCTTTACGCCGCGCGGGATCGCTTCGCCCACCGGGTGATCATCGACAAGGGCAACCAGCAAGCCATCTCCCCTGGCCAGGTGGTCGTCGATGAGCAGGGGGTGATCGGCCAGGTGACGCGAACGTTCCCGCTGCTTGCCGAGGTGACCCTGATAACCGACAAGGATCAGGCCGTGCCGGTGCAGATCGTCAGGAACGGCCTGCGCTCGGTGTTGTTCGGCGCAGGCGCGGGAAACCTCGAATTGCGCTTTCTTGCCGCCAACGCCGATGTGCAGGCAGGCGACATCCTGGTGACGTCCGGCCTCGACGGGATCTATCTGGCGGGTCTGCCGGTGGCCAAAGTGACCCGTGTAGACCGCGACACCGCTTACGCTTTCGCCCGCATCCTGTGCGAACCGATCGCCGGAGTCGAACGACACGGACAGGTGCTTGTATTGGGTCGGCACGAGGCCCTGCCGCCCGCGCCACCGGATCCGGAAAGCAGCAACCGGCTGGACAAGGGCCGCAGGGGCAAGAAGAAAGAAACGCAATGATTCAGCCGACTCATTACTCGAATCGCATACTACGGCCGGTACGCGACTGGTTCGTGTGGTTGACGCTGCTGCTGGCGATGTTTCTCAGCATGATCCCGGTCGGGCAGCTGCCCGGTTATCCGGAATGGGTGGCGCTGACGCTGACCTTCTGGTGCATCCGCGAACCCTTCAAGGTCGGCATGGGCGCAGCCCTGTTGATCGGCATCGTCCTGGACGTCAATTCCGCCAGCGTGATGGGCCAGCATTCGCTGGCCTATGTTCTGCTGGCTTTCACCGCCAACGGCTTGTCGCGGCGCATTCTCCAGTTCCCCTTGCCGCAGCAGGCGCTACAGATTCTGCCGTTGTTGCTCGGCACGCAACTGATCATGCTGGCGACCCGCATGAGCGTCGGCTCCGAGTTTCCGGGACTGACCTATTTCCTCGAAAGCTTCACCTCCGCGCTGCTCTGGTATCCGCTCACCTATCTGCTGCTGTTGCCGCAATATCAGCCGCACGAAAAGGACGAGAACCGTCCGATATAGGCCGTTAATGGATTTCAAGAATCCCGAGCAGGAAATCGAGCGCTTTCAGTGGCGGCTGACCGTCGCCGGCGGCTTCGTGCTGTGCGCATTCTTCATCTTGTTTGCGCGTTTCTTCTGGCTCCAGGTCATACAGCACGATTACTACCGCACCCGCGCCGAAGACAACCGCATATCGCTGGTGCCGATCCTGCCCAATCGCGGCCTGATCCTCGACCGCAATGGCGTTGTCATGGCGCGCAACTATTCGGCTTACACCCTGGAAATCACCCCGTCGCGCGCCGGGGACCTGGAGAAGGCCATCGACGGACTGGCGCAAGTCATCGACATCCAGCCGAAAGACCGCAAGCGCTTCAAGAAGATGCTGGAGGAAAGCAAGAACTTCGAGTCCCTGCCCATCCGCACCAGGCTGACGGACGAAGAGGTCGCCAAGTTCATCGCCAACCGCTACCGCTTTCCCGGCGTCGATATCAAGGCGCGGCTGTTCCGCCAATATCCCTATGTCGAATCGGGTTCGCACCTGCTCGGCTATATCGGCCGCATCAACGACCATGACCTGGAACGCATCGAGGAAAAGGACGCCGAAACCAACTATCGCGGCACCGAGCATTTCGGCAAGACGGGACTCGAACTGAAATACGAATTCGACCTACATGGCCAGACCGGCTTCGAGAAGGTCGAGATAGATGCTGGCGGCCGCGCAGTGCGGGTGCTCTCGAGCATCCCGCCGGTGAGCGGCAATAACCTGACGCTGACGGTCGATGCCAAGCTCCAGGCGGTCGCCGAACTGGCTTTTGGCACTCGCCGTGGGGCGCTGGTGGCGATAGAACCGGCGACCGGCGGGATACTCGCGCTGGTTTCGCTACCCGGCTACGACCCCAACCTGTTTGTCGACGGCATCGATCCGCAGAACTGGGACGCCCTGAATACTTCGCTGGACAAGCCGATGCTCAATCGCGCGCTGAACGGCACCTATCCGCCCGGCTCGACCTTCAAGCCCTACATGGCGCTCGGCGCGCTGGAAATCGGCAAACGCACGCCGCAACAAACCATTTCCGATCCCGGGTCCTACACTTTTGGCGGCCATGTCTTTCGCGACGACAAGAAAGGCGGCCACGGCACCGTGGACATGTACAAGTCCATCGTCCAGTCGTGCGATACCTACTACTACATGCTCTCCAACGACATGGGTATCGACAATATCGCCAATTTCATGCGCCAGTTCGGCTTCGGCCAGAAGACCGGGGTCGACCTGGAAGACGAAGCAGTGGGCGTGCTGCCGTCGCAGGAGTGGAAGCGCAAGCACTTCAAGAAAGTCGAGCAGCAACGCTGGTTTGCCGGCGAAACCATCAGCATCGGCATCGGCCAGGGTTACAACTCCTACACGCCGATCCAGCTGGCCCAGGCGATGGCGACCCTGGCCAACGACGGCGTGATGTTCCGGCCGCATATCGTCAAGTTCATCACCGACCCCCGTACCGGCACCACCATTCCAATCGAGACCGTTCCCGTCAAGACCATCCCGCTGAAACCCCAGAACATCCAGACCATCAAGCAGGCCATGGTCGGCGTCAATCAGGAAGGCACCGGCGCACGGGCCTTCGCCGGCGCCGAGTATGTTTCCGCCGGCAAGACCGGCACCGCCCAGGTATATAGCCTGAAGGGCGAGAAATACATTGAAGGGCACATCAATGAACGCCTGCGCGACCATGCCTTGTTCATCGCGTTCGCGCCTGCGGATCAGCCGAAGATAGCGTTGGCGGTGTTGGTGGAGAATGGCGGGTTCGGCGCCGCTGCAGCCGCACCGATCGCCCGCCAGGTACTCGACTATTACCTGCTCGGCAAACAGCCGAAAGCGCCGGCCCCGGCCGCCGCGGAGGAAGGCGAGGAGGATTGAAATGACCGTCCGCGATCTTTGGCAACGGCTGATAGCGCCGATCGATTCGCCGCTGATGACCATGGCCGCGTTGTTGCTCGCTTACGCCTTGCTGGTCGTCAGCAGCGCTTCCCTTGAACGGATCGGCGCACAACTCATGAACATGCTGGTGGCATTGGTCGTGATGCGGCTTGCTGCTCAGGTGCCGCCGCAGCGCCTGATGTACTTCGCCTTGCCAATCTTCGTCGGCGCCTTGCTGCTGCTGGTCGCGGTCGCACTGTTCGGCGATGTCTCGAAAGGAGCACGGCGCTGGCTCAATCTCGGGTTTATGCGGATCCAGCCCTCGGAAATCATGAAGATCGCCATGCCGCTGATGCTGGCCTGGTATTTCCAGCGGCATGAAACCTTCCTGCGCCTGCGCGAGTATGTGGTGGCGGCGATCCTGCTGCTGGCACCGGTGGCGCTGATCGCCAGGCAACCGGACCTCGGCACGGCGATCCTGGTCCTGGCAGCCGGCTTCTGGGTGATCTTCCTCGCCGGCCTGCCGTGGAAAGTGCTGGGCGGTCTCGTCCTGGCCGCGGTGG
The DNA here is from genome assembly GCA_041665185.1 of Sterolibacterium sp. Taxonomy (GTDB): domain Bacteria; phylum Pseudomonadota; class Gammaproteobacteria; order Burkholderiales; family Rhodocyclaceae; genus JACRAR01. The sequence goes on from JBAYJH010000057.1 coordinate 4,463, forward strand.
CGGCCGCCCCTCTGGCCTGGTCGATGCTGCACGAGTACCAACGGAATCGCATTCTGACCCTGCTGGACCCCGAGGCGGATCCACTCGGCAAGGGCTTCCATATCATCCAGTCGACCATCGCCATCGGCTCCGGAGGAATTTTCGGCAAGGGATGGGGCCAGGGAACTCAGGCGCAGCTCGAGTTCATTCCGGAACGGCATACCGATTTCATATTCGCGGTCCTCTCGGAGGAATTCGGCTTGCTGGGCAACACATTGCTGCTGGTCCTGTATGCATTGCTGATCGGCCGCGGCATGATGATCGCCGCCAACGCCCCAACGCTATTCACGCGACTCCTGGCCGGCAGCATCACGCTGATATTCTTCACCTACGCCTTCGTCAACATGGGCATGGTCAGCGGCCTGCTGCCGGTGGTCGGCGTGCCGCTGCCGTTCGTCAGCTACGGTGGGACCTCGCTGACGACGCTGTTCGTCGGCATCGGAATCCTGATGAGCATCCACAAGCACCGCATGCTGGTGCAGAAGTGATCCGCCTATCACTGCTTATCCTGCCGGCAGTCCTGGCCGCCTGCGGCAGCCAGCCGCCGCGCCAGGCCCAGGAACGTGGCGGACTTGCGGCACCGCTGCCGCAGGTTTCCACGGCACCCGACCAGGGGCCGCCCGTGGCCCAGAAACCAGCCTATGTCCTGAAGCGCAATGGCGGCTTCTATCAGGACGACGGCCCAGGGGAAAAGACTCCCGCGCCGGCGTTTCTCGCCGCCATCCCGGACGCCGAACCGAAGATCGAACCGCTGCACCGCTTTGCCAACAAGCCCTACTCGGTGCTGGGACACGATTACGTGCCCCTGACCAGGCTGATGCCCTACAAGGCCGTGGGCATGGGCAGCTGGTATGGACGGAAGTTTCATGGGCAGAGAACTTCTTCCGGGGAAGCCTACGACATGTTCGGCATGAGCGCCGCCCACGCCACGCTGCCGATCCCCAGTTACGTGCGCGTCACCAATCCGGCCAACGGCAGGTCGGTGGTGTTGCGGGTCAACGATCGAGGTCCCTTCCACGCCGGCCGATTGATCGACCTTTCCTATGCGGCGGCATGGAAGCTCGGCTATGCCGACCATGGCAGCGCCCTGCTTGAAGTCGAGAGCGTGCTCCCGGGCGATACCCGACTGGCGTCGGGCCCCCCGCCGCCCGCTTCCCGAAATGCAGCATTGCCGGCCGACCCGCTCGCCGACCTCATTCAGATCGCCTCGGCAAGCGCGCGCCCCCAGGAGAAGAAGCCCGCCTCGCCGCTGCCCGAAGAGACGGATAGCCGCGGCGTGTTCCTGCAACTGGGCGCATTCGGAAACTCCGACAATGCCGAAAACCTCAGGGCCCGGCTCGGTCGCGAATTGACCGGATTGCCGGGCGCCGCCGATCTCGGTGAAAAGCTCCTGGTTCATGCGCGCAACGGCGTTTATCGGGTACAACTGGGTCCCTGGCGCAACCACCTGGAGGCTCGACAAATCGCCGAGCGCCTACAAACCGCATTCAATCTACCGTCGGTGCTGGTCCGCTAGTACCCCAGACCCAACGGCGGGCACCAGTAGCAAGACCGGATCGGCCATGCAATTGCCTGTCGAGGAGAATGGGCCGCTTTCCGTGATGGTATTATCAGCCGGTCCTGTTACGAGTCGCCGATAGCCGCCTTGGACGGCACTGCCCCGATGAACATCCTTTTCATTCACCAGAACTTTCCCGGCCAGTTCAAGTTTTTGGCGCCGGCACTGGCGGCGGACCCTGCCAACACGGTGACGGCAATGACGATGCAGAAAGTGAGCGCCCCGGAATGGCAACGCGTCAAGCTGGTGTCTTATTCCGCCAGCCGCGGCTCCACGCCGAACGTGCATCCCTGGGTCAGCGATTTCGAGACCAAGACGATACGTGGCGAAGCCTGTTTCCGGGCGGCACTGAGGTTGCGCGAGCAGGGATTCACTCCCGACGTGATCATCGCCCACCCGGGCTGGGGCGAAAGCTTGTTTCTCAAGGACGTATGGCCCAAGGCCAGACTGGGGATATATGGCGAGTTCTACTACCATCCGGAAGGCGCCGACGTCGGCTTCGATCCTGAGTTTCCGGCTTCGGATCCGGGCGAAGTGTGTCGTCTGCGACTGAAGAACCTCAACAACTTGCTGCATTTCGAGATTGCCGACGCGGGAATTTCGCCCACCCATTGGCAAGCGTCCACCTTTCCCGCGCCGTTCCGGTCGAAGATCACGGTGGTGCACGACGGCATCGACAGCGCTGTCGTCGCGCCCAATCCGCATATCACCCTCACTCTGGGCGGCAAGAAGACACTCACTCGCCAGGACGAGATCGTCACCTTCGTCAACCGCAACCTGGAACCCTATCGGGGCTACCACATTTTCATGCGGGCGCTACCAAAGATCCTTGAATCGCGTCCCAATGCTCAGGTGTTGATCGTCGGCGCAGATGACGTCAGCTACGGCGCCAGGCCGCCCGAGGGCCGGAAGTGGAAGGACCTATTCCTGGAGGAAGTGAAGGATAGGCTGGACATGAGCCGAGTACACTTTCTCGGCACCGTTCCCTACGCACATTTCATCCCGTTGCTGCAATTGTCCACCGTTCATGTCTATCTGACCTACCCCTTCGTGCTCTCCTGGAGCCTGCTTGAGGCCATGAGCGCCGGTTGCGCCATCGTGGCCAGCGATACGCAGCCGCTGCGCGAAGCGATTCGCCACGACGAAACCGGACGCCTGGTGGATTTTTTCGACGCCACTGCCTTGGCCCGCGAGGTTTGTGCGCTCCTTGACAACCCCGCCGCCAGAACACGGCTGGGCGCCAATGCCAGGGCGTTCGCACAGGCCAACTACGATTTGAAAACGGTGTGCCTGCCCAAGCAACTGGTTTGGGTAAACCAACTCGCCGGATAGCTTTCGCAGCTTGCCGGATAGATTGCGGCTGCACTTCATGAAATAATCGTCGATACACAAATTGAAATATGGGGGCTGACATGTCGGACGATGCAACCAACAAGTATTACGCCATGGTCGAACAGGCCTGGGGTCTGAGCGAAGGTGCGCGCGACTATGTGAAGGCTGCTGCCGGCCGCGAAGTGCCACTACAGGAAATTGTAGACAAGGTGTTCCTGCCTAGCGGGCTGGTGGATATCGAAAAGACCCAAAAGGAAATTGGCAGTCCGCCGAAGATCTTCCTGAAATCACCCTACGGACTCCAGTTTCGCCCGGAGTACAAGGACTGGATTCCATTCCGGCATGGTCCGGTTTCATTTAACCAGCCGTAACCTCAGTCCGACGAACGCCTGCGACCAACTACCAGCAGCCTGGCAAGGTCCCGCTCAAGCGCTCGCGGTTAAGAATTAATACTTTATAAATAATCCCTTAAAAGACTTTCCGGGCGTCGAAAGTCTGGCGAACAAAAGCTTCCCTCGCCCCTATTGTTTCATATAGGAATAGCTGATAGACTTTCCTATATGAATTCTTGCCTCAGGGTTCCCCTCAACACATCCGCCGAGCAGACGGCCCGTTTGCAGGACTTGCAAACGGCGTTTGCCGAAGTGTGCAATGCGCTCGCGCCGGTGGTACAGCAGACTCGCTGCTGGAACCGGGTAACGTTGCATCACTTGACCTACAAGGATCTGCGCGAACGTTTTCCGAAAATCGGCTCGCAGATGGTTTGCAACGCCATCTATTCGGTTTCCCGCACCTCCCGGCTGGTGTTTCAGCTTCCCACCAGTCCTTTCAACGTTGCCAAGAATCCCGGGAAGGCGCTCCCACTCATGAGATTTCTGCCGAAATCTCCGGTGTATTTCGATCGGCATACCCTGAGTCTCAAGGATGGCCAGCTATCCATGTACACCCTGGACGGGCGGATGCGCTTTCAACTCGATTTAAAACCCGAAGACCAGTTGCGCTTCCACCAGGAGAAATTGCGCGAGATCGTGCTGTCGAATACCGGCCAGGGATATCAGCTGGCGTTCTGGTTTTCATCGGACGGTGAATCGAATGAATCTCCTTCTGGAGAAGTCTCGCCGGATCTACCTGAATACCTGATCGTGCTGCCGGACGAAGCCCCCGTCCAGGCGGCTATCGCGGCGGCAGAACTGACCGCTGAGATCGCGGCCGCCCATCCGACCTAGCCACCACAAGTCGATATGCATTTTTTGAGAGCGTGCACATGAATCCCACCAACGACAATTCCGAATTGCGAAGTGCGCTGTATTCGCTTAAGGCGCATTTCAAACGTGCCCTGTTCTATAGCTTCTTCACCAACATGCTGGTGATGGCGCCGACGCTGTATATGCTCGAAGTGTATGACCGGGTGGTGAACAGCCGCAGCCATATGACCCTGGCGATGCTGACCCTGCTGATTATCGGCGCGTATGTCGTGATGGAAATACTGGAATGGGTACGCAACGGCATCATGCAGCAGGCGGCACTCAAGTTCGATGCGAAGATACATGAACGTATCTTCAATACCGTCTTCGAAGCCAATCTGCGACGGATCCCCGGGGCATCCAGCCAGGTATTGAACGACTTACGCTCCCTGCGGGAATTCCTTTCCAGTCCGGCCGTGATGTCCATCATGGATGTGCCGCTGGCGTTGCTGTTTATCGTGGTGATATTCCTGATCAATCCGATCATGGGCTGGATGTCGATCGTCGGCGCCCTCCTGTCGGTGGGCCTGGCCTACTTTACCGAACGCGATACCCAGCCGCCCCTGACCGCGGCCAACCGTGCCGCGATCGCCGCGCAGAATTATGCCAACGGCAGCTTGCGCAACGCCCAGGTCATCGAGGCCATGGGCATGCAGGGAAATATTCACGAGATCTGGATGAAGAGACAGACAGAGTTCTTGTACATGCAGGCCGCCGCATCGGACAAGGCGGGAGCTTTTGCCTCAGTGTCGAAGTTCGTGCAATTGTCGCAATCCTCGCTGCTCCTGGGCGCGGGTTGCTGGCTGACCATCCTGGGCCAATTCAGCGGTAGCGGCGGCTTGATGATCGTGGCGTCGACACTGGGCGGCCGCGTATTGGCGCCGATTGCCCAGTTGATCGGCATGTGGAAGCACGTCGTCAATGCCCGCGACGCCTATGCCCGACTCGACAGATTGTTGGCCGCCGTCCAGCTCAAGCAACCGGGAATGGCTTTGCCTCCTCCCAAAGGCCTGTTGTCCGTCGAGGGCGTCGTGGCTGGCGCGCCGGGTTCCTCGGCGGCAATTATTCGCGGCGTCTCGTTTGTAGTCCCCGCCGGGCAAGTCGTCGCAATTGTCGGCCCTTCGGCTTCGGGTAAAACCACCCTGGCGCGACTGCTGGTGGGCATATGGCCGCCCGCCAACGGAAAGGTGCGCCTGGATGGCGTGGATATCTTTCCCTGGAACAAGGCGGAGCTTGGCCCGCATATCGGCTACCTGCCACAGGACGTGGAACTGTTCGACGGCACTTTGGCGGAGAACATCGCCCGTTTCAGCCATGTCGATATGGCCCAGGTCGAAGCCGCGGCACGGGCGGTGGGTTTGCACGAGACCATCCTGTCCCTGCCCCAAGGATATGAAACCAGCATCGGCGATGATGGCTGCTTCCTGTCCGGCGGCCAGCGCCAGCGGGTCGGCCTGGCGCGCGCAATCTACGGCAATCCACGCTTTCTGGTGCTGGATGAACCCAACTCCAGCCTGGATGAAGCGGGCGAAAAGGCCCTGGTACAAACCCTGATTTCCCTCAAGGCTCGGGGCACCACCATCATCGTAATTACCCACCGCACTAGCGTGCTGGTGGCGGTCGATCTCATGCTGGTCCTACAGGATGGCCAGGCTAAAGCCTATGGGCCGCGTGACGAAGTTCTGGCGGCATTGCAACGCGCCGCACAGCCGGCACCGCCGCCACAATCTGCCGTGGCGATGAGGCCGGCGGCGGCCTAAGACCTTTCACCTCTATCCTGAAACCACCAACGTCCGGCCCAAATCCATGAAGACACCTTCCTTTTTCCAGCGCAGCGAGTTGTCGGCCACGCTCTGGACATTTCGGCGCGAGTTTGCCGTTTGCGTGGTGTTTACCATCGTGGTGAACATCCTCATGCTCACCCCAACCCTTTACATGTTGCAGGTGTTCGACCGGGTGATGCTGAGTGGCAGTGAATTCACGCTGACGGCACTGACCCTGGTGATGCTGTTCTTCTTCGCGGTGATGGCGTTTTCCGAGTGGTCGCGCTCACGTTTGCTGGTGAGAACCGGGGTCAAGCTCGATGAGCAGTTGAACTCCCGGATCTTCAACGCCAGTTTCGAATCCTATCTCAATCAACTGGGGCGTAGCCCGGCACAGGCATTTTCGGACCTGACCAATGTGCGCCAGTTCTTGACCGGTCAGGGTCTGTTCGCCTTCATGGATGCGCCCTGGACGCCGATCTACATGTTCGTGCTGTACATGCTGCATCCCATGTTGGGACTATTGTCCGTAGTGTTCTCAGTGATGTTGATCGGTCTCGCCTATCTCAGCCATAAGCTGACCATCGCCCCCCTCGACAAAGCCATGGAGGCGGGCATGCAGGTGAATACCTACGTGCATAGCAAGCTCAGAAACGCCGAAGTGATCGAGTCCATGGGCATGCTGAATGATTTGCGCAGGCTCTGGCAGGTTCGCCACCAGCGCTACCTCGGCATCAATCAGAGTGCCCAGGACTTGACCATGCGAATCCAGGCGCTGACAAAATTCCTGCGCTATACACAGCAATCCCTAGCCTTGGGCGCCGGTGCCCTGCTGGTGATTCAGGGCGAATTGACTCCGGGTGGGATGATCGCCGCCAACGTGTTGATGGGGCGTGCGTCGGCGCCGATCGACCTGATGGTGTCGACCTGGAAGTCGTCAATTGCCGCGCACAAGGCCTTTCTGCGGTTGGAAGAATTGCTGCGCCTCCACCCTCAGCGCAATGCCGGCCTGGTCCATGGCACGCCGCAAGGCCACATGCGGATTGAAAATCTGGTAGCCACCGCGCCCGGCCGCGCACAACCGATACTCAAGGGACTCTCGGCGGATTTCCCGGCCGGCCAGATCGTCGCAGTAATCGGCCCCTCGGGTTCCGGCAAATCCACCTTGGCGCGCGCCCTGGTGGGCATCTGGCCCTATGTGGAAGGCGAGGTGTTGATCGACGGCGAAGCCATCCAGAGCTGGAATCGCGATGAACTGGGTCCTTTCATTGGCTATCTGCCGCAGGATATCGAACTCTTCGAAGGCAGCATCGCCGAGAACATCGCCAGGTTCGGCCAGATCGATCCGGAGAAAGTGATTCTGGCGGCCGGGCGGGCTGGAGTGCATGACATGATTCTGCGCTTTCCGCGCGGCTATGACACATCCATGGGCGAGGCCGGAAACTTCCTCTCGGGTGGACAACGCCAGCGCATCGGTCTGGCGCGCGCGATGTATGGCGACCCAAGCCTGATCGTCCTGGACGAGCCCAATTCCAATCTCGACGACGTGGGCGAAGCCGCCCTGGTCAAGGCCGTGCAGGATCTGAAGCAGCAGGGCAAGACAGTCTTTCTCATCACCCATCGCATGAACGTCATCGGCGTCGCCGACCGCATCCTGGTGTTGCACGACGGCGCCATACAGATTTACGGTCCAACCCGGGACGTCATCGCTGCCTTGCAGCCGAAGCCGGCAACTCAAAACGATGGCGGCGGTCATTCGGCACCGGCCCCGCAGCCCGTTTAACTCTTAAGTCAGGAATTTCATCATGGCGATTCAGAATTTGTTACCCAAGCTCAAGCCGCGCAACCTCCCCGTCCCGACCTCCGGTCCCGCGCTGGAAGGCGAATTGGTGCTGCCCACCGATACCGCTCAACCGGCCCGAATCGGCTTGTGGGTGCTGGGCATCGGCTTCGGCGGCTTCCTGCTGTGGGCAGGACTGGCACCGCTGGACGAAGGCGTCCCGACTCCCGGAATGGTCACCATCGAAACCAAGCGCAAGGCGGTGCAACATCTCTCCGGCGGGATCGTCAAGCAGGTGTTCGTCAAGGAGGGCCAGTTCGTCAAGAACGGCGATCCCCTGATCGGCATCGACGACGCGGTGTCGCTCGCCAATTACGAATCCGTACGCCAGCACTATCTGACGCTAAGAGCCATGGAGGGTCGTTTGCTGGCGGAGCAAGGCGGGCTGGGGAAAATCGTCTTCCACCCTGACTTGCTGAAGGCAAGTGGCGACGGCTACATTCAGCAGACCATGAACAATCAACAACAGTTATTCCAGTCTCGGCGCATGTCACTGCAAGCGGATATGGACGCGATCAAGGAGTCGGTCCAGGGACAGGAAGCGTCGATTCAGGGGGCGGAGGGCATGCTGAAGGCGCGAACCAGCCAACTGGCATTCCTACAGGAAGAACTCAAGGGCCTGCGTGATCTCGTTAAGGACGGCTATGCGCCGCGCAACAAGCAACTCGAACTGGAGCGCATGGCTGCCGAGGCGATGGGATCGATCGCCGACCTACAGGGGAATATCATGCGGGCACGGCGCGCCATCTCCGAAATGAAGTTGCGCGCCATACAGCGCACCCAGGAGTACCGGAAGGAAGTGGACACCCAGCTCTCCGACGTGCGTCGCGAAGTACAGGCCGACGCCGACAAGTACAAGGCAGTGTCGCAGGATCTGGAGCGCACGGTGCTGCGCGCGCCTTCCGAAGGCCAAGTGCTCGGCCTGACGGTTCAGACGGTGGGCGCAGTGATCGGTCCGGGACAAAAACTCATGGATATCGTTCCTAGAAATGAAGCACTGTTGCTCGAAACCAAAGTCTCGCCGCAATTCATCGACCGCGTGCATCCCGGCCTGGAGACCGACGTGCGCTTCTCCGCCTTTGCCCATTCCCCGTCGCTGGTGGTGCAAGGCAAGGTCGAATCGATCTCGTCGGACCTGATCACCGAACCGCAGACCAACATGTCTTACTACCTGGCGCGCGTCTCGATCACCCCTGAAGGCATGAAGGAGCTGGGAACCCGCCAGATGCAGGCCGGCATGCCGGCTGAAGTGGTCGTCAAGACCGGCGAGCGCACGGTGCTCACCTACCTGCTGCACCCGCTGCTGAAGCGCATGGCGGCTTCGATGAAAGAGGAGTGAATGGTGAAGACCTTCAATTCCACGGGAAGCATGCGCCTGCTGATCTCGATCCTGGGCGCGGCGACCATCGCACTGGGTTGCTCTCCCGCCCAGGCGCTGGATCTGCTGAAAAGCTACCGGCTGGCGCTACAGCAGGATGCCGGTTACCAGGCGTCGCGCGCCGAGGCCGCGGCAAGCCGCGAACTGGTGCCTCAGGCACGCGCGCAGCTGTTACCGAATCTGTCGGGCAGCCTGTCACGCAGCAAGAACCAGACGAATAGCGAGACGCCGGGGTTCCTGGGGGCGAGGAACTTCAGCAGTTACGAGTACCTGAGTTCCAGCTATGCGCTGACACTACGCCAACCGGTGTACCGAAAATACAACTTCGCCCAGTACCGTCAGGCGCAATCGCAGGTCGAAAGTGCCGAAGCGGTATTGGACAAGAACCTACAGGACATGCTGGTACGCTTGTGCGGCGCGTATTTTGAAGCCTTGATGGCGCAGGACAGCCTGGCCCTGGTGCTGTCGGCGAAAGAAGCCTATGCCGGCCAATTGCAGGCCGCCAAGCGCATTTTCGAAGCCGGCCAGGGAACACGTACCGATATCGACGACGCCCAGGCCCGCTACGACATGGCCCTGGCGCAGGAGCTAGAGGCCAGCCAGAATGTCGGTCACACCCGTCGCCAACTCCAGGTGTTGGTCAACCAGCCGGTAGACAGCCTGGCTTCCCTGAATCCGGGCCGCCTGCAATTGATGCCGCCCCTGCCCGCCAACCCGGACGACTGGATCGCCCGCGGCGAGGAAATCAACGCCGAATTGCGGGCCATGCGCGCAAACGTTCAAGCCGCGACGCAGGAACTGGAGAAGGCCCGCTCCGGCCATATGCCGACGGTGGACCTGCTGGTCCAGCGCAGCCGCAGCCTTTCCGAAAACCAGGTGACCATCAATCAGTTCTACCTGACCTCGCAAGTGGGCTTGCAGGTCAACATCCCGATTTTCGCCGGCGGCTATACCAGTTCCCAGGTACGCCAGGCCCAGGCCAACCTGGAAAAGTTTCAGCAGCAATACGAAGCCCGGCGTCGCGAAGTGGACTTGCAGATCCGCAAGGAATTCCAGAACGTCGCGGAAGGCGTGTTGAAGGTCAAGGCGCAGGAACAATCCGAGCGCTCCTCCGATCAGGCCTTGTACTCGAATCAGAAAGGCTACCAGGCCGGTACGCGCACCCAGATCGATATCCTCAATGCCCAGCAGCAACGCATGAATGTGCGGCGCGACCTGGCCAATGCGCGTTACCAGTATGTGCTGGCCCGGGTGCGTTTGCAGGGCTTGGTGGGATCCCTGAACGAAGAGGAGATCAGCACCATCAACAGCTGGTTATCCGAGCCGGGCGCATCCTAGAAACCGCCCAAGCCTGGCTCGATTTGGGCTAGAATATCTTTTCCGAGGAGCGCTGCAAGGCAACCTGCCCTAGGCTCGGACCGTCCCTTCGAACTGCGCTCACCTGACCTCGTGCCGGCACGGGATGCGCAGGTGGGCATCCTACCCGGCCATACGCTAAGGAGTTCGCTGTGGCTGACAACAAAACCTTTTCCGACTTTATCGTCGCCGACCTTGCCCTCGCCGATTGGGGGCGCAAGGAAATCCGCATCGCCGAAACCGAAATGCCGGGCCTGATGGCGATCCGTGAGGAATATTCGAAATCGCAACCCCTCAAGGGCGCCAGCATCACCGGCTCGTTGCACATGACCATCCAGACCGCGGTGCTGATCGAAACACTGACCGCGCTGGGCGCACAAGTGCGCTGGGCCTCCTGCAACATCTTCTCGACCCAGGACCACGCCGCCGCCGCCATCGCCAAGGACGGCATCGCCGTATTCGCCGTCAAGGGCGAATCGCTGGTCGACTACTGGGATTACACCCACCGCATTTTCGAGTGGCCCGACAAAGGCTACTCCAACATGATCCTCGACGACGGCGGCGACGCCACTCTGCTGCTGCACCTCGGTTCGCGCGCCGAAAAGGACATCTCGGTGCTCGACAAGCCCGACAGCGAGGAAGCCACCGTGCTGTTCGCCTCGATCAAGGCAAAGCTCAAGCAGGATCCCCGGTGGTACTCGACGCGCCTGGCGCAGATCAAGGGCGTAACCGAGGAAACCACCACCGGCGTGCACCGCCTCTACCAGATGCACGAGCGCGGCGAGTTGAAGATTCCCGCCATCAACGTCAACGACTCGGTGACCAAGTCGAAATTCGACAACCTCTATGGTTGCCGCGAGTCGCTGGTCGACGGCATCAAGCGCGCCACTGACGTAATGATCGCCGGCAAGGTCGCCCTGATCTGCGGCTACGGCGACGTCGGCAAGGGCTCGGCGCAGGCCATGCGCGCCCTCTCGGCCCAGGTGTGGGTCACCGAGATCGATCCGATCTGCGCCTTGCAGGCGGCGATGGAAGGTTATCGCGTCGTCACCATGGAATATGCCTGCGACAAGGCCGACATCTTCGTCACCTGCACCGGCAATGTCCATGTCATTGACCATGGCCATATGGTGAAGATGAAGGACCAGGCCATCGTCTGCAACATCGGACACTTCGACAGCGAGATCAACGTCGCCTCGCTCGAAAAATACCAGTGGGAGGAAATCAAGCCCCAGGTCGATCATGTCATCTTCCCGGACGGCAAACGCATCATCCTGCTGGCCAAGGGTCGTCTGGTGAATCTCGGCTGCGGTACCGGCCATCCTTCCTACGTCATGAGCTCCTCGTTCGCCAATCAGACCATCGCCCAGATCGAGTTGTTTACCCGCACTGCCGATTACCCGGTCGGCGTGTATGTACTGCCCAAGCACCTCGACGAAAAGGTGGCGCGGCTGCAACTGAAGAAGCTCAACGCCCAGTTGTCGGCATTGACGCCGCAACAGGCCGCCTATATTGGCGTTCCCATGAATGGCCCCTACAAGGCCGAGCACTATCGGTACTGAGCGATGCCGGGCACCTTCAGCATCGAGTTTTTCCCGCCGCAGACGCCGGAGGGAGTGGCCAAGCTGCGCACCACGCGGGCGCAGCTGGCACGGCTCAAGCCAGCCTTCTTCTCCTGCACTTTCGGCGCCGGGGGTTCCACACGCGACCGCACGCTGGAAACCGTGCTGGAGATGCAGCGTGAAGGACTGACCACGGCGCCGCATCTTTCCTGCATCGGGTCCACCCGGGAAAACGTCGGCCTGATGCTGGAGCAGTATCGCTCCGCCGGCATCGACAGGATCGTCGCGTTGCGCGGCGATCTGCCCTCGGGCATGGCGGAGGCGGGCGAATTCCGCTATGCCAGCGAGCTGGTGGAATTCATCCGCCGGGAAACGAGCGACTGGTTCCATATCGAGGTTGCGGCCTATCCCGAGGTACATCCGCAGGCAAGATCGGCGGCGGACGATCTCGCCAATTTCAAGCGCAAGGTCGACGCCGGTGCCGACTCGGCGATTACGCAATATTTCTTCAACGCCGACGCTTACGAGCATTTCGTCGACGCGGCACGGGTGGCCGGCGTGGCCGTCCCCATCGTGCCCGGCATCATGCCCATCGCCAGTTACGCCAAACTGGCGCGCTTCTCCGATACCTGCGGCGCCGAGATTCCGCGCTGGATGCGCAAGAAGCTGGAGGGATACGGCGACGATGCCGCCTCGATCCGCGCCTTCGGCCTGGATGTAGTGACCGAGATGTGCGCGCGACTGCTGGCCGGCGGCGCGCCGGGCCTGCATTTTTACACCCTGAACCAGGCAGGGCTGACCACCGCAATTTGGGAACGCCTGGGGCTGTCCTGAGGCCCTCCCGGGGGCCGCTGCTCGACCACCTGCTAAAATGCTCAATCGAGTGCCGCCCGGGCACCGGAAAACTTAGTCTAATCGAGGAATATTCATGGCAGGTCATTCCAAGTGGGCCAACATCCAGCATCGCAAGGGTCGCCAGGACGCCAAGCGGGGCAAGGCCTTCACCAAACTCATCAAGGAGATCACCGTCGCCGCCAGAATGGGCGGGGGGGATATGAACTTCAATCCCCGCCTGCGGCTGGCCATAGAAAAGGCCAAGGCCGAGAACATGCCCGGCGACAACATCAAGAACGGCATCAAGCGCGGCACCGGCGAACTGGAAGGGGTGAACTACGAGGAAATCCGCTACGAAGGCTACGGCATCAACGGCGCCGCGGTGATCGTCGATTGCCTCACCGACAACAAGACGCGCACCGTCGCCGACGTGCGCCATGCCTTCAACAAGTACGGTGGCAATCTCGGCACCGACGGCTCGGTGGCCTACCTGTTCAAGCACTGCGGCCAGTTTCTGTTCGCGCCCGGCACCGACGAAGGGCAGTTGATGGAGGCCGCGCTGGAAGCCGGGGCGGAAGATGTGGTGACCAACGACGACGGTTCCATCGAGGTGCTGTGCGGCCCCAACGAATTCATGGCTGTCAAGGATGCGCTGGAGAAAGCCGGCTTCAAGCCGGAGATCGCCGAGGTGGCGATGAAACCCTTGACCGAGATCGAGTTTGCCGGGGAGGATGCGTTGAAAATGCAGAAATTGCTCGACGCGCTGGAGGCTTGCGACGATGTCCAGGAGGTTTACTCCAACGCCCTGATAGAGGAATAGGTGGTCAAGGACGCCCCCGGGCCGACTTCCTCCCCGCGGATACTGGGAATTGATCCGGGCCTGCGAATCACCGGGTTCGGTGTCATCGAAAAGCGCGGTACCAAGCTCACCTACGTGACCAGCGGCTGCATCAAGACGGGTGAAGGCGGCTCCCTGCCGCAGCGCCTCAAGATCATCCTCGACGGCATCGCTGAAGTCTGCGCCGCGCATCGACCCGACCAGGCGGCGATCGAAAAGGTCTTCGTAAACGTCAATCCGCAGTCGACGCTGTTGCTCGGACAGGCGCGTGGCGCGGCCATCAGCGCGTTGGTGCTGGCCGGGTTGCCGGTGGCGGAATACACCGCGCTACAGGTGAAACAAGCGGTCGTCGGTCACGGCAAGGCGGCCAAACAACAGGTGCAGGAGATGGTGCGCCGCCTGCTGTCACTGTCGGGCGATCCCAGCGCCGACGCCGCCGACGCGCTGGCGTGCGCCATCTGCCATGCCCACGGTGGACAAGGGCTGGGAGCGCTGGCAACCACCGGTTTCCGCGTCAGGAACGGACGGCTGATTTAATGGCTAACCACTCGGGAGCAAGACCATGATCGCTCGCCTCACCGGCATACTCGTCGAAAAGAATCCGCCGCTGATCACGCTGGACGTGCATGGCGTCGGCTATGAGCTCAGCGTACCGATGAGCACGTTTTACAACCTGCCGGCGGCGGGTGAAAAGCTGAGTTTGCACACCCATATGATCGTGCGCGAGGACGGACACTTCCTCTACGGCTTCAGTTCCGAGGCCGAACGCGCCGCCTTTCGTCAGCTGCTCAAGATCACCGGCGTCGGTGCACGCATCGCGCTGGCGGTGCTCTCCGGCCTTTCCGTGGCCGAACTGACCCAGGCGGTGGTGATGCAGGAAGCCGGGCGGCTGGTGAAGATTCCCGGCATCGGCAAGAAGACCGCCGAGCGCCTGCTGCTCGAACTGCGTGACCGGCTGCCCAAGGCGGCGATGGCTGCCGCCGCCAGTGCCGGCGGGATGCTCGAGGATGCCGCCGGCGACATCCTCAATGCCCTCCTGGCGCTCGGCTACAGCGAGCGCGAGGCGCTCACGGCGATGAAGTCGCTGCCCGAAGGAGCGACGGTGCCCGATGGCATCCGCCAGGCCTTGAAGCTGTTGTCGAAAGCATAGCTCAGTTAAACTGTTGCCATGGCTATTGAAATCGACAAGCTGGCCGACCGGCTGATCTCGGCGGTGCCGGAATCTCCGCAGGAAGACGTGCTGGAGCGGGCGCTGCGGCCGAAGAAGCTGGCTGAGTATGTCGGTCAGCAGAAGATCCGCAATCAACTGGAAATCTTCATCCAGGCCGCCCGCCAGCGCAGCGAGGCGCTCGACCATGTGCTGCTGTTCGGCCCGCCGGGGCTGGGCAAGACCACCCTGGCGCACATCGTCGCCCACGAAATGGGCGTCAATCTGCGCCAGACCTCCGGCCCGGTGCTGGAGCGCGCCGGCGACCTGGCGGCGATCCTGACCAATCTCGAACCCCACGACGTGCTGTTCATCGACGAGATACACCGCCTGTCGCCGGTGGTG
>JBAYJH010000058.1:0-19544 GCA_041665185.1 Sterolibacterium sp.
ATGCGAATCTTCTGGTTCTGCATGTCGATTACCTTAAAGAGCGAGGCCGAAAAAAGCCATGGCCGAGACGCGAAAGAGCGGAATCATACTGTGTTTTCGGAGGCAGCGCAAGACCAATTTGGGGCCGGGACCACACCTGGCACTATAGCAACGCTTTTGTGCCTGTAAAGTGAGTGCGGGCTTTCGGTTAGATCAGCGCTGCCTGCACTACATCCGGTGCACGCTTGATTACATTCAGCAGCACCAGGGCGGCACCTTGTGGTGTGCGATCGCCTCGCTCCCAGTGCCGCAACGTCGCAACGGAAAATCCAAACCGCGCCGCGAACTGTTCTTGCGTCATCCCCATACGCCGGCGCAATGCGGACACATCGACCGCCGCCGGGGTGTAGGTTTTTACGGCAACCTTCTTGCCTTTGGCGTGTGCCACAGCTTCATTCAAGCCGCGCGCGATGCTGTCAAAAGTCGTTCCCATGCCTCACCTCTCTATCCATAATGCGACCAGAATATCCACCAGCTTCGCCAACTCGTTGCGCTCGGCCTTGCTCAAATTGTCCTGCTCGTTCTTGGCAAACAGCGTTATCAAATAGAGCGGCATGGAATCGCTGTGGAAGTAGTAAATCACCCGTACCCCGCCACTCTTGCCGCGCCCGCCCCTACCCCAACGCAGCTTGCGAATGCCGCCCGTGCCTTCAATCAGATCGCCCGCCTTCGGATGCGCGGCAAGATAGCTCAAGACATCCTGCCGCTCTGCCTCGGTCAATAGCCGTTCCGCTTGGCGAATGTATTCCGGCACTTCGGCAATCGTAATCACGATTGCATTCTAATCCAATGGATTAGTTATTGCGATAACAAACAAACAGACCGATTTGAGGTCGCTCATGATGAAGGTGCTGTAGATGGATTCATGTCTTTGAATGCCGGGACTCGCCCCGGCGGGCGAGTTACTTTCTTGCTGCGCGGCAAGAAAGTACCCAAAGAAACGCGCCCCGCCGGCCCGGCCTACGGCTCCCCTCGCTCCAGACCACCAGCCCGGCCGGACTCGCAAACTCGCCTGCGGCTCAAACAGCGCGTCCGGACTGCCCCGGTCTGGCAGCCATCCGCTCGGCGTGGCAGAGGGGGATAACCAAGTCCAGCGACGAGCAGGCAATTGAGTTTTCTTCTCCGAAGCAGACGTCCGTGTTTTGGCATCTTCTCCAATTGATTATTGATTGATAGGGAAATCCATATCGGATACCCTCGGCACCGAAGCAAGCTACATGGAGGATGCAATGGCAGAAACAAAGCTACCCGTGTTCAGAATAGTTGACGGAGAACGGGTCCGTGTTCCAGGCGACATTCGCGACCCGAGTCGCCGATACGGGAGCACTACTAATGTCCAGACCGGTGATTCATGTCTGGTCGAGTTTACCGATGAGGAGGAACGTGAGGCGGACGCGCGCAAGGTTGCTTGGGAAGCCGAGCGGCCTCAGAGGGAGGCTGAAGAGAAACGTCTCGAAGAGGAGGCGGCACGATTTCGTGAATCGCTGCGGTATGAAACACGAATCGTGGCTTTCCTGGACATCTTGGGATGGGCGGCTGCTACAACCGCATCTTTGAGTTCAATTGAACTCACCCAGCACCTCGGGATTGCGATGCAAGGAATAGTTGCCCATGTAAACATGGTGTCGTGGCAGAGAGACCATGCTGGGCCCGGCGGCTGGCCGGGTGACCCCATGATGACTCACTTCTCAGACTCCGTTCTTGTTTCCTTTGCCGCAGACAACCATGCGAAGCGGGATGTGGAAATGGCGCTTTCCACAATCATACATAGTCTCTCAATCCGTGGATTTATTATCCGTGGAGCAGTCTCTTATGGGCAGTTAATACATCGCCAGGCTTTGGCGTATGGGCCGGCGCTGGTTGCGGCATACCAGTTAGAGAAGGACGAGGCGATAGTACCGCGCATCATCCTTGACCGATCCCTTGCCAGCGCATGGGGTTTCGGTGAGTCTATTCAGAAGCCGGACGGTACCATCCTCGGATGCCGTAAGTTATGGCGTGAAGACGAAGATGGTTGGTATTACTTCGATCACCTTTCATATTGGCGTCCCATGCTTGATAGTGATGGGCCTTCGCCGGTATTTGAAACCAACATGGAGAGATGGCGCAAATTGATTGTCCAACGTCTGGGCGACCATCGCGACCACCCGCACGTGTTCCGTAAATACATATGGCTTGCACGTTACTTCAACCGAACCGCCTCCAGATATCAAGGTGGGTCGATTGGGACAATTTCCCTACCTGGCGAGTAACACAGTCTCTGCTCATGCCGAGATGAGGTAACCGGAAATCCCTGTTCGTAATTTTTGCAGGATGCCGGCATGGAAACCGCAGTCGAGAATTTGACTTACCTTCCCCTCTGCCACGCCGAGCGGAGGACCGCCAGACCGAGGCAGTCCGGCCGCGTTGTCTGAGCGAAGCGAGTTTAGCGGCCGGCCGGGCTGGTGGTCTGGAGCGAGGGAAGCCCGAAGGGCCGGGGCAGCGGGGAGCGTTTCTTTGGGTACTTTCTTGTCGCCACAAGAAAGTACCTCGCCCGCCGGGGCGAGACCCGGCATGCATCGGCGCTTAACTTCCATAGAGTCCATAGAACCAAATTCAAACCACTCGCACTATAGAGCCATACCGCGCCAACCTGGAATCCGACGTGAGCAACACGAGCGGTTCGGTCTGGCTTTGTGCCACCAGCAATCGATCAAATTCATGTCGATTCCGGTTTTTGGCATTCAAACAACTTGTCCATAGGCGCGTCAAAGTCATCGGCAATCCAGATTTCTCCTGCCATCGCTCCCGGTGGAGCAATCTTGCGTTTTGGCGTGGCGTACGGGATAAGGCGCACGATCGGCGTGCCCGATTTGGCGATGACCACATCTTCTCCCGCCTGCACTTGCTCAAGCAGCCTGGAAAGCTGGGTCTTGGCATCGTGAATATTGACAACCTGCATGGCGTTCTCCTGCGAATTAGCTAAGTTACTTGCATTCGCAACCTGAAACAAGAAAGATTTTGGTCGGACCAATTTTTGCCAGGGCAGGCTGCCGCTGGCTCCGGCTACCCCGGCAAAACCGCGCGGCGACCAAGATAGTTCAGCGGTGGCGCCTGGCCTTGGTCATGGCGATGACGCGCTGGATCAGGTCGTCGACATAAGTAAACACCACCGGGATCACCAGCAGGCTCAAGAACGTCGAGGTGATCAGCCCGCCGATCACCACAATCGCCATCGGCGCGCGAAAGCTCGGGTCGGTGCCCAGTCCGATGGCGATCGGCAACATGCCGGCGCCCATGGCGATGGTGGTCATGACGATCGGCCGCGAGCGCTTCAGGCAGGCGTCGAGCAGTGCCTCGCGGCGGCCCAGCCCATGCTCGCGCCGGGCCAGGACCACATAGTCGATCAGCAGGATCGAGTTCTTGGTGGCGATGCCCATCAGCATGATCAGGCCGATCATCGACGGCATCGACAACGCCGTATGCGTGATGAACAGGGCCAGAAAGGCGCCGGGGATGGACAGCACCAGCGCTGCCAGGATGGTGGCGGGCTGGAAGAAATCCTTGAACAGCAGCACCAGCACGATGTAGATGCAGAGCACCCCGGTCAGCATGGCGAGACTGAAACTGGCGAACAGTTCACCCATCGCCTCGGCGTCGCCGACCGAGCGCTGGATGACGCCGGGCGGCAGTTGCTTGAGCGAGGGCATGGCCAGGGCGCTGTTCTCCACCTCGCCGAGCGGCATCTGGTTCAGCTCGATTTCGAAATTGATGTTACGCAGCCGGTCATAGCGGTCGATCTGGGCGGGTCCGCCGGCCAGACTCAACGCCGCCACATTGCCCAGCATTACCGGCCCGCGGGCACCCGGCACCATCAGGCGTTCGAGCAAGCCGAGATCCTGGCGCGCGCCCGGCGGCAGTTTGACCACGATGGGGACTTGGCGCTGGGCGAGATTCAGCTTGGCGAGGTTCTGCTCGTAATCGCCGGCGGTGGCGACACGCAGCACTTCGGCGATGGCCGTCGAAGTCACCCCGAGATCGGCGGCACGGGCTGTATCCGGGCGCACTACCAGCTCCGGCCGAACCAGGCTGGCGGTGGAGGTGACGGCGCCGATTCCCTGAATGGTGCGCAGTTCCTTCTCAACCAGACGCGCATGCTCGGCCAGCAATTGGCCGTTCTCGCTGGCCAACACCAACACATATTTGTCGTTGGAACCACCGAAACCGACCCGAACCTGGGCGCCCGGCAGGACTTCGAGTGCCGTGCGCAGCTCGCCTTCGACTTCCTGTTTCCTCTTGCCGCCGCGCGCGGCGCGCGGCGTCAGGTTGATGGTCAAGGTCGCCTTGCGCGCCTCCGCGGCGCCGCGTGGCGCAAAGGGGTCGCTGCCGGCGGCACCGCCGCCGACGGCCGTATACACCATCTTGACGTGTGGATTCTTCTCGACCAGGGTTCGCGCCCGTTCGGCGGCGGCCAGGGTCTGTTCCAAGGTGCTGCCGGGCGGCAGCGTCAGATAGACCTGGGTCTGCGACAAGTCGTCGGGTGGAATGAAGCCGGTCGGCAACAGCGGCACCAGCGCGAACGAAGCCGCGAAGAAGATGGCGGCCGCCAGCAGGGTAAGCAGGCGGTGCTGCTGGCACCAGCCCGCCCAGCCCAGGTAGAGCGTCACCCAGCGCGGCTGGGTGTAGGCCTTGCGCGGCGGCTTGAGGATGTATGCGGCCATCATCGGCGTCAACATGCGTGCGACCACCAGCGAGAAGAACACGGCGATGGCCGCCGTCCAGCCGAACTGGACGAAGAACTTGCCGGGGATGCCACCCATGAAGGCGGTGGGGAGGAACACCGCGATCAGGGTAAAGGTGGTGGCGATCACCGCCAGGCCGATTTCGTCGGCGGCTTCCATGGCCGCCGCATACGGCGTCTTGCCCATGCGCAGGTGGCGCATGATGTTCTCGATCTCGACGATGGCGTCGTCGACCAGGATGCCGACCACCAGGGACAGCGACAACAGCGTCACCACGTTGAGCGAGAAATTCAGCGCATACATCGCCGCGAAAGCCGGCAGGATCGACAACGGCAGGGCGGTGGCCGATACCAGCGTGGCGCGCCAGTCGCGCAGGAAGAACCAGACGACGATCACGGCGAGGATGGCACCTTCGATCAGCAACGCCATCGAGCCCTCGAAATTTTCCTGCACCGGATCGACGAAATTGAAGGCCTCGGTGATGACGATGTCCGGGTGCTCGGCCTTGAGCTGCTCCAGGGTGGCCCGCACGCCGTCCGCCAGGTCGACCTCGCCGGCGCCGCGGCTGCGGACGATCTCGAAGCCCACCACCGGCTTGCCGTTGAGCAGGGCCGCGGAGCGCTGTTCGGCCACAGTGTCGGAGACCGTGGCGATCTGGTCGAGACGGACGCGGCGGCCGGCGTTGCCGCCTTCGCCGAGCACGATTTCCAGCGCGGCCAATTCCTCGGCGGAACCGACGGTGGCGATGGTCCGCAAGGATTGTTCGATGCCGCCGATGTCAGCGCGGCCGCCGGAGGCTTCGCGCTGCATCAGGCGCAACTGGCGCGAAACGTCGGCGGCGCTGGCACCCAGGGACAGCATGCGGGCCGGGTCGAGTTCGATATGCACTTCCCGGGTGACCCCGCCGACGCGGGAGACAACGCCGACGCCGCGCACGCTGAGGATGGCTTTGGCCACCGTATTGTCGACGAACCACGACAGCGCCTCGTCGTCCATGCGGCTGGAAGCCACGGTATACGTCAGGATCGGCGTGCCCGCCAGATTGACCTTGGCGATCACCGGATCGCGCAGGTCACCCGGCAGATCGGAACGGATGCGCGAGACCGCGTCGCGCACGTCGTCCACCGCTTCCTGCGTCGGCTTTTCCAGGCGGAATTCGACCGTGACGACGACCGTGCCGTCCTGCACCAGGGTGTAGATGTGCTTGATGCCTTGCACGGTGGCGATCGAGTTCTCGATCTTGCGCGCCACCTCGGTCTCCAGTTGGGCCGGCGCCGCGCCCGGCAGGATGGCGGTAACGGTGACCATCGGCAGGTCGATATCGGGAAATTGCTGGATGCGCATGGCGTGAAACGCCATGCTGCCGAGCAGCGTCAGCATGACGAACAGCAGCACCGCCGGAATCGGGTTCCGGATCGACCAGGACGAAACGTTCATGGACGTTTTTCCGCAGCTTTGCCGGTAGCGGCCGGCGCCACATCGGCCACCACCCGCACCGTGTCGCCGTCGGCGAGGAAGGCGGCGCCGCCGACGACCACCCGCTGGCCCGCCGCCAGTCCACCCAATACCTCGATCCGGTCGCCCAAGCGGCGGCCGGTGGCCACCTTGAGCTGGCTCACCTTGCCCAGCGCGGCCGAGCCGCCATCGATGACGAACACATAGGAAAATCCTTCGCGCAACAGCACCGCGGATTGCGGCAGGGTCAGCGCCGCCGCCTGGCCGAGCTCGAACTCGCCGCGCGCGAACATGCCGGCGCGCAGGATACCGCCGCCTGTCGCCGGCAGATCGACATAGACCAGCGCGTTACGGGTCTGCGGATCCGCCGTCGGTGCGACCGTGCGCACACGGCCTTGAACGCGCTGTCCGTTCGGGCCGGTCAGCGTCGCCACGACCCCAGGCTTGAAGCGCAGCAATTCCGCCGCGGTGACTTCGGCGCGCCATTCGAGGCGCCCGCCGCGGATCAGGCGGAACAGCTCCTGGCCTGCCTGGGTCAGTGATCCGGCCGTGGCGACCCGTGCCGAGATGATCCCGTGGTCCGGCGCCACCACACCGGTTTTCGCCAGTCGCAGTTCCGCCGCCTGGCGACGCGCGCGCGCGGCATCGAGGCGGGCTCGCGCCGTCTGCTCGGCGGTCAGGTACTGGGTGCCCTGCTGCGGGCTGAAAAATCCCTGGGCCTGGAGTTTCCGGGCACGCTCGCTGTTGGCCTTGGCTTCGGCCAGGGCGGCTTCCAGTTCCGCCACCGCGGCGCGGGCTTCGGCCACCTCGGTGGCCACGGTTTCGCTGTCGAGGCGGGCCAGCACCTGCCCCTTGTGGACCCTGTCGCCGATATTGGCGAGGACCTCGACAATGCGCAGATTGCCGATTTCGGTGCCGATCATCGCTTCCTGCCAGGCGGCGATGTTGCCGCCAGCGGCGATGGTTTCCGGCCAGGTGGCGGTCTGCGGCAGGACGGCGGCCACCGTCAGCGCCGCCTTGGCGGCGGGTTTGTCGTTGTCGGCGGCGGCGATCGCGGTGCCGCTGCACAACGCCAGGAGAGCCAGGGCCGGCAGGGCGTGGCGCAGCCGGCGTAGACGGACGTGGAGTGGCGTCGCCAGGGTAGTGCGGAAGGACTGCATTGTTGCACCTCGAGCAGATCAAAAGGGTGCCAGTGCCGAACACGGGCGCCCGGCATTCTAGATCATGTTATGGAGTATGCATATCGGCGGCGAACTATTTGTTCAACTGCCGCATCCCCCGCTCCAGTCCCTCCAGGGTCAGCGGGAACATGCGGCCGCCGACGATATTGTGGATGATCTGGATCGAGTGGCGGTATTCCCACAGCCGTTCCGGCTCCGGGTTGATCCATACCGCGCGGGGATACTTGTCGAGCAGGCGCTGTAGCCACACGGCGCCCGCCTCCTCGTTCATGTATTCGACGCTGCCGCCGGGCTGGAGTATCTCGTAAGGACTCATGGTGGCATCGCCGACGATAATCAGCTTGTAGTCGTCGCCATACTTGTGCATCACATCGTGCAGCGGAAAGCGCTCCGCGTGGCGCCGACGGTTGTCGCGCCAGACGTAGTCGTAGACGCAGTTGTGAAAATAATAGTATTCCAGGTGCTTGAATTCGGTCTTGGCGGCCGAAAACATCTCCTCGCACAGCTTGATGTGGTCGTCCATCGAACCGCCGATATCCAGAAACAGCAGCACCTTGACCTTGTTGTGGCGTTCCGGCTGCATCTTCAGGTCGAGCCAGCCGGCATTCTGTGCCGTGCCGCGGATGGTGCCGTCGAGATCGAGCTCTTCCGCTGCGCCTTCGCGCGCAAAGCGGCGCAGGCGGCGCAGAGCGATCTTGATATTGCGGGTGCCGAGTTCGACCGAATCGTCGAGATTGCGATATTCGCGGTTTTCCCACACCTTGATGGCGGTGCGGTTGCCGGCAGACTCACCGCCGATGCGAATGCCTTCCGGGTGGTAGCCGGCATTGCCATAGGGCGAACTGCCCCCCGTGCCTATCCATTTACTGCCGCCCTGGTGGCGTCCCTTCTGCTCTTCGAGCCGTTGCTTGAACTGTTCCATCAGCTTGTCCCAGCCGAGCTTTTCCAGCTTGGCTTTTTCTTCCGGGCTCAGGTGCTTCTTCATCATCGCCCGCAGCCAGTCCTCGGGAATCTCGGCGTCGAGGCCGGGTAGCGCCGTCACACCCTTGAAATAGGCGCCGAAAGCCCGGTCGAATTTGTCGTAGTGAGACTCGTCCTTGATGAGGCAGGCGCGGGAGAGCACGTAGAAATTGTCCAGGCTGTAGCCGGCCAGGCGCTCCCGCAGGGCCTCCAGCAAGGTCAGGAACTCGCGCGTCGATACCGGCAGCTTGGCGGCCTTGAGGTGGAGGAAGAAATCGATCAGCATGGCTTTTCCGATAGGGAGAGGTCACTGCGACAAGAACACCACGACGCGGTTGCGTCCGTCCTTCTTGGCGAGATACAGGGCCAGGTCGGCGCTCTGGGTCAACTGGTCGGGCGTCGTGCCGTGGTCGGGGTAGGCGGCAATGCCGACCGACAAGGTCGTGCGGATGCGATATTCACCCACCACCACGGTTTGTGCCTCAAAGTCCGCGCGCCATTTTTCAGCCCGCTCGCGCGCGACTTCCAGAGGCATCTTCGGCAATAGCAGCAGAAACTCTTCGCCGCCATAGCGACACAGGATATCTTCGGCGCGGGCGCTCTCGCTCAACAGCCCGCTGAAAAACTTTAGAACTTCATCACCCGCCTGATGACCGTAGGTGTCGTTGACCTTCTTGAAATGATCGAGATCGATCATCATCAGGCTGAGCGGATAAGCCTCGCGCTTGGCGCGCGCCAACTCACGCTCCAGGGTCTCGTCAAGATAGCGGCGGTTATACAGGCCGGTGAGCGAATCGCGCATCGCCTGTTCCTGGAGTTGCCTGTGCAGCTGCTGGATTTCGGCGATCTGCTCCTGTAGCTCGATATTCTTTGCCACAAGGATATCCTGCGCGGCCTTCCTCTCCAGTTCTTCCCGCCGCAATGTTGCGCGCGTATCGCGTAATTTCTGCCGTTGGACAAAGACGAGATTGCCGACCAGGGCTACATAGACCGACAAACCGACCTGGCACCAGGCGGTTACCAGCAGATCGGAATGCGGTGAATACTTGAATCCGGCGACGAGAATCCAACTCAGCGCGCCAACCGAAAAATACCCCGTCGATCGCGCGACGCCGCGCCAGCCGCCGATGATGGCATGGTTGAGGGTCGATCCGAGAAACAGGGTGAAAGTGATCCAAACAGGAAATTCAAGCGCGGCCGACCAGACACCGAACAACAGACAATCGAACAGCAGGTTCGACAGTTCGGCTTTCTGCGGGTCGCGGGCATTCCGGGCACGCAGGAACGCCAGGTGGGGATAGACGAGATACTGCAAAACCAGCAGCGCCCAGGCAATTGCGCCGTATCCCCTGCCCCACATGTGCATGCCAAGGGCGACGATCAGCGCAATCGACGTGATCCAGCGCACCTTGAAATGTGCTTGGACCAACCATTGCTGCCTTGACTGGTTCACCATGTCTGATCGGGAAGCGACCAAGTCGTGTCTCGCTCGCGCGGCAGCCGGCCCGCGGCATCAGCGATTGTGTTTCGCCATGAAAACCAGCCGTTCGAACAGATGCACATCCTGCTCGTTCTTGAGCAGCGCGCCGTGTAGCGGCGGCACCGCGGCCTTGTGGTCCTTCGAGCGCAACGCCTCGGGCGGAATTTCCTCGGCCAGCAGCAGCTTGAGCCAATCCAGCAGTTCCGAGGTGGACGGTTTCTTCTTCAACCCGGGTACTTCACGCAATTCGAAGAACACCTCCAGGGCTTCCTTGAGCAGAGCTTTCTTCAGCCCCGGATAATGCACGTCGACGATGCTCTGCATGGTCTCCCGGTCGGGAAACTTGATGTAATGGAAGAAGCAGCGGCGCAGAAAGGCGTCAGGCAGTTCCTTCTCGTTGTTCGAGGTGATGAACACGATGGGCCGATGTTTCGCCTTGACCAGCTGCTGGGTTTCATACACGTAGAACTCCATGCGATCGAGTTCGCGCAACAGATCGTTGGGGAACTCGATGTCGGCCTTGTCGATCTCGTCGATCAGGATCACGGTCGGCCGGTCGGCCTCGAGCGCCTGCCACAGCACACCCTTGACGATGTAGTTGGCGATGTCGCGCACCCGCTCGCCGTCCGCCCCGCCGAGTTGCGAGTCGCGCAGGCGTGAGACCGCGTCGTATTCGTAGAGCCCCTGCTGGGCCTTGGTGGTGGACTTGATATGCCATTGCAGCAGCGGCGCGCCAAGCGCGTTGGCGACTTCCTCCGCCAGCATGGTCTTGCCGGTGCCCGGCTCGCCCTTGATCAGCAGCGGACGTTGCAGGGTAATGGCGGCATTGACCGCCAGCATCAGGTCGGGCGTGGCGACATAGGTGGAACTGCCTTGGAAACGCATGAGACGATCCTTGAAGGGTTGAGTAAGCAGTATAGCGTTATGGACGGCTAAGCCGCCGTCGCAGGCACTCGAGATAAGCGGCCCCGTCGGGCGGCGCCCGGTCGCGCTGGGCGCGCCAGACAGTCTCGCCGAGGCATTCGAGCACCTCGTGGAGTGCCGCGTGGCGTTCGCCGTGGCGCGCCAGCAGCGTCTCAAAGATGCCACGCAAGCCAACTGGCTGGTCGATGGAAAGCTGCTCCTCGACGGCCAGGTGCAGCGACAGGTGCAGGAAAGGGTTGGCCTCTCCCTGCTCCGCGGTCCACTCGCGCGCCAACGCCTCGTCGCCGCCGTCAAACAGCCCGTGATACTCGGGGTGGATGCGGACCAGGTCGGCCGCAAGGTGTTCCAGAGGCGTAATCGGCACGCCTTGCTGCTGTTTGCGCCAGGCCTCCATGAAGAAGCCCCTGGCTTGGTCGCGGGTTGGACTAAACATCGGTCTTTTCGGGAAATTCGCACATGCTGCGAATGATACAGCCCGGGCAGTCGGGCTTGCGCGCCTTGCATACGTAGCGTCCATGCAGAATCAGCCAATGATGGGCATGCAGGCGGTATTCGGCGGGAACGGCCTTTTGCAACTTGTCTTCGACCGTGCGGACATCCTTGCCCGGCGCCAGGCCGGTGCGATTGGCGAGGCGGAAGATATGCGTATCCACGGCGATGACGGGTTCGTGAAAAACGGTGTTGAGTATGACGTTGGCGGTTTTCCGGCCGACTCCCGGCAGCGCCTCGAGGGCGGCTCGATCGTGCGGAACTTCGCCGCCGTGTCGCTGTAGCAGCAGCTTTGCCATCGCCAAGACGTTCTTCGCCTTGGTCGGATATAGGCCGATGCTCTTGATGAAGACCGATAGCTTTTGCTCGCCGAGCGCGGCAATCAGTTCGGGCGTCGGCGCAACGCGGAACAACTCGCGGCTGGCCAGATTGACGCTTTTGTCCGTCGCTTGCGCCGAAAGTATCACCGCCACCAGCAACTGGAATGGTGTCGCGTATTCGAGCTCGGTCGTCGGGTGCGGATCGGCCGCAGCCAGCCGTTCGAACAGCGCACGGATTTTTTTCGGACTCACGAAATCACCCGGCGTTGAGTTGGCGCGCGCGGGCAAGGGCGGCGGCAATCAGCGCCTGCCTGGTCTGCGCCGCGGATTTCAGTGGCAGGGCCGCTTTGGTCGCCGCCTGTTCGATTTTTTCGAGCCGCTGGCGAGTCCTGCGCCATTGAGTGGACTCAAAACGCTGCCGCGCCTGGTCCACGGCCGTTTGGGGGTCGCGATGACCTTCCGCCAGCGGCAACATCCGGATGCAATCCACCGGGCAGGGCGGGATGCACAATTCGCAGCCGGTGCACCACCCGGCGACGATGGTATGCATCTGCTTGGCAGCGCCGATGATGGCATCCACCGGGCAGGCCTGGATGCACAGGGTACATCCGATGCAGCGCGCCTCGTCGACGCAAGCAGTTGCCGTTGGCTTGTTGATCCCGTAGATGGCTTCGATGCAGGCGGCCAGCGGATCGATGGTGCCTTCAGTCACGGAACCAGCGGCGATCATGCCGGCCCGTCCCGCGTCGCCATGATGCATTCGCGCACCAGGTCCGGGCCGCGATAGATCAAGCCGCTGTAGATCTGCACCAGTTGCGCCCCGGCGGCGAGCTTGGCTCGCGCCTGACGGCCGTCGACGATGCCGCCGACGGCGATGATCGGCAGCTCGTTGGACAGCGCCCGTGCCAGCGCGGCCACCACCGCGGTGGACTTCTCGAACAGCGGCGCGCCGGAAAGGCCACCCGTTTCCTGGGCGTGTGTTTGTCCGACGACCGCGCCGCGATCCAGCGTGGTGTTGGTGGCGATGACGGCGTCGATGCGATGACGGCGCAGCGCGGCGGCGATGGCGGTGATCTGGGGTGCATCGAGATCGGGGGCGATCTTCAGGGCCAGAGGCACATAGCGTCCGTGCTTCTCGGCCAGTTCACCCTGGCGTGATTTCAAGGCGCCGAGCAGCGCATGGAGTTCCGCGTCGCCCTGAAGCTGGCGCAGGTTGCGGGTATTGGGCGAGGAGATATTCACCGCGACGTAACTGGCCAACGGATACACCTGGTCAAGGCAGGCGAGATAGTCGTCGGAGGCCCGCTCGATTGGTGTATCGGCGTTCTTGCCGATGTTGATGCCGAGGATGCCGCGGTATTTCGCCGCACGCACGTTCGCAATCAAGGCGGCGACGCCGTGGTTGTTGAAGCCCATTCGGTTGATCAAGGCCTGCTGCTGCGGCAGGCGGAACAGCCGCGGCTTGGGATTGCCCGGCTGCGGGCGCGGCGTGACCGTACCGATTTCGAGAAAGCCGAAGCCGAGCTTGGCGAGTCCGTCGATGGCCTCGCCGTTCTTGTCCAGGCCGGCCGCCAGGCCGACGCGGTTGGGGAAATCCAGGCCCATCACGCGCACCGGCTGTTGCTTCGCGTCAGGGGTTTGCGGCAGCAGGCAGGCGAAGCGCTGGAGAGCGGCGATGGTCAGGTCGTGGGCGGTTTCGGCATCGAGGCCGAACAGCAGAGGGCGGATCAGCGAGTATGGCAGCATGGCGCAATTCTAGCAGTCCGCCGGATAATGACCGGCGTCGCCAGGGCGTGCTGCCCGGCGAAATCCCCAGTCGGCTTGCGCTTGCCCGCGCAGGGTCTGTGCCGATGCCGACAAACTGGCTAGAATCGCTGCTTGGTCCCATATAGTGAGGAAGCAAGACATGTCGAACTCGCTCAGATTCAACGCATCCCGTGCGCAGCGCCTGGCCGTGGCGGGCCTGATCACGCTGAGCACGGCTGCTGCCGTGGCGATGGGCAGCCGGCCGAAGGCCGACGATGAAGCCATCGCCACCCGGATCCAGCCGGTGGCGCGTGTGGAAATGGCCGCGGCCGCGGGTGCCGCAAAGGGGTCGAGAGGCGGCGAGGAGATCGTCAATGGCGTTTGTAGCGCCTGCCACGCCGCCGGCGTCGCCGGCGCACCCAAGATCGGCGACAAGGCCGCCTGGGGACCGCGCCTGACGCAAGGCCTCGACGGCCTGCTGAAATCCGCGACGGCCGGTAAGAACGCCATGCCGCCGAAAGGCGGGGCCGACGTTACCCCGGCCGAACTAACCCGTGCCATTGTCTACATGACCAACAAGTCGGGGGCCAGCTTCAAGGAACCGGTGGAGAAGAAGTAACTTCAAGCCTGGACGGGGCGGCGGCGCAGCTTAGGCATGGTGATCCATCCCCTTCGCGACGCCCGCGCCGCCCTCGCCGCCTTGACTAACGGTCCAAACTGGCGTACCAAACATCATGCGCCACGATGCCATGTGAAATTCCGACCCATCCAGCGGAGCCTTTCCTCATGAGTTACCGCCAGAAACTGATCGCCGACGTCGCGGTCGTTGCCTTGTTGGCCTTGCTGTCGCTTCAAGGTTTCGCGGCCACGACCACCAGCTGCTCCAATGTCGTTACGCCTGGCGTCTCGGCAGGCTACTCGCACACCCTGGCGGTGAAGTCCGACGGCAGCCTAGCCGCCTGGGGCAAGAACGACATGGGGCAGTTGGGCGACGGCACCAGCGCCGAAAGCCACGGGCCGAAGCAAATCGGCACCGGCTACCTCGCCGTAGCGGCGGGAAAATCGCCAGACAAAGCATTCACGATCGCAGTCAAGTCCGACGGCAGCCTGTGGGCCTGGGGCGACAACACCTATGGGCAGTTGGGCGACGGTACGACCACCGGTACCCTGAGTCCCAAGCAGATCGGCACCGATAGCAATTATGTCGCGGTTGCGGCCGGCGGCTACCATAGCCTGGCGCTCAAGTCGGACGGCACTTTCTGGGCATGGGGTCGAGACGATCATGACCAGTTGCCGAACAGCAGCGCCCACGTCGACATCCTGGTCCCCACCCAAGTCGGCACGGACACCAACTATACGGCCATCGCCGCGGGTGAATCCCACACGCTGGCGCTGCAAAGCGACGGCACGCTGACGGTTTGGGGCAAGAACGATCATGGGCAAGTTGACCCAAACACTACTACAAACGATACGTGGACATCGTATCCTTCGTCGGGTGGCGCCACTTACACCGCAATCGCCGCTGGCAAGTATTTCACCCTTGCCGCCGCCGGTACCTCGGTGTTCGCCTGGGGCGACAACTCGTACGGCCAAATCGGCAATGGCACCGTCGGGGATTCTTCCCCCCGCGTAGAGGTCATCCTGCCGAGCGAAGTCAAGGCGGTTGCAGCCGGCTATGCTCACAGTGTCGCCCTCACCAGCAGCGGCGATCTGTGGGCCTGGGGGCACAACACCTATGCTTCGCTCGGCGATGGCACTACTGCGGATAGCCTGGTCCCGAAGCTGATCGGTTCAGGGTTCTCGGCCATCGCCGCGGGGAACTTCCACACCATCGCCCTCAAGTCGGATGGCAGCCTGTTCGCGTGGGGCGACAACGGCTACGGCCAGGTCGGTGACGGTAGCACCACCTCTCCCGTCACGCTGCCAAAGCAGATCGTCGCCACGGGATATGCCGCACCAGATTTCACCGCGCCCACGGCGCCATCGGGGTTCACGGCGAAACAGGCGGGCGCGGGAGCAGATCTGGCCTGGAGCGCCGCCACCGACAACGTCGGCGTCAAAGGCTACTTCGTCTACCGCGACGGGGTCCTGGTCGCAAGCCCGACGACGGCAAGCTACAAGGACACCGGCCTGGCGCCTTTGACCGCCTATGCCTACACGCTGGCCGCCGTCGACGGATCCTGCAACCTTTCGGCGAGCGTATCGACGACCCTGACCACCTCCTCCGACATCCAGGTACCGATGGTACCCGCCAACCTGAAAGCCTCGCCGAGCGCCGTCTCGTCCGCTATCGATCTGAGTTGGACGGCATCGATCGACGACGTGGGGGTGGAGTCGTACCAGGTTTATCGCGGCGCCGTGGCGTTGCCGTCCCAGTCACAGGGGAACCTCACCAGCTACACGGACAACGACGCGGGCCTGGTCGCCTCCACCGAATACAGTTACACGGTGGCGGCCTGCGATGCGGCCGGTTACTGCTCGGCGCAAAGCGTGGCGGTAAGCGTCGTCACGCCGCAGAGGCTGACCACCAACACCAACACCATCACCGACCTGACCGCCCAGCCCAAGACCACCGCTAGCGTCGATCTCGCCTGGAGCATTACGAGCCCGGCGGTGTCCTACAACATCTATCGCAATGGGACGCTGGTGGGAAGCACATCCGCCACCAGCTTCAGCGACAGCGGCCTGATCGCCTCGTCGTCCTATAGTTACAGCGTGGCGGCCTGCGATGGGGCCGGCATCTGCTCGGCGCAGAGCCTGCCGGTGACAGCCATCACCTTGCAGATCGGCGCAGCCGATCCCAACCAATTGTTGTCCGATTGTCTATTCGATTGGGCGGAGCTGACGTACCCATCCCACTTCGCGCCGCGCGGACCCTCATCGCATAGCGACGGGCCTTACTACTGGCGGGCCTATACCGGGACGAATGCCTATCTGGCCGTATCGTCCGGCAAACTCTATTACCTGGGCCCGGAGTCGTCCGACGTCGTTGTTGATCTTGGTGCGACATCGGGCTGGTATCCAAAGGCAGGTTGCCAATAAAGCGCGGCGGCTGCGCTCAAGTACCGCCCAGCATTTCCCTGAAGCGCGCCAGCTTGGCCCGGCCCGCCGCCTTGTCGGGTGGCGCCTCGGTCTTGCCGCCGGTTATTTTCAGATCGTCGCCGCTGGGGTCCATCTCGGCGATGAAGCGCGACGGCTCGCAGTTGCGCCATTCCTTGCCCAGCTTGCGCCGCTGGCACCAGCTCAGGTGCAGGCTGCGCTCCGCACGGGTGATGCCGACGTACATCAGGCGCCGTTCTTCCTCGATGCGGCCTTCCTCCTCGGCATCGCGGTGAGGCAGGATGCCCTCCTCCACGCCCACTAGGAACACATGCTTGAACTCCAGGCCCTTGGCCGCATGCAGGGTGGCAAGCTGGACCGCGTCGCCGGCCGCATCGTTCTTCTCCAGCATCGAAATCAGCGCCACAGCCTGGGTGAGTTCGAGCAGGTTCTTGCCTTCCTCTTCGCCCTTCCTGCTCAACCAGTCGATGCAGTCGCGCACATTGCTCCACTTGCTCTCGGCCTCGCGCGCTTCGCAGGATTCGAACAACCAGCTTTCGTAGCCGATGGCCTTGACCAGATCCTCCAGCACCTGCCCGGCCGGCTCGCGTGCCGCACGGGATTCCATGCGATTGATGAACTGGCCGAACTCCTGCACCGCCTGTAGTTGCTTGGCATTGATGTGGCTCGCCGCGCCGGCTTCGAAGGCCGCCGTGAACAAGCTGGTTTGGCGCTGCCCGGCATAGCTGCCTAACGCCTCCAGGGTGGTGCCGCCGATGCCGCGCCGGGGTGTCGTCACGGCGCGGATAAAGGCCGGGTCGTCGTCGGCATTGCTGATCAGGCGCAGGTAGGCGATCAGATCCTTGATCTCGGCACGATCGAAATACGACTGTCCGCCGGACAGCACGTAGGGAATCCGGTGATTGCGCAACTGCTGCTCGAAGGCACGCGCCTGGTGATTGCCGCGGTAGAGGATGGCATAGTCGCCGAACTGGCCGCGATGGTCGAACTTGTGTGCCATCAGCTTCATCGCCACCAGTTCCGCCTCGTGCTCGCCGTCGCGGCAGGCGCTGGCCTGAATCGCATCGCCATGTCCATGCTCCGACCACAAGCGCTTCTCGAACAGTTTCGGATTATTGCCGATGAGGCTGTTGGCGGCCTTGAGGATGCGCGTGGTGGAGCGGTAATTCTGCTCCAGCTTGATGACTTTCAGCCGCGGGAAATCGCGCTGCAAGGCGTTCAGGTTTTCCACGTCGGCGCCGCGCCAGGCGTAGATCGACTGGTCGTCGTCGCCGACCGCGGTGAATGAAGCGCGTGTCCCGGCCAGCAATTGAAGAAGGCGGTACTGGCAGCGGTTGGTGTCCTGGTATTCGTCTACCAGCAGGTGGCGCAAGCGCCCCTGCCAGCGCGCCAGCAGTTCGGCATCG
Source organism: Sterolibacterium sp. (assembly GCA_041665185.1). Lineage (GTDB taxonomy): Bacteria > Pseudomonadota > Gammaproteobacteria > Burkholderiales > Rhodocyclaceae > JACRAR01. The sequence continues at coordinate 17,782 of JBAYJH010000058.1, forward strand.
CTGGCCAGAAGTTGCGCCGGCAGGCGGATCAGGTCGTCGAAGTCCACCGCCTGGTAAGCATGTAGGCTGCGGTCGTATTCCGCATACAGGCGGGCCGCCGCCTGCTCCAGAGGATCCTGCGCCATGGCGAGCGCCTGCTCCGGCCCGGTCAGATTGTTCTTCCACATCGAGATGCGGCTTTGCACGGCCCGGATGTGGGCCTTATCGGGGTTGCCGAGCAGTTCGGCGATGACGGCGGCGCTGTCGCTGGCATCGAAAATCGAGAAACCCGGTTTGAGGCCGCAGGACCGCGCCTCCTGGCGCAGCATGCGCGCCCCCAGGGCATGGAAGGTGCTCAGCGTCAGGCCTTGCAGCGGCCGTCCCGGCAACAGCTTGGCGACGCGTTCCTGCATTTCGCGCGCCGCCTTGTTGGTGAACGTGATGGCGGCTATGTGGCTGGGCTGAACCTGGCATTCCTCGATCAGGTAGGCGATCTTGTGGGTGATCACCCGGGTCTTGCCGCTGCCCGCACCGGCCAGCACCAACAAGGGGCCGTCAAGATAACGGATGGCTTCGCGCTGCGGTGGATTGAGTCCCTGCATGGATATAGGAATATTGAAGCCGGCACGGTGCCGAAGACTACGGCATCCGGGCTGGCGAAGTGGCGCCGGGGATTACTTCAAGCGTCCGCGTACCGGTTTGACCAGGCTGGGGTCGGCAATGGTAATCGAACCCTTGTTGCCTTTCAGATTGCCGCATTCGCATTCGGCCGAGGTATACGGCACCGAACTGACGACGTTCTTGCATTTGGTGCATTCGTAGAACACATCGCCGCCGGACGGCAATGCAGTGTCTACCTCAATTTCCAACGCTTCGAATTTGTAAATCTTGCGCAGATCGATTTTCATGCGGCTGGCCTCACAGTATTCATTGATTACATCGTCAGGCTGGGCCGACACGCTGGCGGAGTCTGTCATGGATGTTGCGGTGCTTCCATTTTCTCACACAAGTCGATGGCATCAACCGACGGCTTTCCTCTGGATCAATTCAATCTTGTAACCATCCGGATCCTCGACGAAAGCGATCACTGTGGTGCCATGCTTCATCGGTCCGGCCTCACGAGTGACGGAACCGCCGCGCCGCTTGATTTCGGCGCAGGCGGCATAAGCGTCGTCGACTTCCAGGGCAATATGTCCGTAGCCGCTGCCGATCTCGTAGCGATCCACGCCCCAGTTGTAAGTCAGCTCCAGCACCGCCCCATCGCGCTCGTCCTGGAAACCGACGAAGGCCAGGGTGAATTTTCCGTCGGGATAATCGGTGCGGCGCAACAGGCGCATGCCCAATACCTCGGTATAAAAGGCCAGAGACTTGTCCAGATCGCCGACACGCAACATGGTATGCAGGATTCTCATGGTGGTTCCCAGATCAAATGATCGGAATATCGGCGGCACGCAACTTGAGTTCGCGGCGGGAGTTTTGCCAATCGGGGTAAATGCTGGCGACGACGGCCCAGAACCGCCTGCTGTGGTTCATCTCGACCAGGTGCGCCAGTTCGTGGGCCACCACATAATCGATCAGTGCCAGCGGCAGATGGATCAGCCGCCAGTTGAGGCGTATGCCGCTGTTGCTGCTGCAACTACCCCAGCGGGTGCGCGCGTTCGACAGGCCCAGCGCCGGTGCCGGCCGCCCCAGGGCGTGTGCATAGCAATCGAGGCGTTCGGCAAATACTTCCATGGCACGGCGTTGCAGGGCCCGCCGCGCCAACGCATCGCAATCGGCGACGG
>JBAYJH010000059.1:0-19413 GCA_041665185.1 Sterolibacterium sp.
CAGAACTGGTACGCCGGCGACGAAGAGGGCCGCGGCGGCATCTTCAACTTCGTAACCAAGCGCGGCAAGTGCGAGGGCGAAAACTCGCACATCTCCTGGACGCAGGTCGAGACCGGTTCGGCGATTACCTGGAAATATCCATCCTGTGTGCTGCTGGGCGACAACTCGGTGGGCGAGTTCTATTCGGTCGCCGTCACCAATCACCATCAACAGGCCGATACCGGCACCAAGATGATCCACATCGGCAAGAACACCCGCAGCACCATCGTCAGCAAAGGCATTTCCGCCGGCCTATCGAATAACAGCTATCGCGGCCTGGTCAAGGTTGCGACGAGCGCCGAGGGCGCGCGCAATTATTCGCAATGCGACTCCATGCTGATCGGGGACCGCTGTAGTGCCAATACTTTCCCCTATATCCAGGTTCGCAACCACAGCGCCAAGGTCGAGCATGAGGCGTCGACCTCGAAGATCGGCGAGGACCAACTGTTCCTCTTTGCCCAACGCGGTATCGGCGCCGAGGAGGCGGTATCGATGATCATCAATGGATTCTGCAAGGACGTATTTCAACAATTACCGATGGAGTTTGCCGTCGAGGCGACCAAGCTGCTCGGATTCAAACTCGAAGGGAGTGTCGGATGATTTACCACGACAGCCGGACGCTGCTGGAAGTGCGCGGCTTGCGCGCCAGCGTGAGCGGTATCGAAATCCTGAAAGGGCTGGACTTCACGGTGAATAGCGGTGAAGTGCATGCGATCATGGGACCGAACGGTTCCGGCAAGAGCACGTTCGCCAAGGTGCTGGCGGGCCACCCCGCATACACGGTGAGCGCCGGTACGGTGAACTTCATGGGACGCAACCTGCTCGATCTGGCGCCCGAAGAGCGGGCGCGGGCCGGGGTGTTCCTGGCCTTTCAGTATCCGATCGAGATCCCCGGCGTCGCCAACAGCCAGTTTCTGCGCCTAGCCTACAATACTTTACAGGCGCAACGCGGCAAGGACGAACTCGACCCGCTGGAGTTCGACGATTTCGTGCGCGAGAAGATGAAACTGCTGGAAATGAGCCCGGATTTTCTCGACCGCAGCGTTAACGAAGGATTCTCCGGCGGCGAAAAGAAGCGCAATGAAATCTTGCAGATGGCGATTCTCCAACCGCGGCTGGCGATCCTCGACGAGACCGACTCCGGCCTCGACATCGATGCCCTGCGGGTCGTTTCCCAAGGCGTCAATCAGCTTGCCAACCCGGAGTCTGCGACGGTGCTGGTGACCCACTATCAGCGGCTGCTCAACTATATCGTCCCTGATTTCGTGCATGTCATGGAGGAGGGCCGCATCATCAAGACCGGAGGCAAGGAACTGGCTTTCGAACTCGAAGCGCGGGGCTACGACTGGGTCGCTGCCGAACACTTGGAACACGAGGCGGCGGGGCGGATGGCGGCATGAGCGCAATCGCCGACGGCTACCTGGAAAACTTGCTGGCCGGACAGCCGTATCTTCCACCGGCTTTGCCCGCGTTGCGTTGGATCAACAACTTACGGGCCGAGGCGGTGGACCGCGTCGGCGAATTGACCGTCCCCAGTCCACGCGATGAAGCATGGCGTTTTACCGATATTTCTCAGCTAACCCGCTCGTCGTTCCAACGGGCGCAGACCGCAACCACGTTGCGGCCCGTGGATATCGAGCGCTTTGATATTGCGGAAGCGGCCAACCGCCTAGTGTTTGTCGATGGCCAGTATGCGCCGCAACTCTCCCGGACCGCCATCGACTGCGGGGTGGTGGTGACCCACTTGGCGGAAGGAGGGGAGGCGCATGCCGCGCTTGTCGAGTCGCATCTGGGCCGCCATGCCGGCTTCGGCAACAACGTCTTCGCCGCGCTGAACACCGCATTTCTCCAGGATGCCGCGCTGATCATCGCACCGCGTAACAGCGCGGTTGCAGCGCCGCTGCATCTGTTGTTCATAGCCACGCAACCAGGGGTGGCCAGCTATCCGCGCTGTCTCCTGGTGGCGCAGACGGGCAGCGCCGTGACGCTCATCGAAGACTACGTCGCGATGCAGGAAACCGCCTATTTCACCAATGCTGTGACCGAGATTTCACTTGCCGAGGGGGCGCGGGTCCAGCATGTCCGGGTGCAGCGCGAGGGCAACGAGGGTTTCCACATTGCCAACTGCGCCGTGACCCTCGACAGGGCCAGCAGCTATCAGTCGGTGAGCATGGCGCTGGGGGCGCGGCTATCGCGCTACGACCTGAAAGTGCTGCAAGCAGCCGAAGGCGCCGAATGCAGCATCGACGGGCTGGCGCTGATAGCCGGTCGCCAGCTTGCCGATACTCATACCTACATCGACCATGCCCAGCCCTTCGGCGTCAGTCGCCAGTTGCACAAGTGCATCGTCGGCGGGGCGGCGCACGCGGTATTCAACGGCAAGATCATGGTGCGTCCGGGCGCGCAACGCACCGACTCCTCCCAATCCAGCCGCAACCTGCTGCTGAGCGACAGGGCGCACATCGATACCCAGCCACAATTGGAGATCTTTGCCGATGACGTGAAATGCAACCACGGTGCGACCGTCGGGCAGCTCAACAACGAGGAAGTGTTTTATCTGACCAGCCGCGGCTTGCCGGACGGCGTCGCGCGCAAGTTGCTGACCTATGCGTTCGGCGCCGAGATCATCGCACGTATACCGGTAGCCTCGCTCCGAGAGCAGCTCGCGCAGGCGGTAATGGCGCAGACTACGGACCAGCCGTGAACGCAGCCGTGCCTATGCTTCACGCTGCGCCGGCATTCGATGTCGCGCGCATCCGCGAAGATTTCCCCATTCTCAGACTCAGGGTTTATGACAGGCCGCTGGTCTATCTGGACAACGCCGCATCCAGCCAGATGCCGCAACAGGTTATCGACCGGCTGGTGCGCTATCAGACGACTCAGCACGCCAATATCCATCGTGCGGTCCACTACCTTTCCGAGACCGCCACCGCCGAATACGCCAAGGCCCGCCACAAGTTGCGGAATTTCATTCATGCCGGCGAGGACCGCGAGGTGATCTTCACCAGCGGTACCACCGATGCGATCAACCTGGTGATGCACGGCTACGGCCGCAAGTTCATCGGCGCCGGCGACGAGATCATCCTCACCACGCTGGAGCACCATTCGAACATCGTTCCCTGGCAGATGCTCGCCGAGGAGAAAGGCGCGAGGATACGTGTCGTGCCGATCGACGATAGCGGTGAGTTGCTGATCGAAGAATACGAAAAACTCTTCACCGAACGAACCCGTTTCGTCGGCGTGAGCCATGTCTCGAACGCCCTGGGCAGCATCAACCCGGTCAAGCAGATGATCGCCTTTGCCCATGAACGCGGCGTGCCGGTGCTGGTCGATGGCGCCCAGGCGGCCCCCCACATGCCGATTGACGTGGTGGACCTGGATTGCGACTTTTACGCATTCTCAGGCCACAAGCTGTGCGGACCGACCGGCATCGGCATCCTCTACGGCAAGGCCGACTTCCTCGAGCGCATGCAGCCTTTCAAGGGCGGTGGCGACATGATCCTGTCGGTCACTTTCGAAAAGACCACTTACAACACCATCCCGCATAAATTCGAGGCCGGCACGCCGCCGATCGCGGCGGCCATCGGCTTCGGGGCGGCGGTCGACTACTTGTCGGCAATCGGCATGGACGAAATCGCGGTCCACGAGCAGGAATTGCTGCGGTACGCCACCGAACAAATTCAAGTACTGCCCGGCGTGCGCGTCATTGGCAATGCCCGCAACAAGGCCGCGGTGCTGTCCTTCGTGATCGACGGCATCCATCCTCACGATGTCGGCACGCTGCTCAACCAGGAAGGCGTGGCGGTACGGACCGGCCATCATTGCGCGCAGCCGGTGATGCAGCGTTATGGCATACCAGCCACTTCGCGCGCCTCATTTGCCTTCTACAATAGCCTGGCCGAGGTCGACGCGCTGGTGGAAGGCATCCGCCGCGTACAGCAGGTGTTCGCATGATGGCGGATCCAAAGACGCTGTACCAGGAAGTGATCCTCGACCACAATCGCAAGCCGCGTAACTATGGCGTGCTGGAACACCCCAGTCATCAAGCGGAGGGCGTTAATCCGCTGTGCGGCGATCACATCAAGGTGACGCTGGCGGTCGCCGGCGAAACCATCGCGCGCATTGCGTTTCACGGCGAATCGTGCGCCATCTGCAAGGCGTCGGCATCGATGATGACCGCCGCCGTCAAGGGCAGGACGCGCGCCGAAGCGGAAGTCTTGACACAGGATTTTCTGGCCATGGCGACCGGCAAGAGCAGTCTGGATCAGCTGTCGCGGATCGGACGGCTGGCGGTATTCGCCGGGGTGCGCGACCTGCCGATGCGCGTCAAATGCGCGATCCTGCCCTGGCATACGCTGCATGCCGCGTTCCACTCGGTGGCGAGTGTTTCGACCGAAGCCGATGCCGACCCCATGCAGGCGCCGATCGGAAACGCTTGAAGATGTGAGCTTTTCTTAAGAGACCGAGATGCCAAGAATTGCCGAAATCGAAGGCACGCCCAATCCCAACGCGATGAAGTTCATCCTCAAGGAGCCGCTGACCTGGGGAATCCCTCGCTCCTACGAAAGCGCCGAGCAGGCGAAGGGTGATCCCCTCGCTGCGGCGCTGTTCGCCGTCGATCACGTCACCAATGTCTTCTATGTGGAACATTGGATCACCGTGACCCAGGACGGTGGCGCAGACTGGCAGGAGTTGAAACGCCTGCTCGCCGAGCCGATCCGTGCCGCTCCGGCAGCGGATGTCGAATCGGCGGCGCTGGCGGAGGCGGCCACGGAGTCGATCGCCAGGCTGGCTCCCGAGGACCGGCAACGTCTCGAACGAATCAACGCCTTGCTGGATCAGGAAATTCGCCCCTACCTGCAAAGCGACGGGGGAGATCTCTACGTGCTCGGCCTTGAAGGTGACCGGCTCAATGTTCACTATCAGGGAGCCTGCGGCAGTTGCCCCAGTTCGCTATCCGGAACCCTGATCAGCATCCAGAAGCTGGTCGAGTCGATAGAACCCAACGTTGAAGTGGTGGCTGTATAGGATGAGCGGGTGGGTAACAGTCGGGCCAATGGACTCGGTATGCCCTACCAAATGAGGGGGGCTGAACCGCGTCATCGCAAGCGACGGCAACTATAACCGCGTCCTATCCGGCGGCGGAAACGTCGTCGGCACCGACGGAGGTGGCCGCAGACCGGGCCGCGTCATCATCTTCCATATCGCCGAAGCGGACCACTTGAACCCCGGGAGGAACGGATCGCGCCTTCCCTTTCAGGATGGATTGGAGCCAAGGGTTGGCGGGTGGTGAAATGATGTCTATCAAAGTCGGGTTAAGCGCTTTCATTCTGCTGTCCTTGTGCGACGACCTAAGTTGGCCGCTTGGCTTTTGGATGATGCAGGTGTAGATGGGTACGGCGATGGAGAAGTTCAACCGGCATTTGAAATATATTGCCTTGATGGTTGGGTAGGGTTTACTGCGAGCAGCGGGCCAGGACAGCCATGACGTTGAAGGGGGCTTGGTACGGAAAATTCTGGCAATTGGTGCCACCCATAATTGAAAGCGTTACAATCTCGCGGCGACCACGGTGCCTAAGGTTAAGGCCGTTGCGGGTTTCAAGGCGGCTGTCGAAGGCAAGACGAAGGTGGAGACCAAGAAAAAATGATTGCTTGTTCCCGGGCTGCCGCTGATCGCACTGTGACAGCCTGGCATTTGTCTCGATGTGGCCGACGAAGTTTCATCCGCCCAATGTCCATCCTGGTACGGAAATCACCATGAGCCAAGCCTTATTGCAAACGACGATTGCGGGGAGCCTTCCGAAACCCTTGTGGTTGGCGGCCCCAGGCCAATTGTGGGCGCCCTGGCTGCTGCAAGGCGAAGCGCTTACGGAAGGCATGAAGGATGCAGTGCGGCTGGTCCTGTATGACCAGCATGCCGCTGGTATCGACATCGTCGGCGACGGCGAACAAACGCGCCGGCACTTCGTGACGACGTTCATCGAAGCTCTTGAAGGCATAGACTTTGAACACAAGCGCACGATGCGTATTCGCGATCGTTACGATGCCGAGGTGCCGGTGGTGGTCGGTTCGGTGGCCCGGCGCAAACCGGTATTCATGGAACACGCCCGATTCTTGAGGGCCGAAACCGACAAACGGGTCAAGTTCACCCTGCCCGGGCCGATGACCATGGTGGATACGCTTTTCGACGGCTATTACCAGAGCCGGGAAAAACTGGCCAGCGTATTTGCCGATATTCTCAACGCCGAAGCCCGCGAACTCGAAGCGCTGGGCATCGATATCATCCAGTTCGACGAACCGGCCTTCAACGTGTTCATGGACGAGGTGCGCGACTGGGGCGTCGCGACGCTGGAACAGGCTGCGGCTGGTTTGAAATGCAAGACTGCAACGCATATTTGTTACGGCTACGGCATCAAGGCCAATATCGACTGGAAGAAATCGCTCGGATCGGAATGGCGCCAATATGAATCGATTTTCCCGTTACTGGCGAATTCAACAATAGACCAGATTTCGCTTGAGTGCGCCAACTCCAATGTGCCCATGGAATTGATAGCCCTGCTCGCCGGCAAAGACATCATGGTTGGGGCCATTGACGTGACCACCGAGCAGGTCGAGACGCCGCAGCAGGTCGCCCAGGTGATACGGGCAGCGATGAAGTTTGTGGCACCGGAAAGACTCTACCCCTGCACCAACTGTGGTCTGGTTCCCCTGTCGCGGGAGGCTGCCCGCGGGAAGCTGCGCGCGCTGGCGGCGGGCGCAGCCATCGTCAGGCAGGAATTTGCCGGCTGAGTGCCTTCGCAGCCGCCCAATCCCGATTGCCCGATTCCCCGCTTGAGCGTTCGATGCCGATACGCGACCTCATGCGCTGTCCCACCAGTCGATGAAGACCGGCCATCTTCGATATTGAGGGCAAGCCGCCAGCCGAATATGCGTGGTGATTCGTTATACCCTGACAGAAACTCGGCAGTCGATCAGGTGTTGTCCTGCATAGTCATCCTGACGGGAATCCGACGCGAGCCGAAAGGCTGCTGGTAGTCGCCGTAGCGACCGGCAATGCCGCTGCCGCAATGCTTGCAGCAGCCGTCGTCGGTGAGCGCATAGGCGAGGATTTCGTACCAGTCGCGCTCGATCACCGCCTTCTTGCAAGCCGGGCAATAGGTCGTATCGCCTTCCTTGTCATGGATGTTGCCCGTATATACATAATGCAAGCCCTGTTCGAGGGCAACGCGACGGGCGTCGGCCAACGTGGCCGGCGGCGTCGCCGGCGCATCGAGGAGTTTGTAGTCGGGGTGGAAGGCGGAGAAGTGCAAGGGAACGTCCGGGCCGAGTTCGCGCGCCACCCATTTCGATAGTTCCGTCACTTCTTGCGTCGAGTCGTTGTGCCCAGGAATCAACAGCGTGGTGATTTCCAGCCAGCAATTCGTTTCGTGGTGAACGTAGACGAGAGTGTCGAGTACGTCCTTGAGATGGCCTACGCACAGCTTCGCATAGAAATCCTCGGTGAAGGCTTTGAGGTCGATGTTCGCCGCATCCATCTTGGCATAGAAATCGCGGCGCGGCGCGGCGTGCATATAGCCGGCGGTGACCGCCACCGTCGCTATACCCTGGGCGTGGCAGGCATCTGCCGTGTCCATGGCGTATTCGGCGAAGATCACCGGGTCGTTGTAGGTGAAGGCGACACTCCTGCTGCCGTGTGCGGCCGCCGCCTTGGCGATGGCTTCGGGGGAGGCCGCGTCCATCAGCGTATCCATCTGGCGGGATTTCGAGATGTCCCAGTTCTGGCAGAACTTGCATGCCAGGTTGCAACCCGCGGTGCCGAAGGAGAGCACGCTGGAGCCAGGATAGAAGTTATTGAGAGGTTTCTTCTCGATCGGATCGATGCAGAAGCCCGAGCTTCGTCCGTAGGTGGTCAGCACCATCTTGCCATCGCGCATGGCGCGGACGAAGCAGGCGCCGCGCTGGCCCTCATGCAGCTTGCAATCGCGCGGACAGAGGTCGCACTGGATTCGGCCTTCTTCGATGGCGTGCCACCAGCGGCCGGGATATTGGCTCTCGGCGATGCTCATGTCGGTTCCTTCCATTTGTCCACCTGATAGCGCGACAGCTTGATATCCTGGCTCCAAAAATCAGCGGGCAAGCCGGCCTTGCGTTTCAACTGGTCCATGAACTGGCGGGGCTCCGGCAAGCTTTCCCAGACCTGGGGAAGAAACGTCCCGCGATGTCCGCCGTATTCGAGAACGACCCCGTCGATGTTGGGCCTGATCTGTCCGATGGCATCGGCTTCGCTGGCGAAGGACATCGGCTGGGATGACGAGAGCAGCGACACTTCGACGCGAACCTCCGGCAGTTCCTCAGCCTGTAGCGGCGCGAAACGTGGATCGTTGAAGGCCGCGGCGCGGGCGTTGGCGACGACATCGTCGCGAAGCGGGCGCCATGCTTCGAGCGAGCCGATGCAGCCGCGCAATTCGCCGTGTTCCGTTAGGGTCACGAAAACCGCGCCGGGCTGGCTCAGTTGGGGCAGCACCGCCGGTTGAGTGGAATGGGCCAGGCCAAAATTGTCGGCGATGGCATTGCGCGCCATGACCAGCAACGCCGGCCCGATATCACTGTCCATGGCCAGTCTCTTCGTTGAAGGCGAAGGCACCGTAACCGACGACCCGCATGCGGTCGCCGGCGGTATCGCCGGAGTTGCGCAAGTCCAGCAGTTGCGCTTTGAGGCCGCGTCGGCGGGCGCATAGCAGCAGCCCGTTAACCGGCGTGGCGCCGCAGGCCTGCTCATGGTCCGCGAGTGGCTGCAAAGCGACAATCTGGTGCGCCGTTTCCTGGTCGAGGCGCTGCGCATCGGTGTAGGAATGATAGTGCGACAGATCGGAGCTGATGACGATCAAGGTTTCCGGACCGCCCCATACCCGGTCGAGCACCGTGGCGACATCCTCGGCGCTGGCCATGCCAACCGCCAGGGGCAGGAGCGTGAATTCATCCAGTGCCACCTGGAGGAAAGGCAGTTGCACTTCCAGCGAGTGCTCCAGCGCATGCGCCGCCTCACTCCGCTGCACCTGTGGCAATGCCGCCGCTACATTCATCAGTTCGGCGTCGAGCGGGACTCCGCCTAGCGGGGTATCGAAGACCGTGGCATCGGGGATCGCCAGGCCGCGGATCGCCACGCGATGGGTCGGCCCCAGCAGCACCACGCGGCGTATTTGGCTCCTTGCCGTAGCAAGGCAGGCATAGGCGCTGGCGGCAACCGGCGCGGAATAGACGTAACCCGCATGGGGCACGATCAAGGCTTTCGGCGCGGATGTCGCTGTTGTAACAGCGTGTGACAGATACTCGCGCACTTCCGCGTCCAAGGCGGTCGTCGATCCGGAATAGAACATCCCGGCTACGGCGGGGGGGCGTATGGATACTGCCAAGGCACTCATGGTGCGCCTCCTTTCAACGTGCAGCTAGCACAAGTTAATTCTAGTCCTTACAATCCCCATATGACAGTTTCCGACCTTACTTCGCCGACCTGCTTTGCCTTGGTCCCCGCCGCAGGCAGCGGCGCGCGCATGGGCGGCGATGCCTGCGGCGGGACGCCGAAGCAATATCTGCCGCTCGCCGGTCGTCCTCTGATTCATCATGCGCTCGCCACGCTGTGTTCTTTGCCGAGGATCGAACTGGTGTTCGTGGTGCTGGCACCACAAGATGAACAATGGAGCCGGCATATCTGGTCTGACCTTGGGGCCAAACTGGTGCCGCTGTTTTGTGGCGGCGCGACGCGCGCCGAGAGCGTACGCAATGGCTTGCGCGCCATCGCCGCCCAGGTGCGAGCGCAGGACTGGATCTTGGTGCATGACGCGGCACGGCCCTGCCTGGCACGTTGGCATGTCGACACTCTGATCGACTCGATCGCCGACGACGAAGTCGGCGGCATTCTGGCAGTGCCGGTCGCCGATACGCTGAAACATGCCGATGCCGGCCAGCGGATCGATGCAACGGTGCCGCGAGCGGCGCTATGGCAAGCCCAGACGCCGCAGATGTTTCGCCACGCCTACTTGCGCCGTGCCCTGGAGAGCCACGTCGATCTCCAAGGCGTCACCGACGAAGCCGGCGCGATGGAGGCCCTCGGTTTCCGCCCCAAGCTGGTGGCGGGCGACGCCACCAACCTGAAGGTTACCTATCCCCTCGATCTGCTCCTCGCCGGGTGGATCCTGCAACACCGTCAAGAGAAGGAAGACGAGGCATGAACCTGAACTTTCGCATCGGCCAGGGGTTCGACGTGCATCCGCTGGTTCCGGGTCGTCGATTGCTGATCGGCGGCGTCGAGATTCCCTTCGAGCGGGGATTGCACGGACATTCAGACGCCGATGTGTTGTTGCACGCGATCACCGACGCCATACTCGGGGCGGCCGGCTTGGGCGACATCGGCCGGCATTTTCCGGACAGCGATGCGCGCTGGGCGGGCGCCGACAGCCGCCTGCTGCTGCGCGAGGCCATGGCCGCGGTACGTCAGGCTGGCTGGCGGGTAGGCAATGTGGATGCCACCGTGGTAGCCCAGGCGCCACGCATCGCGCCCCATGTCGATGCCATGCGGTCGTTGATCGCCGCCGATCTCGGCGTCGCCGCCGCATGTGTGAATATCAAGGGCAAGACCACCGAAAGACTGGGATTCGCCGGACGGGGCGAGGGTATTGCCGCGCAGGCGGTGGCCTTGTTGGTCAAGGCCGATGCCTGAAGCGAGCAGGCAACGTCGCCGGGTTTTCTTCGCCCTGTGGCCGGACCAGGCAGCGCTGGAGAGGCTCGACCAGGTCGGCCGGCAATTGCATGCGCTGGGCGGCCGGCGCCGCATGCGGCGCGAGACACTTCATCTGACTTTGGCATTTATAGGCGAGTTGCCTGGGGATCGAATCGAGATCTTGCTTGCTGCCGCGCGGCAGGTGGCGGCGCCGGCTTTTTCGCTGTGCCTGGACCGGCTCGACTGCTGGCGTCACAAGCGGATTGCCTGGATCGGCTGTAGCCAGCCGCCCCTAGCGCTATTAACCCTGGTCGGCCAACTCTATGAGCGCCTGGCGGCGGCGGGGCTGCCGCTCGAAACGGCTGAGTTCGCCGCGCATATGACGCTGCTGCGCAATATCCATTGTGCGCGCTGTGCCCCCATGCCGGCACTCGAAGCCATCGGTTGGTCGGTGACCGACTTTGTCCTGGTTGAATCAAGATTGGCGAGCGAGGGGCCGCACTACACGGTCATCGGACGCTGGCCGCTGGTGGGGGAAACAAGTGGAGCGGGGCGTGACGGTGACGACAGCGCCGCCGGTTGCTGCGTCCCTCAAGTTTCACCCGGCTCGACCTGATTTCTCATGTGATCGGCCAGATCGGCCAGGGCGCGCTCCAGCTTCGATCGCAGTTCGGCATCGGCGACGAGCTCTTGCATCGCCTGGCGCATGCAAAGCATCCACTGGTCGCGTTCCGCGCTGCCGATAGCGAACGGCAGGTGGCGTGCCCGCAAGCGCGGATGGCCGAATCTTTGGGTAAATAACTGCGGACCGCCGAGCCAGCCGGAGAGATACATGAATAGCTTTTCTTCCGAGCCGCTCAGGTCTGCCGGATGGAGCTTGCGTATGCCATAGGTCTCGGGTTGAGAGTCCATCAGCTCATAGAAGCGTCGCACCAGGGCGCGCAGGGCCGGTTCGCCGCCGATGGCCAGATAGGGTGTGGACGGTGCAATTCTTGGATGATCGCTCATGGCCGGGGCAACGTGATTCGGGCGACCAGGCCGCCGCCCTCTCGCGGCAATAGATCCAGCCGCCCGCCATGGGCGCGCACGATACGGTCGACGATCGCCAGTCCGAGCCCTGCGCCGCTGACGTTGCTGCGTGCGCTGTCGAGGCGAGTGAAAGGCAGCTTGAGTCGTTCGGCCTCTTGCGCGGGGATTCCGGGACCTCGATCGCAGACCTCGATCACGATGTCGCGCCGCTCTTGGCGCAGGTTGAGAAGCAGAGGCTGGTCGCCGGCCGCATGGCGCAACGCGTTGTCGACCAGGTTGGCGACGGCGCGGCGCAGGCCCTGCGGACGCGCTTGCAGCGGCGGCAGGGTGGCGAGAGCGGTCTCGACCGGCTTACCGCGGCGCGCATACTGCGCCGCGAGGTCGTTGAGCAGCGCGGTGAGGTCAAGCTCCTGCGGTTCTTCACCGGATGTCTCGCGGGCGAAATCGAGAAACTGGCCGATGGTGAGATCCATCTCCTCGACATCTGCGACCATGCCGCCGCGGGTCACTTCATCAGTACCCGAGAGTTCAATGTTCATGCGCAGGCGGGTCAGCGGGGTGCGCAGATCATGGGAAACGCCGGCGAGGATCAGCGTGCGGTCGCTATCGAGGCGGGCAAGGTCCGCCGACATCTGGTTGAAGGCGCTCGCCACGGCGACGATTTCGGATGGGCCATGTTCTTCGATGGGTGGCGGGGTGCGGCCGCGGCCGATTTCCATGGCGGCCAGGGAAAGCGCCTTCAACGGACGGGTAACGCGGAACATGATCAGGTAGGCACCGCTCAGTGATAGCAAAAGAGCCGCCAGACCCCAACCGATCCACTGCCAGGGAACGCTGCGTTCGATACGCTCGATCGGCAATGCCAGCCAGTATTCCGCCTCTTCTCCATCGTCAATCCGAAAACTGACGAATACCGCCAGTTCCCCGTTGCGCTCGAGTGTCAGGCGTGTTTCCGGTCCGAGTTCGCTGCGTAGTTGTTCAGCCACCAGGTAAAGCAAGGCTCGATCGGGCAGCGGAGCTATCGTTTCATCGTCTTCGGCCGGGTATATGTGGATGCCTTCACGATCGGAGAGTTCCAGCAACAGGTCGTGACGCTTTTGCTGCTCGGCGCTGATGAGAGCGCTACGCGTCAGGTTTACCACGCTGACCATCAATTGAGATAACTGCCGCGCTCGAGGTTCGCGCTCGTAGGCGCGGTAGATGTTGAACCAGGCCAGCATCGACAGCGACATCAGCACGGCGATCAGCAGGAATGTGCGCCATAACAGGGTGCCCGGCCAGAATTTCATCAGGCGTGCTTGATCCCATCCGGAACGAAAACGTAGCCGAATCCCCACACTGTCTGGACATATCGCGGCTTGGCCGGGTCCTCCTCCACGAGCTTGCGCAAACGCGAGATCTGCACATCGATGGAGCGATCGAAGACATCATATTCCCGTCCACGCGCCAGTTCCATCAACTTGTCCCGGGATAACGGCTGGCGCGGGTGTTGAACCAGCACCTTGAGGACGGCGAATTCGCCGGTGGTCAGTTGGGTAATCTCCTCGCCACGGCCCAATTCGCGTGTCGCAAGATTGAGACTGACGCCGCCGAAGGCGATTATTTCTTCCTCGGTCGTGGGGGCTCCGGGCGGCGGCGGAGCGCTGCGTCGTCGCAGTACGGCATGGATTCGGGCGACCAGTTCACGAGGATTGAATGGTTTGGGCAGGTAGTCGTCTGCGCCCATTTCGAGTCCGACGATACGGTCGATATCATCGCCTTTTGCAGTGAGCATGATGATCGGCAGGTCATGGTTCGGGTTGTTTTCGCCGCGTAGCCGGCGACAAATGGCCAGGCCGTCCTCTCCCGGCAGCATGAGGTCCAGCACCAGTAGATCGTAAAGTTCACGCGTCAGCATCTTGTCCATGGCAACGGCGTTCTCCACGGCTTTGACGGCGAACCCTTGCTCGGTCAAGTAACGGTTAAGTAGCTCGCGCAGGCGCAAGTCATCGTCGACGACGAGGATCTTGGGTTTCTCATTCATAGGTCTGCGTGTGGCGCCTTCTGGTATCGCAGGTTCGATGGGTACTGAATTTCTCGAGCACGACTATCACGGCTGCGGCATCGGTTAGATTGCCGACAGGTTCGTTCCACCGGCGCCCACCGCGGAATAGCCGACCGAGCTGTGAGCGACGGCAGTCAAATTGCTTACCGTGCCGGACGCCTGGACTTGCCAGGTGCTGCCATCCGTGCTGGTGAGAATCGTGCCCTTGTCGCCGACCGTAACATACTGTCTGCCATAGGAGATCGAAGCCAGGTTATTCGTGGTGGTGGGGCTCTGGACGGTCCAGGTCGAGCCATCGATGCTGGTGATCACGGTTCCCGCCTCGCCGACCGCGACGAAGGTGGCTATTGAGGTTGTGGCATTGACGCCGTAGGCCACGCTATTCAGTCTCGCCGAAGTATTCGATGCCACTGACTGCCAGGTCGTACCATCGGTGCTGGTCAAAAGCGTGCCGTTGGCACCGACTGCGACATAGAGTCCGTTTCCGTATGCCAAGCCGAACAGGTCTTGATTGGTGCCGCTATTCGCGGTGGCCCATGCCTTGCCGTCTGTGGTGTTGATGATGCTGCCATTCGCTCCCACCGCCAGATACACGCTGCCGCCGTTGCTGGCGAGCGCATATAGATTGTTGGCGGTACCACTATTCTGTGCGGTCCAGGTGATCGCGTCGGTACTCAGCAGCATCGCACCCCGGGCACCTGTCGCCACATAGCCGGCAGTTCCGTACACCACGGCATTGAGATCCGGCGGATCGCCGACGGGATTGGTCTGTGCCGTCCAGGTCACGGGAGTCCACGAATTGAAATCGGGAGTGGAATACAAGGCGCCGTGGGCGCCCACGGCGACAAAG
This sequence comes from Sterolibacterium sp., assembly GCA_041665185.1. Classification (GTDB taxonomy): domain Bacteria; phylum Pseudomonadota; class Gammaproteobacteria; order Burkholderiales; family Rhodocyclaceae; genus JACRAR01. The sequence continues at coordinate 14,680 of JBAYJH010000059.1, forward strand.
AGGGTGCCGAAGGCCGTTCCGCGCAGGTCGTTGGCGAGAGGATTTGCCAACGACCATTTCGTTCCGGCGAGTCTTGGCATTGCGGTCACCGATGCGCTGCCGGGGCCTCCCGGTCCGCCATCGGTCCGCGCGTTGATCGTGAAGGAATAGTTGAAACCGTTGGATAAGCCGGAGATCACCAATGGCGAGATCGCGTCTATGGTGGCTCTGCCGCCGGACAGCTTGGTCCAGTTGTCGGTCGTGATGGAGTCTCCCGGCGCTGAGAATATCCAGTACTGGACATTTGGCGCCATGGTCCAACTCACGGTGACGCTGCTGTCGCCGGCGACCAGAGTGACATCGGTTGGAGGGTTTGCGGAGCTGCCGAGATTGAATGCGTTGCCCAGGCAACCCGTCAAGACAAGAACCGCGAGTGCCGCAGCGATTAGATGATAGTGCCTTTTCATTAGTGTCCCTTTTGTTCTGCGATCACTGCCAATGACATGGCTACGATACTCGGAATCCAGATTTGGATAACCCGGCGGCGGATAGTGTACCGCACATCCATCCGGCCCCAGTTTGATTTGAAGAGGAAGAATGCCGACCAGAGCAAACTGCATGGCATAGTGTCCTGCAAACTGGCGACTGGTACCTGGCTCGCCGTTACACAATATTACAATTGCAGCGCGCAAGCCAATAGTCAGACATGCTGCATCCACTACAATGGTCGCCGTATTGCAGGGTTCTGTCTTTCGATGATTCTCTTCGGTGGCGTAATCCCTCCACACTCTACATCATGGCCGCCATAAAATATTTCTCCACCTTCGCCACATTTCTGCTGACCGCGCTGAGCTTTTCGTCGCCAGTTGCCGCGCAGCATGAAGGTTCGCGCGGCAGGGATTCCGCCAGGGGACAAGCATCAGGAGAAATGCAGCGCCCATGGTTGCGCCGAAATGATCAAAAGAACATCGATGACAACATCGAGCAACCGCTTCTGCGCGGGGCGTCAACTACCCAGCGGGCGGAGGAATTGAAACCGATTCCGGCGCAGGGAATGGTTCCGGGCCAGGTCAGGGAACGCCTGTCACCGGAGGAGCGGCGGCAATTGCGGCGCGACATCAATGCCGCAGGTCGCGACATCTATCGGCGGAATAAGCCGGAATAGCCAGGAAGTTATGTTGCATTGCCAGCGGCGGGGCGCGCTGCGCGTTTGTCATGCCGCAGCGGTGGGTCGGGTAGAATAATTACGTGAATCTCATCGCCCTGGAAACCTCCACTCGCCATTTGTCCGTCGCTCTGTGGCTGAATGGACATCTCATCGAACGTGCCGAAGACATCCCCAACGGCGGATCCGAACGACTGCTGCCCTGGATCATTGACTTGCTTGCCGAGGCCGGATTGACCTTCAAGGATGTCGAGGGCATCGCCTTTGGCGCCGGGCCGGGAGGGTTTACCGGGCTGCGCCTGGCTTGCGGTGTGGCGCAGGGACTGGCATTTGGCCTTGACCTGCCGGTACTCGGGGTATCAACCCTCGAAGCATTGGCGATGACGGCTTATTCCCGAGCCGTGGCAGGCGAAAGAATATTCGCCTGCCTCGATGCCCGCATGGGCGAAGTCTATTCTGCTGCCTATTTGATCCATGGCGATGGTTCTGAGACCTTGCAGGCACCGACTGTGGCACCGCCCCAGCAGATTGGCCTGCCGAGCACGGCAAGTGGAAAAGTGTGGATCGGCTGCGGAGACGGCTTCGTTTCCTATCCCAACTTGCGCGGACCAAGTATTCTCGAAGTGCGTAACGATTGCTGGCCGACTGCAGCCTCCGTGGCGCGCCTGGCCGCGCCGAGATTGGCGCGTGGAAAGGGCGTCCGAGCAGAAGCGGCCGCGCCGATGTATGTGCGTGACAAAGTGGCGCTGACGACGGCAGAACGGCTGGCCCGGGGCGGTCTGAAATAGATGACTGCAACTGACGGCTCGCGCGCACCCGGCATTGCGTTCGTTGCGATGGCGCGAGAAGATGTCGGGCGCGTCCTGGAAATCGAACAGAGCATCTATGCCTTTCCCTGGACCCGGGGGAATTTCGAGGATTCGCTGGCGTCAGGATACACGGCAAGGTTGATGCAAGATGGCACCCGGCTGGTGGGCTACGCGGTGCTGATGTGGGTCATCGACGAGGCTCATCTGCTGAATATCAGCATCGTCCCGACGCGACAGCGTGCCGGTTTGGGGAGTCTGCTGTTGGAGTCATTATGCGAGGAGGCCAGGAGTCATGGGGTACAGCGTATGATTCTTGAAGTGCGCCAGTCGAATTTCGCCGGGCGGGCTTTCTACGCTCGCCATGGTTTTACCCAACTCGGGGAACGAGCGGATTACTATCCGGCAAAACAGGGCCGCGAGGCAGCACTGGTGCTGGAGAAGAAGATATGACCGAAAGGAATCCCTGTGGGATGACCGAAGGAAACCCCCGTGGGGTGACTGAAAGGAATCCCACTGGCGGAGCAAGCCAGCGCCGCGCCGGGTTTTTGCGTGAAATGGGCTTGGCGCCGTTGTGGAAGCTGCGCAAAGCGACACCATCGGAATTGTCGGCGCCAACACCTAAGGAGGAAATCGGCAGCGCTTCCCACGTGTTCCCGGAACCCTCGGGCGATCGTACCGCCAGCATCGCCGCCATGGGCTGGGACGAGTTGCGTGCCAGCGTTGCCTCATGCACCGCCTGCGAGCTTTGCCAGATGCGCAAGCAGGCGGTGCTGGGAGTCGGCGATCTCTCGCCTGATTGGCTGTTTGTCGGCGAGGGACCCGGTGCCGAGGAGGACGAGCGCGGCGAACCATTTGTCGGCCAGGCGGGCAAACTGCTGGATTCCATGCTTGCCGCAATCGATTTGCAGCGGGGCAGGAAGGTCTATATCGCCAACACCGTGAAATGTCGCCCACCCGGCAATCGCACCCCGACACCGGCCGAAACGGTAGCCTGCTGGCCTTACCTGGAGCGGCAGATCGCCTTGCTGAAGCCCAAGCTGATTGTCGCGTTGGGCAAACCCGCGGCGCAAACGCTGTTGCAAAGGGAAGTCAAGGTCGGCGAAGCGCGCGGCCGCCTATTCGAGCACGATGGCATAGCCCTGATCGTCACCTATCATCCTGCCTACCTTCTGCGAACCTTGCCGGATAAGGCGAAAGCCTGGGAAGACCTATGCTTCGCAAGGGCGACGCTGCGCAAGATACCAGGACCGGCGCCCGGCTGAGCTTGCAAATGCTGGCGCCGCCCCCATCTGGGGAATGCCGTTTCTTTGACTAGGAGAAATCATGCGCATCAAACTCATCGCTCTATTCGCTCTGCTGGCCGGCCTGCTCTCGGGTTGCGGCTACAACCAGATCCAGATCAACGACGAACAGGTCAATGCGGCCTGGTCGGAAGTGCTGAACCAGTACAAGCGCCGTGCCGACCTGATCCCGAATCTGGTTGCGGTGGTGCAGGGATACGCCGGCCATGAGAAAGAGGTACTGACGCGCGTCACCGAGGCCCGCGCCAGTGTCGCCGGCATCAAGGCGACGCCGGAACTGATCAACGATCCCGCCGCCTTCGCCAAGTTCCAGAAAGCGCAAGGCGAACTGGGCGGTGCGCTGTCGCGGCTCCTGGTGGTCTCGGAAAACTACCCGCAACTCAAGGCCGATGCCAACTTCCGTGATTTGCAGGCGCAGGTGGAGGGGACCGAGAACCGCATCACCGTGGCTCGTAATCGCTACATCAAGACGGTCCAGGAATACAACGTGTCGGTGCGCACCTTTCCCAACAGCCTGACGGCGATGGCGATGGGCTGGAAGGTCAAGGCCAACTTCACGGTCGAGGACGAGAAAGCGATTTCCACGCCCCCGGCGATCAAGTTCGATACGCCCAAGCCCGCGGCGGCCAAGGGCGACGGCGACGCCATGTCGGCCGGTTACAAGTGAGCTGGCCGTTGTCGTGATTGCCGTCCTGCGATACTGGCGGACACAGCTACGGCGGTCGCCGTCTGTCGTCGCCATTCTCGCAGTGGCGCTGACGATTGGGCTGATGGCTGGGCTGGCGTCTACCCATGCCTATGCCGAGTCACCGCTGGCCGTGCCGCCGCTTACCAGGCACGTGGTTGACACCGCCGGCATGCTTCAGCCGGCGCAGGTTGACGATCTCGATCGGCGTCTGTGGCAGTTCGAAAAAGCGCATGGCAGCCAGATCGCGGTACTGATCGTGCCGACGACCCAGCCGGAATCCGTCGAAGAATATTCGATCCGCGTTTTCGATGCCTGGAAGCTCGGCCGCAAGCAGGCCAACGATGGGATCCTGATTCTCGTCGCGGCACGCGACCGCAAATTGCGCATCGATACCGGTTATGGTCTCGAAGGCGCGATTCCCGACGCGATCGCCAAGCGCATCGTCTCGGAAGTCATCGCGCCGAAATTTCGCACGGATGATCCCTACGCCGGTCTGGTGGCGGGTGTGGAACAGATCGAAAAGCTGATAGAAGGCGAAAGTCTTCCTCCAGCCAGGCAAGGCAAGAAATCCGGGAACCGGCCGGGGCTACAGGTTGATTTCGGGGAATTGCTGGTCATCGGCATTGTCGCGGCGACCATCGTCGGCGGCGTCTTGAGTCTGGTTCTTGGGCGCTTTTTCGGCGGCCTCGCGACCGGAGGCCTGGTCGGTTTCATCACCTGGCTGATCACCGGTTCGCTGTTCACGATGGTCGGAGCGGGGGTTATCGTCTTCCTGTATGTGCTAATAACGGG
>JBAYJH010000060.1:0-19289 GCA_041665185.1 Sterolibacterium sp.
ATCCTGAAGCAACTCGGCGATGCGCCGGGCAGGGCCAGCGCCAGGAGTTGCTTGGGAAAGACGACCTGGCAGCAGCCCTGGCCGAATTTCACCCCGGCGCCGAACACCTCGCGGTAGCGACCGGCATGGGGCGGGGCCGGATAATCGAAATCGGCCCGCAGTTCCGGCAAGTCCCGCTCGACCAGGCGGACGGACAGGCGAGCGATGGTGGTCAGCCACGTTTCCTGGTTGAAGCGATAGTTGGCGCCGAGCGGGATCGACTTGGAGGCGACCATGGCAATCTTCTCGCCCAGGTCGACCAGACGCATATCGAAAGCCGAGCCGAGCAATTTCTGGTAACGAATCGTCGTCTTCAGCGCCTCGCCCAGGGTCGGCGCGCATCCCAGCGCGGTGCCAAGCTCCGCCAGGTGCGACAGGCGGATGCGTTGGCCGAAAGCCAGGCCGAAGCCGGCGTCGCCCGTTTGCGCCATGGCCCGCGCGACGATCACCGCGATCTGGGCGTAACTCAGGCGGGTATCCGGATGGCCGAAGTGCTCCGGGCGCAGGCCGGTTCCCGCCAGCAGGCCGTCGATTTTCGCCCCCTTTTCCAGCGCCAGCTGCACCACCAGCGCCGGCAGGGGAACCGGCACCAGCGGTTCCGTCAGCGAAACGAACAATTCCCCCTCCAGATGCTCGTGGGTGTGCTGGCGCATGGCTGTGGCTGCTCCGTGAAGTTGGCCGAATTTCACCATTAGGCTGGCCATTTGGCAATACCCGGAGCGGCGCCCGGCTGGTAACTTCCCAGTGCGGCATCGACCGACCGGACAAGGAAAGGCAGGCAAGCATGCGCTTAGTCACTCTCATCGCCGGGCTTCTGGCAAGCATCCTGGCGGCGTTCGCCGCATGGTGGATTTACGCCACGCCGCCGGCGCATCATGTCATCGCCGAAGCCTATGCGGTCGGGCCGGTGCCCGCCGCCATCACCGCGGTGAACACGGCCGACGACTACATTGCCGGCAACGCGTCGCGTGCTCCATCGGCGCTGCCGGGCCACGACGAGGTGATCCTACAGGAGCGTCTCGGCCGCGCCTTCGTGACCGCGATGGATGGCTGGATCTGGCGGGTCGACCTCAAGTCGGGCCAGGCTGAGCGCTTCGTGCAAACGCCCATGTCTCCAGCCGGCGCCCGGCTAGTGCCCGGCGACGACGACCGGATGCTGTTCTGCGCCACCCGCCTGGACGACAACCGCTATCCGGAATCGGTGCAGCCGGGCATCTACGAACTGACCTTCTCCACCAGGAGCATAAGCCCGGTGGCCCTGCGCGTGCCGCTCTCGCCGCCCATCGCCGCACCCCGGCCGGGCAACCAGGGCAGCGTGTTCACGCCGCAGGATTTGCCGCCGCTGGTCGTCAAGGACCTCGACGACAAGAACAGCCGTCAGATCGCCTTCTGCAACGACATCGACGTCAGCCGCGACGGCAAGCGCATCTACATGTCGGAACCGTTCGATTACGCCGGCGCCTCCTCGGGCACCGGCTCGCTCGGCGAGGCGATCACCCTGGCGCGCAACGGCCGCCTCTGGCAGTTCGACCGCGAGCAAGGCACGGTGCGGCTGGTGGCGCAGAACTACAACTTCATCGACGGCGTGCTGCTTGAATATGCCAGCGCCACCGACGAGCTGGAGCAATCGGTGCTGGTAACGGAGACCACCAAGTACCGCATCGACCGGCTTCATCTGCGCGGCCCGCTGGCGGGCAGCGACCAGGTGCTGTGGGAGAACCTGCCGGGCCTGCCCGACGGCCTCGACCGCGATGCACAGGGCCGGGTGTGGGTGGCCTTCATCAAGGAGCGCACCAAGGTGTCCACCTGGATTCACGCCCACCCGTGGATCAAGCCGCTGCTGCTGCGCCTGCCGCGCTCGCTGCTGCCGATCACCAAGCCGACCGCCGTGCTGGCTCTCAGCCCGGACGCCAGCCAGGCCCTGTTCTACACGCATCACGACGGCAGCGTGGTGCATGACATCGCGGTGGTGGTGCCGGGTTGGGACCGGCTCTACCTGCCGACTTTCGACCGCCTGAACACCGGCCTGGTCAGCATGCCCTATCCGCCGCGGTTGCAGCCAGGCGGCGCGCCGGTAGACGCAAGGAGGACGCCATGAAGAAGATCGCCGTCCCACATGCTGCCTTCCTGCTCTGCCTCATTGGGCTGATCGGCAGCGGCGCTGGCCACGCCGCCACGCTGTCCGGCACGGTGTTGTCGGCGCAGGGACAGCCGCTCGCCGGTGCGCTGGCTACCCTGATCGGCGGCGACAAGGTGATGCAGGAAACGGTCTACAGCAATGCCGCCGGTCGCTTCCGGCTGGACACCGCGCAACAGGGCGAGGCCACGCTGCGGCTGCGCGCGCCCGGATATGCCGATGTAACGCAGCCACTCAGGCTCGGCGCGGCGGACAGCCAGACCATCGCCGTGGCACTGAAGCCGCTCACTGACCCCAAGGCCGTCTCCGATGCCCTGCCGGCCTCGGCCCACGCCGCCACGGTGAAGATCAACGACGAAAAGGCCAATGCCGCCTACCGCAACCAGTGCTTCTTCTGCCACCAGATCGGCAACGCCTGGACGCGCCGCCCCAAGAGCCAGGAGGAGTGGAACGGCGTGCTCGACCGGATGCAGCGCTACGGCGCGCTGATCACCTGGGGCGCGGAAAAAAGCATCCTCCGGGCATTGTCGGAGGCCTTCCGCGGCCAGCCCGTGGCGGACCGCGAAGATCACCGCCAGGACGCGGTGATCGCCACGGCCAAGCTGACCGAAGTGCGCATCGGCGATGCCAGTTCCTTCGTCCATGACGTCGAGCTCGGCCCGGACGGCAGGTTCTACAGCGTCGACATGGGCAACGACATCATCTACATCACCGATCTCGCCAGCGGCAAGAGCGAGGCCGCCCCGATGCCCAGGGAGGGCCTGCCGCGCGGCGGCGAGTTCGCCGGCATGTCGGCGCCGATCGCCACCTTCAACGCTTACCACGGGCCGCACAGCATCGTCGTCGGGCCCGACGGGCGCTACTACACCACCAACTCGATGATGGGCGAACTGGGCATCTTCGACCCGAAGACGCGCCAGTACCAGTTCGTCAAGATCGGCCACGGCGCGCTCTACCCGCACACGCTGCGCTTCGACCGCGACGGCATCCTGTGGTTCACCCTGGCCATGTCGGACCAGCTCGGCCGCTACGATCCCAAGACCGGCCGGGTCGATGTCATGGCCCTGCCCGCCGGCGGCTTCTGGCAATGGCTGGCCGACACCCTGTTCGATCCGCTGCTCAGGATTGCCGCCTGGTTTCCCGGCAAGGACCTGCAACTGATCCTCTCCCATCACAAGTGGAGCGGCCAGGGTCACAAGATCATGAACCTGCCCTATGGCCTGGACGTCCACCCGGGCGACGGCTCGGTCTGGTACAGCAAGCTGTATGGCGACAAGATCGGGCGCTACGATCCGCGAACCGGCGCCATCAAGGAATGGGACACGCCGCTGACCGGGCCGCGCCGCATGCGCTTCGGCGCCGATGGCGTGCTGTGGATACCAGCCTTCGGCGATTCAGGCCTGATGAAGTTCGACCCGAAAACCGAAAAATTCACCAGCTACCCGATGCCGGTGCTGGCGCAAGGCGAGTTCGAAACGCCGTATGCGCTGAACGTGCATCCGCGCACCGGCGAAGTCTGGGTCACCGCCAATCTGTCGGACCGGATGTTCCGCTTCGATCCGCGCAATGCGCGCTGGATCGTCTATCCGATGAGCTCGCAGACCACCTATATGCGCGACATCGTCTTCGCGCCGGACGGCAGGGTCTGCTCGGTGAACGCCAATCTGCCCGCCGCCGCCATCGAGGGACAGCAGCAGCAGATCGTCTGCCTGCAACCGGATGCCTATCCCGAGGCGAATTCGAATACCCCGAATATCCGCCGTTAAGCGGCGCCGGAAATTTCGCGTGCATGGGCGCATCGGCGCGTGCGCCTGCTGACAAGCCGCGCCCCACTCTCCCAGGTTACTTCAGGGCTTGCCGGTATTGGCTCGCAGCATGTTGCAGAACAAGCGCCCCTGTTCGATGGCGTCGTCGAGCGCCACATGCGTGTGCGGGACCGGATCGAACCATTCCGCCGGCATCGAGCGCTTGCCGCAGGCGCGGTAAGGTTTGCGCAACAGGGCCATGGCGTAGGTCTTGATGTCGATCGCCGCATAGCCGAAAGGATTCTCTGCGGTGAACTCCAGCAGGTACCAATACACGAACGGAAAGTCGAAGGCGCTCGGGTAGGCGACGAACACCGGCTTGCCCGGCAGCGCCTTGAGCCAGGCCAGGTAACGTTGCATGGCGGCAGGCGGCGCTTCCAGATTCTGCCGGCAGGCCGCCCAGGCGGCCGGTTGGGTCGCCCACCAGGCGGCGGTCTTGGGGTCGGGTGTGGAATTCGGCAGCGTCGTCAGGTTGGCGGAAAATGTTCCCTGCAGATCCTTGCCGGCGGTGTAGGCGGCCGAGCCGATGCTCAGCATGGAATGCCTGCCGGCGACCGGGCCGTCGGTCTCGACATCGGTGCTGACGTAGATTTCCGCTGCGGCGTTCAGGACTGTCTCATTCGGCGCGCAGGGCAGTGGCGACCGGCAGCCGCGTGGCGCGCCAGGCCGGCAGGAAACCGCCGATCAGGCCGATCAGCAGGGCCAGCACCATGCCCTGGCCCATCAGCGCGGGGGTGACGCGGAAGTCGAAGGCCACCTGGCTGAAATTCGATCCCAGGGTGGCGGCGGTGTAGCCGTTGAACATCAGGTAGGCCAGGGCCGCGCCGATGGCCCCGCCGATCAAGGCCAGCAACTGCGCTTCCAGCAGCACCGAAATCATCACCGGCGCGGCGCCGAAGCCGATGGCGCGCAGCGTGGCGATCTCGCGGCCGCGCGTCGAGATGGCCGCGTACATGGTGTTCAGGGCGCCGAACACAGCACCGACAGCCATGATCAACCCCACCGCATAGCCCAGCACATTGATCAGCTTGCTCATCATCTCGGACTGCGAGGCGAAATATTGCTTCATCGTCGCCACCTTGACTTGCAGCCGCGGGTCGGCGGTGAGGGCGTCCTTGAGGGGCGTCAGCGCCGCCACATTTTCCAGCGCCACGCTGACCGACTGGAAACCATTGCGCCGATAAGCGCTCTGCACCACTTCGGCATCGGCCCACAACTCGGATTCGTTCACGCCGCCGTCGGCCTCGAAGATGCCGACCACGCTCCAGTCGGAATCGCGGAACGCGATCCGCGAACCCAGCTTCAAGCCGTCGAACTGCATGGCCGCCTGCTTGCCGACGATGACCTCGCGGGTGCCGAAAGTGAACAGGCGGCCCTGGCTGATCTTCACCTCGGGGCGCAGCAGGAAGGCGCCCGGCTGCACGCCGCGCACCGCAGCGTTGGCCAGGGTGCCGGTGCTGGCCTTGGGCAGGTCGGCGATCACCAGCAGTTCCGCCGCGACGATCGGCTTGCCGTCGGCGCCGCGGCGTATGCCGGGGGCGCCGGCGATCACGTCGGCCTGCTCGCGGGAGAGGCCGCTGGAGAGTTCCGAGGTCGCGCCGCTGCGCATGACGATGGCGCGGTCCTCAAAACCTGCCTTGCCCAGGGTGGCGCGAAAGCCGGCGCCCATGGAGAGGATCGCCGTCAGCACGCCGACCACGCCGGCAATGCCGACCACGATGACCAGCGAGGTGCCGAGCCGTTGCGGGATATTCTTCAGGTTCATCCAGGAAACCTGCGCGATCTGATTCAACCAGGCGAACATGGTGCTTTCTCCTGCAACGTTATCTTATGCATTCAAAGCGTCGACGATCTTGAGACGCATCGCCTTCAGCGCCGGCGCCAATCCGACCAGCAGGCCCAGCAGGAAGGCGAAGAAGAGGCCTTCGGCGACGACCGACCAGCCTATCCGGGTGATGCCGAAGCCGGACAGCCCATCCTTCATCGCGCCGATCGCTGCCATCGAAAGCAGCAGACCGATGGCGGCGCCGAGCATCGCCAGCAGCAGGGACTCCAGCAACACCAGCCACCACACCGCGCGATTGGAGAATCCCAGGGTCTTCAAGATGCCCAGTTCCGGAATGCGCTCGCGCAGCGCCTGCGACATGGTGTTGCCGGTCAACACCAGGATGGTGAAGAACACCGCGCCGAGGATGGCGCTGACGATCAGCGCGATATCGCCGAACTGCTTGGCGAAACCTTGCGCGAACGCCTGCTCGGTCTGGGTCTTGGTGGCATGGGCGGAATTGCCGAACTGGGCGTCGATGGCCTTGCCGACGGCGTCGGCGTGCAGGCGGTCATCCACCTTCACCAGGAACCAGCCGATCTGTCCCTTGCCGTATTGGCGCGCCTCGTCGAAATAGTCGTGGCGGAACAACAGGGCAGAATCGCCGTTGGCTTGGTCCTTGGTGTTGTGGAAGGTGCCGACGATGTCGAAGGTCCAGGTCAGCGAGCCGTCCTTCTGCGGCCAGATGTCCGCCACCAGCGGCACCTTGTCGCCGACTTTCCAGTTCATCTGCTTGGCCAGGGATTCGCCGACCACCGCGCCGGTGCGGGTGGCGTTCCAGGCGGCGCGCGTCTCCGCGCTCACTTGCAGTTCCGGCGCGATGCCCAGGTATTCGTCCGGTACCACCGGGAAGACCCCGAAGCGCGCCGGCTTGTCCTGGTAGCTGCCGCCGAACCAACTGGCGAAGGCCACCGCCTTGACGCCAGGCACGGCGGCGATTTGCGCCTGATAGGAAATCGGCAGCATGTCGATGATCGAATACTTGGAATTGGTGATCATGCGGTCGGCGTCGGCATTGTCGGCGCCGCCGCTGAAAGCCTGATTCACCGCCTGGAGCAATCCGAACAGCATGAAGGCGACGACGATGGACAGCAGGGTCAGGATGGTGCGCGTCTTCTTGCGGAACAGACTGGCCCAGATGAGCGAGAAATATTTCATGATGGTCTCGGTCCGCCGATGCTATGCCGGGTCGGCGGCCAGCGTGCCCTTGTCCAGGCGGACGATGCGCTTGGCGTATTCGGCCGCCTTCGGGTCGTGCGTGACCATGATGATGCTCTTGCCGTGGTCCTGGTTGAGTTGCGTCAATAGCGACAGGATCTCGTCGGCGGATTTGCGGTCCAGGTCGCCGGTCGGCTCGTCGCAGACCAGCAACTGCGGGTCGGAGACGATGGCGCGGGCGATCGCCACGCGCTGCATCTGGCCGCCCGACAGCTCGCTCGGCTTGTGCCTGGCGCGATCCTGCAGGCCGACCAGTTGCAGGGCGATGCCGGCGTTCTGGCGGCGTTGCGCCGACGACAGCCTGGTCAGCAACAGCGGCAGTTCGACGTTCTTCTGCGCCGTCAGCATCGGCAGCAGATTGTAGGACTGGAACACGAAGCCGATGTGATGGGCACGCCAGTCGGTGAGCTGGCCGGCCCCCATCTGGTCGATGCGCTGGCCGGCGAATTCGATCTGGCCGCCGGTGGGGGTATCCAGCCCGCCGATCAGATTGAGCAGGGTGGTCTTGCCCGAGCCGGAGGGCCCCATCAGGCAGACGAAATCGCCCTTGGGAATGTCCAACTGGATGCCATGCAGCACCTCGATTTTTTCCGGCCCGCGCTGATAGGTCTTGACCAGATTGCGGATTGAAACCAAAGCTTCCATAGTCACCATCCTTGAGCTTGAAACAAGATCATTGGGCGCCGCCATTGGCGGCGGCGACCTGGACTTGCGCCCCATCGGCCAGCGCGGCGGGCGGGGAGAGGACCACGGCGTCACCGGCGTTCAACCCCGCCAGCACCTGGCGATCTTCTCCCATGGCGCGGCCCAGGGTCAGGGCGCGGCGCTCGATTTTCTGCTCGGCGCCGACCACGAACGCCACCGCCTTGCCGTCGCGCTGGGCAATGGCCGCGCCGGGCACGCGCACGCCTTCGTTCTGCTGCGCGCCCGCGGCTTTCGCCGCCTCGCGGAAGCTGACCTTGACGCCCATTTCCGGCACCATGCGCGTGTCCTTGTTCAGCAAGGCGATGCGCACCTTGACCGTCGCCTTGCTGCGGTCCGCCGAGGGAATGATGGCGATCACCTCGGCCGGAATCTTCCACTCCGGGTAGGCGTTGAGCACCGCTTCCACCGGCATTTTCGGCAACACGCGGCCGATATAGGCCTCATTGACATCGACCTCGATTTCCAGCGAATCCATATCCACCAGGGTGCCGATGCCGGTGCGGGTGTAGCCGCCGCCCGCCGACAGCGGCGAGACCATTTCACCGGGCTGCGCCGCCTTGGCGATGACCACGCCGGAAAACGGCGCGCGTATCACCGTGTTGTCCATGCCCTGGTCGGCGATCCGCACCTGGTCGGCGGCGACCTGGACGTTGCGTTGCGCGGTCTCCAACTGCGCCCGCAGCGCATCGCGTTGCGAGACATATTGTTCCACCTGCGCCGCGCCGACGAACTGGCGCGTGGCGAGGTCCTGGTAGCGGGCGGCATCGGCTTCGGCCAGTTTGAGTTGCGCACGCACGCTGCCGAGCTGGCTACGCAGCACCGCCAGTTGGGAATGGGCGAGCTGTCGCTGGGCGTCGGCGTCGATCGGGTCGAGCGTGGCCATCACCTGGCCGGCCTTGATGCGCTGGCCTTCCTCGATCATGACCTGCTTTACCTTGCCGGTGATCTTGGAAGACACCGTCGCCATGCGGCGCGCGGTCAGGTAGCCGGTGGCGTCCAGCACCGAAGTGTTGCCGCCTATCCTGGCCGCGACGGCGGTCCGCACCTGCACGGCATGGTCCTGGCTCATCCGCCAGGCGCCGTAGGCGGCCCCGATCAGCACCACGGCCGCAGCCAGGCCGATCCACGGCGCGATCTTCGCCGGCGCCGCCGGCGTCCGGTCGATGCGCAGTCCGTTGAGCAGTTCCCGCCTGTCGTCCATGTGATTCGTCAATCCTCAAGAGAGCGAATGCCTTGCCATGCGCGCAATTGGGCAGTCCCGATTGCCGGGCTCGTCACCGGGAATCATCTTCACGCAAACGTTCTGGCTTGCGGATTTTATTCCATCGATTGCGTGTCGGGGCTATGACAAGCTAAATCGCCAGCAGCGCTTGCTCGGCGACCGCGCGAACTTCCTTTTTCCGTCCGTGTCCCGGGTGTGGCAGGTCCTGAACTTCGATGAGCTCGGCTTTTTAAAGTTCATCAGGGTCGCGCTATAGCGCGTCAGACGGTCGTGCAAGGTTTCCCGAGTGCCACCAATTTGGCCTTGATGCTGTTTCGGGGGTTTGCATTGTCAGAAAAACATGGTATTTTTTCTGACATGAAATCCTCCTCGAACACCCGCCTGCAAACCGCCAGATCGCGTACCAGCATTGATGCAGCAATTCGCGGACGCATCGTAAGATCGACCCAACGCCGGGTTTTTACCCCCGTCGATTTTATCGACCTTGGAAGCCGCGCCGCCGTCGATAAAGTGTTGTCACGAATGACAGCCAGCGGCGAACTGCAACGCCTTGACCGGGGCCTATATACCCGGCCGCGCCAGCACGCGATCCTGGGTACTCTCATGCCAACCGCCGATGAGATTGCAGCCGCCCTCGCCGGTAAAGGCAAACTCCGGCTCCAGCCATCCGGGGCCAACGCCGCAAATCTATTGGGTTTGTCGGAGCAAGTGCCGCTGAAACTGGTCTTCCTGACCGATGGCGTATCCCGTACGGTGCGCGTCGGCGGACAACAAATCATCCTGAAACACACCACGCCCCGAAACATGGCAACCGCGGGTCGCATCAGCGGGCTTGTCATCCAGGCCTTGCGTCACCTGAAGCAGCCGCGCGTGGATGAACACATCGTCGAAACCCTGCGACGTCGGCTGAACGCCAAAGACAAAGCGCTACTGATAACCGACGCGCCACTGGCACCCGCCTGGGTCGCAAAAATCATGCACCAGGTTGCGGCAAAAAAGGGCTGAACGATGCAGCAATTCCTGGCCTTGTCGCCCGAAGATCAACGTCTGACCTTTGAACAAACGGCGGCCAGGCTCCAAATGGTTAGCTCCAGCATCGAAAAAGATTTCTGGGTCTGTTGGGTTCTGCAACACCTTTTCGCTATGCCGAACCTCGCGCAACATTTGACCTTCAAAGGCGGCACATCGCTATCCAAGGCCTGGCGGTTGATTGATCGTTTTTCCGAAGACATTGATTTGACGATTGGCCGTGAACTTCTGGGATTCGGCGGTGCCGATAGTCCCGATCAGGCATTTACTTCCAACCAACGCGGAAAAAAACTGAAGGCCCTCAAAGCCGCATGCGGCGCGTATGTGAAGACCCAAGTTCTCCCTTATCTCGAAAACGCGATGAGAAACACCCTGAGAGCAAAAGGCAGGTCGCTTGAAATCGACCAAGAGGATCCAGACAGACAAACCCTGCTGTTTCATTATCCATCCCATTTTCCGTATGCCGAGGGGCGTTACGCTCTACCCGTCGTCAAGATCGAGTTTGGCGCCCGCTCCAATCCCTGGCCGGCGCGTCGGCGCGATATTCAACCGATGGCCGCCGATGTCTTTCCCCAAGTATTTCAGGATCCACGGACCAGCGTGCAAGCTCTCGCGCCCGAACGGACTTTCTGGGAAAAAGCCATGCTGCTGCATGAAGAGACCTACCGACCCGCGGACAAACCACGCAAGGAGCGTATGGCTCGCCACTATTACGATCTCTATCGTCTGATCGAGGCCGGTGTCGCAACCAACGCCAGCGTGGACCGAAGATTGTTCGATGAAGTCGCAGGCCACCGGCAGGTATTCTTTCATCAGCGTTGAGTGGATTACTCGACCCTGCGACCGGGCACCCTGAGGTTGATGCCCACTCAGGAAGCGCTATGGCGACAGGACTATGTCGCCATGCAGGCGGAGATGTTCCGCACTACACCACCCGACTTCGCCGTCATTCTCACTGCCGTCAAAGAGTTCGAACAAGGATTCAATAAAGGAATATAGCTTGGGTAAAGCTCGCTGTGGGTAGGCGGCGCAGTTGGTTTGTCCTTACCGTCCACGCGCAAACTCGGTGTCCAACCGCGCCTGCAAGATGTTGTGCCGGTCGCAATTGAAGCGATCTGTCAGCGCGCCGCCGGGTATCAGATCTCCGTTTCACGGCCATTCCGGGTTCTGAAAGTCACGCCTGATCTACGTTTGGGCTCGTCAGGCCGCCTTTCGTCCCCGCATTTCCTCGCGGATCACCTGCCGCAGGGTCTCGGCAATGTCAGCTTGTTGAACGGAGGATTTCAAGGTCTCGTTGATCAAGGTCTGATAGCCGCGGTCGCCAGCCATGCGTTTGAATCTCTCCACCAGCGCGGCATCGAGGTAGAGCGTCACACGTTTCTTTGGCTGCACCACCCGCCCGGCCGTCCGCTCACGCAGTATCAGCTTGCCGCTCTTGATGTCGCCCTTGGTTATCGGCGCCTCGTCGTCAAAGGTTGGCGTAGTAGATTTCTTCTTCATTTGGTTCGGCCTTTCGCATGGAAATCACGCGGATTTCATCGTCGGTTTCGGCGGTGGCGATGACCACCAGCTTTCCGTGCAACATCCCCAAGGTAATGAAGCGCTGCTCGTCGTAATCGAAACGTCTATCCTCAAAGGTCACGGTAGCAGAGCTTTCGATGACTCGCGGTGCATCCGTGAAGTCGTAACCGTGCTTCTTGAGATTTGCCGCCTGCTTCCTTGCGTCATGGGTATAGCGCATGACCGAAGTGTATGTATAGTTGTGCATATAGTCAACCGGTGATTTCCGGGTAACGTCCGTGAGACAAGATTTCGAAGCCAGGAGCGCGGCTGACGTGTTCTGGTCGGGTTGACGGCCGTCAGCGCCCTAGGTTCACTCAATCTTTCGCGCCTGGGCTGCACGCCCATTCAACAGCAACACCATGTGTGTGACGACGTCCTGGTTTTTTACGAAAGTCCCTTCAGCATCGGCGTCATTGGTGTAGAAATGAGTGGCGCTGTCGGAAAAGATTTCCGTCTTGGCGGATCCCGTCGCTTGGGCGAAGAAGCGCTCGCCCTCACGGCTGATAACTATCGTCGAATTGGGCGCGATTTGGTATTTTCCGACATAGGCATCGAACACTCTCGGGTCCAATGCGATCGCGCGACGCGTCGGCGGGGGCGACGCCTTGACGAGCACATAACCGCTGTCGATCAAGTGCGCGCCAATGCTGTCGACGTCGGTCGCGTTCGAGTTGGACAGCACCACCACGCCACGCAGCCTGCCCTTGTCCAGTCCAACGAACGAACGATAGCCTCCCGTGCGGCCGTTATGCCCGATCATCTCGGTATCCGCGACCCTCCGCATAAACCAGCCGAGTCCCATTTTGGCGTCCGAATAGCGCGAGACTTCCGCGGCTACGTGCGCTCTTTGCATCGCAGGCAGCAGCGGCGACGCATTTATGCCGAGATTGGCGCCCAGATATTTCAACATGTCGTTGGCGGTTGACCTCAGTGCGCCGGCGCCGGCCAGGGCGTCGTTGTCCCAGCTCGCCGTCGGGATGCGATCCTGGTGTCCGCTGGCAAGGTGGGATTTCATCCGCGGCGTCAAGGAAATCGCCGTACTATCCATCCCCAGCGGCTGCAACACGCGCGTTCGCAAGAGCGTCTCGTAATCGGTGCCGGCCCGGTTGGAAAGCGCATGACCGAGGAGGCCGACACCCAGATTCGAGTACTCGTGGTAAGCGCCGATTTCCCGCGTCGACTGGTAGCCGTTCAGAAACGCATACAGATCCTTGACGCTGTAGTCGGCAAATGGATTGGACGGATCCTTCGGCGCAAAATTGTCAGGCATGCGCGGCAAACCCGAGGTATGGCGGGTAAGGTTCAGGAGGGTTATTTCCTTGTTGCCGACCCGGTGCGCCTTGACCGTGTTCGGCAGGTACTTCGAGACGGGGTCGTCGAGCTTGACTTCACCCTTTTCGACCATGTCGGACAGGAGCAAGGCGGTAAACGTCTTGGTCACCGAACCAATCTCGAACACCGAATCGCCGTCGACCGGTGTGTCGCTGTCGCGCTGCATCTTCCCGTAGCCGATAACGCGCGTGCCCTTGGCGTCGATCAGGCCGACGACGACGCCGACGCCCTTCTTTCCCACGTCGATTTGATCGCGGAGAATTTCCCGGATTTCAGCATCCGAGAGGTGCGACGGCGCCCCCGGCCCAGGTGGCGCCACCTCGGCCGCACGAACTTCCCTGCCGGCCATTGGCTTGATCCAATATCCGGATACCTTCCACAGTCCGTCAGGTTCAAGTATCAGAGAGACGGTTTCGCCAGCAGCGGGCAAGTTGTCGAAGGAGGTGGCAAACTGAATGACCACCACTGCGCCGGTCGGCGCCCTGGTCAATGCCGGGTTCGAAGGTCCGTCCGAGACCTCGCGCGATTTCCTCGCGCCGAGAGGAGTGCGGACCTTGTTTGACAATTGCGCCCAGGCATCCTTGGGGATACCCTGCTGGAAGCTCGATGCGGCGTGATCCCAGCTTTCGGTGAACTTCCCGTTGTCGGTGAACGCCAACCATGCCTGCGCCGCCGAGACAGCCTTCGCGACGACATCGACCTCGTTTGCCGCGCCGGCTCCATGGTTCGACAACATCATGACAAAAGCCAGTACAGACAAGAGCTTCTTCAAGATATCTCCCACTTCAAATGATTGACTAAACAACTGGCCTGTCGTGCTTGTGGAACGTCGGTGCGCTTGCCTGCATGGCGGTTGCGGAACTTGTTTCTGGAATGTGCCTGTCGCCGTACTATAACCTATGCGCATATGGTGGCAGGTGGCGCAGCGGCGGCGATATGCGTGTGCCCGAGTTCCGGTTTTCGGCCGAAGCGGGCGTTCGACCATTACGGAGGACGCGATGCGCGCGGCTAAGGCTAGTGTCTGCTCCTAGAATGTTAAGGCTTTGCACACGCAGATAGACGGCCGTCGGAATATGTCGGAAATTTCCTGACCTTATGCTCCGTCGACCACTAAACCAAAACATATCAATTAGGGGGACTTGACAAGTGCATTTGAGGTGGTAAGATTCGCTTACCGCTTGGTAAGAACTGGGGGCCGAAAATGTCTTTGGAAACTGTGCAACAAATGGTTATTGAAGTTCTGGGAGATATTCAAACCATCAGCGGTCGAGACCTCATCCCGATGAGTGGCTCGACTTGCGCGATAGGTGAATTACCAGGGTTTGATAGCCTAAACGGAATCGAGGCGACATTGGAAATCTCGGCGCGGTTGGGATATGACTTGGAGGTGGATAATTTGCTAGTAGACGAATCTGGGAATCGCGCCCTGACGATTCGTGAGATTGCCGAACGGGCATGCAAGGTAATGGATGCGATGGGTGTAAAGAAATGACAACGCGTCCATTGACTCGGCGGTTGCCGATTGGCGACAGACTACGCTCGGCTCGGGAAGCCGCTGGCCTAAGTCAGGGGCAGGTGGCGAAGCTGATGGGACTTCATCGGCCGACTATTTCAGAAATCGAGGCCGGCCGTCGCCGTGTGTCCGCAGATGAAGTCACCCAGTTTGCGGAGGTTTATGGAGTTGGAACCGACTGGATCCTGTCAGAGCGGGATCCAGATGCGGTTCCTGATGATGACAAGATCCTATTAGCCGCTCGGCAACTAAGCAGGATGAAGGACGACGATCTTGCTCGCCTTATGAAGCTAATTCACATGCTCAAAAAGCCGAAGGCAACCCCATGAAATTTGACCGCCAACGATTGGCGCGAACGGCTATGGCCAAGGCGCTCCAAATTCGGAAGAGATGCGGGATCGATCTATGGGAGGCAACTTGCGTTTACGACTTAGCTGGGCGCCTTGGCGTTGATGTGCGTTTCATCGATATTCCATCAATGGAAGGTGCGTATTGTTTGGCGGCGCATCCAACAATCATTGTGTCGTCACTTCGACCGATTGGTCGGCAGGCCTATACAGCGGCCCATGAATTGGGCCACCATGTGTTCGGCCATGGAGATCAATACGACGAGCTTGTCGACACTAGGCGTAACGACGCATATTCCGATCCGAACGAGTTTACCGCGGAGTGTTTCGCGGGTGTTTTGCTTATGCCTAAGATGGCAATAGATCGAGGCTTTGCGTGTCGGGGCCTAAGCCCTCAAACTTGCAAGCCAGAAGAAGCTTACGTCGTCGCAGCCTGGTTAGGTGTTGGGTATACGACGCTCATTTCCCACATGCAACGCACTCTCTTAACGTTGAGCCAAAAGCGTGCCGATGATCTCCTACGCTACTCACCGTCTTCGCTTCGTGCCAATCTGCTTGGACAGGAGTGCAATGAGCACCTAGTGGTGGCCGACAATCAATGGAGTGGTAGAGCGATTGACGTGCAGCAGTCGGACGCAATCCTGCTGCCGCCAAATATTACTCTGGAAGCAAATTGTGCGACTATCGACGAGCAAACGGACACGAAAACAGTGGTGCGTGCAACTCAGCCTGGCATAGGCCGGGTCCACGAGCCCAGGAGTGGGTGGGCAGCGTTTATTCGAGTGACGCGCAAGAATTACGTTGGGCGCGGGAAATATCGTTTTGTGGAGGAAGTCAGTGATGTCGAGTGATCCCCTGTACCCAGCGTCACGCAACATTTCACTGACTTGGGCCGAGGCATTTCTTCGCCTTAACGAACCGGGTGTCACTGAGATTTCACCGGCCGTAATCGTTGTGACCGAGTTTGCAGATGGTGCCGCGACGGAAGACCGCACCATTCGCGGTCTGTTGGACAGCGAGATGGCCCGGCTTGATCAGCGCAGTTGCGAAGATGTTGCTAGCACAATTTTTCCCATCTCTATGTGGAATCCGTCGATCCCCGATAATGCCGAACAGCTATTTCGAAGATATGATCGCATTTGGCCGTCAGTCAAACATCGTGATCGGGCCAATAATCGAGGAAACTACTTCCGTCGTCTTACCGCATATTGCCCGGAGGGCAATAGTACTGCGCCAGTCAATCAACTCCAGCACGTCATTGAAACGTTTCGACGTGGCAATCATCGGCGAAGCGCGTTGCAGGCTGCCGTGTTCGATCCCACTAGGGACCATGTTCACAACCGAATACTTGGGTTTCCATGCCTTCAACAAATCGGATTCGCGCCGGTCGGCGATGGCGGTCTAGCGATCACTGGCTTCTATCCCCTACAGTATTTGTTCGAGAAGGCCTATGGAAATTATCTCGGGCTTTGTCGACTTGGGAATTTCATGGCGGTCCAAATGGGACTCACGCTGGTTAAGATGACCTGCATCGCATCTGCGCTCAAGCTCGGAAATCGCAACAAAACAGATCTCATAACTTTTGCGCGAAATTTGAGAGCCTATCTTGCAGCGTCTGGGGACAAAGGATGACCATCAAATCTCCCGGACACCTATTTGTATTTGAAGGCCCCGACGGTGTCGGAAAGTCAGCGCTGGCAAGACTCCTGTTCGACAACCTGCGAAGCGCTTCAATTGAGTGCGAACTCCTTGCGTTCCCGGGTCGGGAAACTGGAACTCTCGGCCGACTTGTCTACGATCTACATCACGATCCACGTACCACAGGGGTGAACTCCTTAAGCGCGACAGCACTTCAAGCGGTGCATGTGGCAGCGCACATCGACGCAATCGAATCCAAAATAGTTCCGGCATTGGAATCAGGAAGAACGGTTATCCTTGATCGCTACTGGTGGTCCACAAGGGTTTATGGTCTTGCAAATGGTGCGTCTGATACCGTCATTAACAAACTCATCCAGGCTGAATTGGCAACCTGGCGGGGCATTACACCATCCACAGTCTTTCTGATTCATCGAACCGAGCCGCTCCGAAATGAACCAATCCGGGAGTGGCGGCGCTGGTGCAGCGCCTACACCAAACTCGCCAACATTGAGGCAAAGTCCTATCCGGTCTGTATGGTTGCCAACGAAGGACGAATCGAGGATGCACTTCAAGAGGTCTTACGCTCAGTGAGTGGTCAACGAGCCAGGACCACGGAGGCAACCGTGTCCTCTGTTTCAATGCCGATGCCGTCCTTTCGGCAAGCGCCGCTGGTTTTTACCGCACTATCACCAGCCAAGCCGACTGTTGTTTACGACACATACTGGAAATTCGCTGCTGAACGACAAGAAATCTTCTTCAAAAGGCTCAGCGGGCTCCAACCCCATTGGACTGACGATCCGATACTACAGGCGCATAAGTTCACAAACGCCTACCGTGCCTCCGATCGCGTAAGCCAGTTCCTGATTCAAAAAGTTATTTATGAAGGAGATCAATCGCCTGCGGAAGTGTTTTTTCGGACGCTCTTGTTCAAGCTATTCAACAAGATTGAAACATGGAATCTCCTCGAATCAAAGCTTGGAACGATTACGTTTTCAGAGTACACGTTTGATCGTTATGACCAGATATTGACGCAGGCAATGGCCAAGGGAACCAAGATCTATTCAGCCGCCTACATCATGCCATCGGGAAGCAAAATATTTCAGACCGATAGAAAACATCGGGCTCACCTCCAACTTCTTAGTCGGATGATGGACGACGAACTGTATCACCGTATTGCAGATGCACGGTCGATGCAGGAAAGCTTCAGGTTGCTCCTTTCCTATCCAATGATCGGTGATTTTCTAGCCTATCAGTTTGCCACTGACTTGAATTACAGCACCCTGACGGACTTTAGTGAAATGGATTTTGTAGTTCCCGGGCCCGGAGCCCTCAACGGCATCCGAAAGTGTTTTAGCTCGCTCGGTGGTTTGAACGAAGTCGATATCATCAGGGTTGTCGCTGATCGGCAAGAGGACGAGTTCCGACGACTGGGGATTTCCTTTCAAACGCTGTGGGGTAGACGCCTTCAATTGATAGATTGCCAGAATCTTTTCTGCGAGGTCGACAAATACTCTAGGGTCAAGCATCCCGAGATTGTAGGAGTTACTCAGCGTACCCGCATCAAGCAGAAATTTCGAATTACGCCAACACAGATACGATTTTGGTATCCCCCGAAATGGGGGATAAATGGCCTGATTCCAGAGGCGACATAGGTGCCATATGCCCTACTGTTTTGAAGGTGAGACGGCCGACGATGTATGGTGCGATGGAGCAAGGACCCTGCTGTCTGGTCCGGACCCTACGATTCAGGACAGTCCCCGAGGAGCAACCCGAGAACTGCTCCACGCGAGCTTCCTAATTAGGAACCCAAGGGAACGATGGGTTGTTTCGCGGCAGCCCGGCCTTAATCCAGCATTTGCGATTGCGGAAGTCTTCTGGATATTGGCCGGGAGACATGATTCGCGATTCATTAACTACTGGAATAGCAGGTACAGTGACTATGCGGGCAAGGAGAATTACCTTCATGGAGCATATGGTTTCAGACTTCGCCAGCAGTTTGGACTGGACCAGCTTGAGCGGGCATTCGTAGCTCTTGAAAGCAGTCCTAACAGCAGGCAAATTGTGCTTTCGATATGGGACGGCAGATCGGATCTCCCATCCCCTAACGGTTCCCCGGTCTCCCAAGATGTTCCGTGCAATGTTTGCTCTTTACTGAAAATCCGTGACGGACGGCTAGAGTGGATGCAAGTGATGCGCAGCAATGATTTGTTCCTCGGAACACCCTACAACTTTATCCAATTCACCACGCTTCAAGAGGTAATGGCCGGTTGGCTCGGCTTAGATTTGGGTAGCTATTGCCATCTGAGCGACAGTTTGCATGTCTATGAGGAATACGAGGGGACCAACGACAAGTTCTCGGTTTCCCCATGCCCAGTAGCCACGAAGAATTGTGATCAGCTTGGACTGCCGAAGCTCGAGTTCGACGCGACACTTAAGAAGGTAATTGATATTCTGGATGAGTTTACCGCCCCGACTTTATCCGCCGAGAAGTTCAGATCTTTATCTGCAAATAATGAGATGCCGAAGGGATATAGAAATTTAGTGCTTATAGCTGCAGCAGATGCCGCGCGGAGGCGAAGGTGGTATCCGGAAATGGATAGCGCACTAGATCAATGCACTAATCCAATGCTAATGTCTGTTTGGGATAACTGGAGGAGGCAGTACTTTTCGGGAAAGGTGTCGTAGTCGCAATGACCGATCTCATTCGATATCTTCGGAAGGCGGCGTGCAGTTGCTTGTTCGACCTTATACCTCAGTGTTTTCGAGAAGGTCTGGACGACTCAGATACGAGAACCCAAGGGAGTGTCAGGATTTTTGTGTGTGAGGCGCTCAGAGACTTTTCCACGGCGCCGCCGCTGGCCCCTCTGAGGCCAGAGGCGAGCGGCGCGGTGGGAAAGTCGGTGTTCATATTACGCG
>JBAYJH010000061.1:0-19214 GCA_041665185.1 Sterolibacterium sp.
GGAAGGAGGCCATGATCGAGGGCCCGAATCCATAACGGACGGAGACCAGCACTACCGCGAGCAGGAACAGCATGGCGATATTGGCCAGGTCGAACAGCGAATGCAGAGGCGCCGTAATCGCCGTCGCCATGCCGCAAACAGCCGCGCTCATGGCGTAGGACTGCCAGGGCGCCTTCAGGCGGTCGAGCCACGACTCGTCGGTCCGGTCGTCGGCCAGCCTCTTGGGGTGCACCTCCTCCCGCGCGACTTGGATGACTTCAAGATCGGGCGCCCGCTTGCCGACGCGGTCGGCGAACGAGCGGTACCACGGTCTCCATGATCGGACGTGGTCGCGGCCGACGATCACGCGGGCAAGATTGCGATCGCGGGCGTATTCGACGACAGCGTCGACCGCGTCGCTGCCGGAAAGCGCGGCGGTTTCGGCACCCATCTCCTGTGCCAGCTTGAGGGTCTTGAGGATGCGCTGACGGTGGCGCTCGGAAAGCCGCTGCAATTCCGGTGTCTCGATATACAGGGCGTGCCACGGTACGTCCAGCCGCGCGGCAATGCGCGCGGCGCTGCGGACGATGCGATCGGCGCCGTCGCCTGGGCCTATACAGGCCAGCAGCAGCTCCCGGGTTTGCCATACCGACGAGACAGACTGGTCGCGCCGGTACTTCAGCATCTGGTTGTCGACACGGTCCGCAGTGCGGCGCAACGCCAGTTCGCGCAGCGCGATCAAGTTGCCTTTGCGGAAAAAGTTCTGGATTGCACGTTCGGCCTGGTGGGGAAGATAGACCTTGCCTTCCTTCAGTCGCTGTAGCAATTCATCCGGCGGCAGGTCCACCAGCACAACCTCATCGGCGACATCGAAGACATGATCGGGCACCGTCTCCCACACCCGGACCCCGGTGATGCCGCCGACCACGTCGTTGAGCGTTTCCAGGTGCTGGACGTTGATCGTCGAATAGACGTCGATGCCAGCGGCCAGCAGTTCGTCGACGTCCTGCCAGCGCTTGGGATGCCGCGACCCCTGCACGTTGGAGTGGGCGAGTTCGTCCATCAGCATGAGTGCCGGCTGGCGCGCCAGGGCGGCGTCGAGGTCGAATTCCCTGAGCAGCTTGTCGCGGTACCGGATGTCCTTAAGCGGCAGGCGCTCCAGCCCTTCCACCAGGCCCTCGGTTTCCTTGCGGCCGTGGGTTTCCACCACGCCGATCACCACATCCCGGCCCTGCTGAACCTGCTGGCGCGCAGCCGACAGCATGGCGTAGGTCTTGCCGACCCCGGCCGAGGCGCCGAAGAAAATCTTCAGCTTGCCGCGCGCGGCGCGTATCTCCTCTTCCTTGATCCGGTCGAGGAGCTGGTCGGGATCGGGACGTCCGTCGGTCATTTGGCTATTTGATCATCGAGAGCCAGGTTCAGCAGCAATACGTTAACACGAGTTTCGCCGAAAAGACCCCATTGCGGTCCTTGGGTATGTGCGTCGATCAAGGAGGTCACCCGAGCCGGCGGCAGATTGCGCGCCTTGGCAACGCGCTCGATCTGGTAGCGGGCAGCAGCGGGGCTGATGTGCGGGTCGAGGCCACTGGCGGACGCCATCACCAGATCGGCTGGAATCTGTGCTGTGTTGTCCGGATCGGCCGCCTTGAAAGCGTCGATGCGCCCCTTGACGGCATCCACCAGCGCCGGATTCAGCGGCCCCTGATTTGATCCGCTCGAAGCGCTGGCGTTATAAGGATACGGCCCCGTCGCCGATGGCCGGCCCCAGAAGTATTTCGGCTCGACGAAGTTCTGCCCGATCAATTCCGATCCGACGGGCTTGCCGTCCTTGACGATCATGCTGCCGCCAGCCACCCCCGGAAAGATGGTCTGCGAGATTCCCGTTAGCGCCAAGGGATAGACGATGCCAGTGATAAAGGACAGCAGCACGAACAGGGAGATGGCGGGACGTAACAGGGCTTTCATGGCGTCTTCCTTTCTTCTTTCTTAGGCTAGGCCGGTGGCGGCGATCAGCATGTCGATCAGCTTGATGCCGATAAAGGGCGCGATGAGGCCGCCCAGTCCATAGACCGCGAGGTTGCGGCGCAGCAGCGTAGCGGCGCCCAGGGCCTGGTACTTCACACCCTTCAGCGCCAGCGGAATCAGGAACATGATGATCAAGGCGTTGAAGATCACCGCCGATAGGATCGCGGAGTTCGGGCTGGCCAGTCCCATGACGTTGAGGGCCGCAAGTTGCGGATAGGTGACGACGAAAGCGGCCGGGATGATGGCGAAATACTTGGCGACGTCGTTGGCGATGCTGAAAGTCGTCAACGAGCCGCGCGTCATCAGCATCTGCTTGCCGGTCTCGACGACTTCGATCAGCTTGGTCGGATTGGAGTCGAGGTCGACCATGTTGCCGGCTTCTTTCGCAGCTTGTGTCCCGGTATTCATGGCCACCGCGACGTCGGCCTGGGCCAGCGCCGGGGCGTCGTTGGTGCCGTCGCCGGTCATGGCGACGAGACGGCCTTCGGCCTGGTGCTGACGGATCAGCGCCAGCTTGGCTTCCGGCGTGGCCTCGGCGAGGAAGTCGTCGACGCCGGCCTCGGCGGCGATGGCGGCGGCCGTCAGGCGATTGTCGCCGGTGATCATGATGGTGCGGATGCCCATGCGGCGGAGTTCGGCGAAGCGCTCCTTGATGCCGCCCTTGACGATGTCCTTCAATTCGATGACACCCAGCACCCTGGCCCCGTCGGCCACCACCAGGGGCGTACCGCCGCGTCGGGCGACATCCTCGACGGTGACCAGTACCGACGGCGGGAAGTGGCCGCCGAGATCGTCCACCTGCTTGCGGATGGCGTCGCCCGCCCCCTTGCGGATCTGCCGCTCGCCGAGATCGACGCCGCTCATGCGGGTGTGGGCCGAGAAGTGCACGAAGCTGGCGCCGAGGGCCTGGATGTCGCGCTCGCGCAAGTTGTACTTCTGCTTGGCCAGCACCACGATGCTGCGGCCTTCCGGCGTCTCGTCGGCGAGCGAAGCCAACTGGGCGGCGTCGGCCAGATCGGCTTCCCGCACGCCTTCGGCGGGCAGGAAGGCGGAAGCCTGGCGGTTGCCCAGGGTGATGGTCCCTGTCTTGTCGAGCAGCAGCACGTCGACATCGCCAGCGGCTTCCACGGCCCGGCCGGAGGTGGCAATCACGTTGGCCTGCATCATGCGACTCATGCCGGCGACGCCGATGGCCGAGAGCAGCCCGGCGATGGTGGTCGGGATCAGGCACACCAGCAGGGCGATCAGCACGGTAATCGAGATCGGCGTACCGGCTTTGGCGACATCGACGCTGAACATCGAGTAAGGCAGCAAGGTTACCGTAACCGCCAGGAAGACGATGGTCAGCGCCACCAGCAGGATGGTCAGGGCGATCTCGTTGGGCGTCTTCTGGCGTTTCGCGCTTTCGACCATGGCGATCATGCGGTCGACGAAGGTTTCGCCCGGATTTGCCGTCACGCGCACCACGATCCAGTCGGACAGCACGCGGGTGCCGCCGGTGACGGCGGAGAAATCGCCGCCGGCTTCGCGGATGACGGGCGCCGATTCGCCGGTGATCGCGGACTCGTCCACCGAAGCCACGCCTTCGATCACCTCGCCGTCGGCCGGAATGGTTTCGCCGGTGTGCACGACAAACATGTCGCCCTTGCGCAAGTCGGTGGCCGGCAGCGTAAACCACTCGGCCGTGGCGTGCGGCTCCTTGAGTTTCTTGGCCCAGGTCTCCTTCTTCAGGCCGCGCAGGGATGCCGCCTGAGCCTTGCTGCGGCCCTCGGCAAGCGCCTCGGCGAAGTTGGCGAACAACACCGTGAACCACAGCCAGAGCGCGACGGCGAGAATGAAACCGGTCGAGGCCTCGCCTTGGCCGGCCAGCGCCTGCACCCACAGTGCCGTGGTCAGGATGCTGCCGATGTACACCACGAACATCACCGGATTGCGCCACTGGGTGGCGGGGTTGAGCTTTCGGAATGAATCGACGATGGCCGGTTTCACCAGCACCGGGTCGAACATCGCAAGTGTCTTGTGTGTCATAAGTTTCTCCTTTGGCTCAGTGAGATGGATAGAGCATCAGATGCTCCACCACCGGCCCGAGCGCAAGCGCGGGAACGTAGTTCAGGGCGCCGACCAGTACCACGGTGCCGATCAGCAGCACGACGAACAGGGGTCCATGCGTCGGCATGGTGCCGGCGCTGGCGGCGATGCGCTTCTTGGCGGCCAGCCCGCCGGCCAGCGCCAGCACCGGCACGATCACGCCGAAGCGGCCGAACCACATGGCGACGCCTAGCATGCCGTTATAGAAGGGCGTGTTGGCCGACAAGCCGGCGAAGGCGCTGCCGTTGTTGTTGGCGGCCGACGTGAAGGCATAGAGTATCTCCGAGAAGCCGTGCGCACCGGGATTACTGATACCGGCGACGCCGGCGGCGGCCATCACGGCGATGGCGGTACCGGCCAACACCAACAGCGGCGTGACCAGGATGGCGATGGACACCATCTTGATTTCGAAGGCCTCGATCTTCTTGCCCAGGTATTCCGGCGTGCGGCCTATCATCAGCCCGGCGATGAACACCGCCATGACGGCGAACACCAACATGCCGTAGAGGCCGGTGCCGACGCCGCCGAACACCACCTCGCCGAGCATCATGTTCCAAAGCGGCACGAAACCACCCATGGGCGTGAAGGAATCGTGCATGGCGTTAACCGCGCCGCAGGAAGCCAGTGTGGTGATGGTGGCGAACAGGCCTGACTCACTGATGCCGAAGCGCGCCTCCTTGCCTTCCATGTTGCCGGCTGACATGTCGACGCCAAGCTTGCCCAGCAGCGGGTTGCCCTGCTGCTCGAAAGTCATCGCCGCGATGGCCATGACGACGAACATCAGCGTCATGGCGATCAGCACCGCCCAGCCCTGGCGCGGGTCGCCGACCATGCGGCCGAAAACGAGGCACAACGCGGCCGGGATCAGGAAGATCGACAGCATCTGGACGAAGTTGGACAGCGGCGTCGGGTTCTCGTAGGGATGCGCCGAGTTGGCGTTGAAGATCCCGCCGCCATTGGTGCCGAGCATCTTGATGGCTTCCTGCGAGGCGACCGGGCCCATCGGCAGCGTCTGGGTCGGCGTCGTGGCCGGCTCCGTGACGACTGCACCCTTCTCATCCTTGAGCGGCTGGCCGTCGGGACCGTTCTTCGGAGCGTCGTATTTCGTGACTTCGACGGTCGTCACGTCCTTGTAGGCGTCGAAGTTCTGGATTGCGCCCTGGCTGACCAGGAACACCGCGTAGACCAGCGATATCGGCAGCAGCACATACAGCGTGATGCGGGTCAGATCGACCCAGGCGTTGCCGATGGTCTTCGCCGTGTGGCGGGCGAAGCCGCGGATCAGGGCGATGACGACGACGATGCCGGTGGCAGCGGAGAAGAAGTTCTGCACCGCCAGGCCCAGCATCTGGGTCAGGTAGCTCATGGTCGACTCGCCAGAATAGCCTTGCCAGTTGGTGTTGGTGGCGAAGCTGACGGCGGTGTTGAAGGATGAATCCGGGGTCACGTTGGCCATGGCCTGCGGATTGAGCGGCAGCCAGAGTTGCAGCCGTTGCAGGGCATACACGGCGAGCGCGCCGAGGACGTTGAAAAGCAGGATCGCCAGGGCATATTGCAGCCAGCCCATTTCCTCATCCTTGCGGATGCCGCAAAGACGATACAATACGGACTCGATACCGCCGCCGATGCGCGATGCCAGGTTGGCGCGGCCTTCCATCATATTGGCGATATAGCCGCCGAGCGGCTTGGCCGCGAGCAGCAGCACGACTAGGTAAAGCCCGAGTAAAAGCCAGGCATGGTTGCTCATGAAAAGTCCTCCGGGTTGAGCAAGGCCGCGATCAGGTAAATGAGCAGCGCGATCACGACAACGGCGCTGACGATATGCAGCCAGCTCACTTGGCGCCCCCGAGCCTGGCGCAGCCGACGGCCATGGCGGCCATCAGGGCGAAAAGCAGGGCGATGCCTGCGAGATAGATAAGATCCATGGTTGCCTCCGCAATGGGTTCCGACAACCCTCATACTAGGCAGACCGATCTAAAGATGCTGGAAAGACTTGGGGGGGCGGCATAAAGATCGTGATAAGAATGGACCTGCCAAGGAGCCTTGAACAGGCGCCTGCTATTCTCTTATCGCCGCTGTCCTGGCGGACCTGGAAAGCGGATTGAAGCTTGAAGTCTGCTCCCAAAAAGGCTATGCTTTGGCAAAGATAGCGGCGCGGAAACGACACAACTCATGGCTATCGGCTCATCCACTTCCAGCATACAAACTCTGCCATCCGCCACCCAGGATGCCTGGCAGCAGCTTAGGCTACAGCAGGCCAAGCGCGACGCCGACCGGGCGGAGCGGACTGCCGAGTCGTTGCAGGCCCAGGCCCAGGATGCTAAAAGAGTGGCATTGCGTGCAGACGAGACGGCAAGATCGTTGTCGGTCCAAGCGGATCAGGCCCAGTCCGAGGCCGGAAAGGCCCGCCAGGGGGTGGCCTCCTTGTCCTCCTTGGGACAACTAGAGACACTGGTTGATCACGTTAGCGACCAAGTCACCCAGAGGCTCCAAAGCGCGCAGCAGACTGCGTCGGTTAATGGCCAGGTGTCGGCGAGTGCGACCCCGGTCGTCAACACTCAGGGACAAGTCACAGGCACGGTGGTCAACACCACCGCCTGAATCACCTATCGGAGGCTGTCATGCCCATCAGTTCCATCCGTTCGCCCAGCAACGCGGCTCAAACCGCCCAGGCCCTCCAAGCCGACCAGCCCGCGAAGGAGCCAGTCAAGGCGCGCCAGTCCAAGGAGCAGGAACAGAAACCCGAACCCCCCAAGCCGGTCGTCAATGTCCAGGGGGAGTCAACCGGCAGAGTGATCAATACCAGCGCTTGATCTGTCCGGGTTCGGCATCTCACTGCGCTTCCTTGGCCGCGAATGCCGGCGCTGGCGGGTCGCTCGCCAATTGATTCGGAATGACTCGATCCAATTTCCTGCGCGACCAAATCGATGATCGCGATCATCACGATGATCGCCGGCTCCTCGTCTCGCCGATACTGGAAAGCCCGACGCCTTTCCTGATCAACAAAGGGATACTGCGGCTGATCGAGCCGGCCGATGCCGACCTGCGGCAATTGATTGGGCAGATACTCGCCGGCAAGTATGCCAAGCCCTTTGTCATCGACGACGGCCGCCGGCGCAGCCTGCATTTCAGCCTGGCCCATGTGCAAAGCGCCATGCGTATCGATAAGCCGTTTGCCCTTGAGCTGGCGTATACGCGAAAAATGATGTCTTTCCTGTCGTTCCAACCCGCTCCGCGGCGGATCCTGAGCATCGGTCTCGGCGGCGGTTCGTTGGCCAAGTATTGCCACCGCCACCTGCCGGAGACGCACATTACCAACATCGAGATCAACCGGGACGTGATCGCTTTCCGTGATCTATTTGAGATCCCGGCGGATGATCGGCGCTTTCGCGTCGTCCATGCCGACGCCGTCGCGTATTTGTCGAACGACCCAGCCGGCGCCGCCGAACCGGCCGACACCATACTACTGGATGGCTATGACCAGCAGGGCATCACCCCCGGCTTCCACGACCGGAATTTCTACCTCAAGCTGCGCCGGCAATTGGCCTCCGATGGCCTGCTGGTAGCGAATCTATCCGGCGGGAAGAACGACTGCCGGGCCCATCTGGCGCTGATGCGGGATGTCTTCGAAAACCGGGTCGCGGTGATGGACGTGGCCGGGGTGAAAAACAAGGTCGCCTTCGCGTTCAACAGCGACCAGGTCCAGCGCAAATTCAGGCCGTCGGGCCACAAGCTGGGCTAGCATCCCGGCCTCAACTACGGGCTAGAGAATCTTCTCCAACTCCTGGCGCTCCGCCACGCGCCGCGCCACCTCGTCGGGATGCGGCGCCGCCAGCGACGCCAGTCGCGCCTTGACTGCGCTCTTCTCCGGCTCCGGCAAGTCCTGGATCAGCGCAATGGCCTCGGCTCGCTGATTCCGGTGCTTGAGTTCGGCGATCCTGGCGATCAGGCTTTCCACCCGCGAGTCGGCCAGGTCACGCTTGACCTCGCGGTGGGGAATGTTCTGGAGATCGTACTTGATCTCATCCTGCCGCGTCAGGAACAGGAACTCGCGGAAGGAATGATGCGGTCGAGCGCCCGCGACGGCATCTTGGTTCTCGCCGGCGGATTGCAGCTGCTTCAGCCAATACTCGGCCCGATGATTGATCCAGCCGTCGCGGTGGGCGAAATATTCCTCATAAGTAGCGTAACCAAGGGTGCTGGCGTAAGCGATCTTCCCCTGCTTGGCGGCCAGTTGATGCCGGTACGCGACGCTTGCGGCCAGCATCTGCGTCGCCAGGAACAGCATGCCCAGAGCAATATCGGCGGGCAGCGCCGGCGTCGCCGGCACTTCCATGGTCACCGCCTCCGCCGTCTGGAACCTGGCCTGGTTCTTGAAGTGAACCAGGGTCGAGTATCCGGCGGCGGCGGCCAGTAACACCGCGGCGACGAGTATCGACTGCGTCCCGGTTTCAGTCCCGACGCGCCGCAAGCATTGAATGTGCGGCGGATCGGCGGCGTCGCCGGATTGCGGCTGGTGTGCCTGAATCTCCGCCAGCCTGCCCTGAAATGCGGGCGGCTCACCCGCTGCCTGATGGCGCCTGCATTCCCGGATCACATGATTGCGGTAGACCTGTCCCCCGGCCTGATACATGAAATACAACAGCGCCAGGCCCAGCACACTGGCAACGCCGAGAGTCGCATACCAAGCAGCGCTCCCATCGGCGCTTGCCCGGTTCAAGTCCGGATACAGGGCAGTCGACCAGGCCATCGATTCCACGACGACCGCCGCGGCCAGCGACCACTTCAGCCAGACGGGAGCGGGAGTGCGGCCGGTATCGCCGGACTTGCCAAGATAGCTCAAGTAGTTGTTGAAGGCGTCGCGGCTGATGGCATGCAAGTGGCCCTGGAACAGGTGGCAGAGCTGTAGTTCTGCCTTGCTCCAGGTGCCGTCCCACTTTCCGGAGACTCCTTGCTGCTTTGCCAATCTCGCCAGCCCGCCGATGCGGGGAAGCCACAACCAGAGCATTTGCAGACGCAGCCAATTCATCGCCGTTTCCTTACTGAAGCGCATGGTGATCAGCTTTCATCATAGATCACCGAGCCCACGGCGCCATCCGGCGTCACGTTCCGGCGGAGGAAGCGGGTCAGCGGATTTGCTTCAATAATTCCGCGAAACCCGGATACTCCCCCCGCACGATGGCATATTTGGACGTATACGCGCCCCACTTCCGTCCTTCGCAAAACGCCTCCCGGAAGCCGTCGACGTCGACCACGCGCCGGCCACCGATATGGTCCACACCGCGCTCGAAGAGAGGATCCGGAAGGCATCCGGCGGTCGGTCCGATGATCGAAAAATAGCGGGCGTCGCGACAGGCGTCGAGCACCGCGTCCAGGGTGTCGTTGAGCATGACCGTGCAAGTGCTGAGAACCTTTTCGCAAGCCGCCAGGTCTGCGGGAGCCAGCGTCACCCGGAAACCGTCATGTTCTCCCGCCAGATCGGATCTGAGCTCCAGCACCGTCAGCCGCGCCCGGGCCGCGGTTACGCGGCCGACCAGCGGCGGAAACAAGCCGATCATGCCGATGTGTTCGCCGCTACGGGGGTCGATTTGCCCCAGCGCATCGCCGGTCGCCGGAGGCATCCAGTTGGCACGGGTAAACAGGGATTGCGACAGCGCGTTGATCGCCGCAAAACCCAGCGCCTTTGCCACCGGATCGTCCTTCGGATAGCCGCACGCCAGTTCCAGGGCAGTCATTCCGCGGCATGTGTCGGCCACACCACCGGCGCGCAACAGGCGATCCGTGCCGTTCATCCGCACAAAGGAAAAGCCCACCGACCCATCGTCGAGTTCAAGCGCGCAGAACTCGGCATCCATCCCCGCGTCGGCCTCGCCCGACGGCAGGTACAAGGCCTTGATCCGTGGCGATCGCAAACCTGTCGAAATCTGTTCAACCATTTCCAGATAGATATCCGCAACCGGTCTCACCGCCCACCTCCTTGTCGGCCGGACCTTGGGAATTCCATTCCATAACGGCGCCAGTCGCGTACCCAGAAAACTTCGTCGGCGAGCTGGCGCATTCCCGGCGTATCGCGATCGCCGATGAGCACGCCGTGAACCCGCAACCCCTGGATTTCCTTGGCCTCCGCCAGCGCCTTGAGCGTGGCGGGAGTAGCACCGAACTCGCCATCCGAGGCGACCAGGAGATCGGCAAGCTGCCATTGTTCCTCGGCCAGCTTCGTCAGCGCGCGCTCCAGCGGGCCGCAGACGTCGGTGCCGCCGAGGAAACTCAGGCTCATGAACTCGACGAGTTGTTCAATGCCGCTTTCGTCCATGCCGAGGTCGAACTCGACAATCTCCTCGGGACCGCCGAAGACCAATACATGGCAGGCGCGTTTGTCGGCGTGCGCCGCGCGCATCGCCTCCAGCACCACGGCCTTGGCGACAGCCTCGGCACCGCCCTGCATCGAGCCCGAGGTATCCACGCAGATCAGCATCGGCCCCATCTCCATCCTGGCGTCCGGCAAGCGGTTGGGGCTCGGCCGCCACACCGGCAGGTGCTCATACAGCGCCTCCCGCAAGTGATCGTCCTCCTCATAGCTCAGTAGCGTGCGCTCGGCGTGATGGGCGTGCCAGACCAGGCGCAGCCGCCGGTGGGTGAGCAGCATGGTTTCGGCCGGCAACATGCGGGCGATGCGGCCGGAACGATGGACGCCGCGGGTCTCGCCGGGCAGATCCGGAACCCGGGTGATCCGGTGATGGATGCGCTGCGCTATGTTCTGCTCCATGACCGGCTGGTCCCGCGATCTGGCCTGGTCCGGCGCGTCGCTGGCCTGGGCCCGGCCGAGTTGACGGATGAAGCGCGTCAGCTCGGGCAGGCGCTCGATCAGGCCGCGGATCCGCACCACCTCCTGCCAGTCGGCGCTGCGCAGCAGGCCCCGCAGCAGGTCCCAGTTGGCATTCTTGAGAAGATCCTCCACATCGCCGAACACTTCCAGCAATTCCTGCATCAGTGCGCAACGCTCCTGCCAGTCCGCCGCAAACGCCTGTAGCGCCCTGGCCTCGGCGTCCGCCAGGCAATCGCCGCGATCGACATAATCGACGATGAGATCGAAGTGCCAGAGCATTGAGCTCATCACCTGCTGGGTGAGCCCCGCCCGATCGCGGCAGAATCCGGCCAGTTCCAGGCGCGTCAGGGTCTCGCATAGACTCCGCGCCAGCGCCCGGTGCGGCCAATGCAGGCTGGCGGGATCAGGCACGCATCCCGCCAGCAGCGTCGCATGCAACTGACCGACGGACTCCAGCCGGGTGTTCAGCGAGCCTTGCGAATTGATCAGGCTGCCCAGCCACAGCCCACGTGGCAGGCTTTCCAAGGCCGCCAGCTGGGCTTCGCGCTTCTCGAACAGCAAGGATTGGATCATGGCTTCAACCAGGCATCAGCTCATGCTCGACGGGCTCGGGAATGACGCCAGGATCGACGGGCAGGCGCGGCAGCGCTTCGAAATCGCCGCGGGCTTTCTGGGCACGCGCCGTCAGACCGGCCAAGGCAGCGGCTGTCGCAGCCAGGTTGCGGTCCGCCCGTTGCGCGAAATCGCCGTCCAGCCACAGGCCGTGCCGGGCATAAGCCGCCAGCTCCTCGCGCCGTTCACTGAGTTCGGCGGCATAACCGGAGATGCGTTGGAGCAGTTCATCGACCTGGCAGACCCTGGCGCCGATATGGCTGTCACCGTAGCGCCGGCGCCGGGTGTATTTCAGGCGCGCCACCTGCGCCGCGCCCTTGGCATCGACGACATTTTCATCCACGTCGTTGCTGAACCTGAGCCGCCCGGAGGCGTCGTAATCCAGGTCGTCGGCTTGCTGTTCCAGGCTCGCCTGCGCCTCGAACGCCTCGACGACACGGGAAAGCCGCGCCGGCGCCAGCGCTTCGCGTACCCCCAGGCGTGCCAACAGCCATTCGTTGACAGCCTGCTGGCGCTCGGCGTCGGGCGCCACACACCACGGCAGCAGCCACAGGTCCCACAGCAGCAGGTGCGGCCGCCCCTCGCTGGCGGCGGCCACCTTGAGCAGCCGGACCATTTTCACCCAGCGCCGGTCCGACACATAGGCGTGTTCTGCCGCCAGCCACAGGCGTAATTCGCCCAGCAGGCCGGCCACCTCGTCGGTCAGAATCACCTGACGGGCAGCCAGTGTGATCGCCTCCCGTTCGGCTTCGCTGAGCGCCGCAACCGCCGGCGGACCGTGTTTTCCCTCCAGCGCCAGGAGTTCCCTGAATCCCGCCGTGCTGACCGGCCTCACCGGCAGCCGCATCAGGAAGCGATCGAAGAAAGCCTCTCCCACCTCGTCTTCGGGAACCTCGTTGGTGGCGCCGATGACGCTGATCAGCGGGCAATCCTGGCGTCCCGCGCCGTTGTCGAACTGGCGCTCGTTGAGCAAGGTCAGCAGGGCATTCAGGATGGCGCTGTTGGCCTTGAACACTTCGTCGATGAAAGCGATCGACGCCTGCGGCAGGTAGCCAGCCGTCTGGCGCTCGTAGCGGTCCTGCTCGAGGGCGCTGATGGACAGCGGGCCGAACAGTTCTTCCGGCACCGAAAACCGCGTCAGCAGCCGCTCAAAATACCGCGCATCCGCGAAAGCCAGGTGCAGGCGGCGCGCCAGTTCGCTCTTGGCTGTGCCGGGCAGGCCGATAAGCAAGGTGTGTTCGCCGGCCAGCGCCGCCAGCAGCGCCAGCCTGACCTCGCGCCGGCGTTCCACCAGGCCATTCTCCAGCATCGCGAGGAGTTCGCCGATGCGTCGGGATGGATGCCGCAGATTGGATTTCATCGGCACATGATACCCAAACCGCGGCGGAGTTGGCCGAATGGCCGACTCGATCAGGGACATCAGGGAGGATGAGATCGATGCCCGGCCGTTTACACCTTTTTTACTTGCGCAGTGCAACAATGTCCGCGAAGTTCCGGTGGAGCCATCTATTCTGAAGTCTATGGAAGCCAACCAGCGTCCGGCCGATACGCCAAGCGACCGCAGCGACAGCGATGCGGCGGCGGCGCCATCGCATTATCTGCTAGCGGCCCTGGTTTGCAGCCTGGCGACCATGATCGCCCTGCCGCTGCTGGCCTATTTCGACCTGGCCAATATCGTCATGATCTTTCTCCTGGCGGTGGTGCTGATTGCCTTACGCTTCGGCCGCGGACCGGCGGTGATGGCGGCGTTCATGAGCGTCGCGCTTTTCGACTTCTTCTTCGTGCCACCGCGATTCTCTTTCACTGTCAACGACGGTCAGTATTTGCTGACTTTCGCCGTGATGCTGGTGGTGGCCCTGGTCATCGGACACCTGGTGACCGGTTTGCAGCAACAGGCCCGCCACGCCCGGTTGAGCGAGGAACGCACCGGGCAACTCTACCAACTGGCCAGGGAACTCGGCGGCGCCCTGACGCTGGGCCAGGTCGATGACATCGCCCGCCGCTATCTCTGGCGCGAGATGCGAATTCATTCAATGATCCTGGTGCCGGCCGAGAATGGAAGCCTATCCGCGGTTGCGCCAGAAAGCCAGGACGGCGAGAATCGCTGCGTCTTCAAGATCGAACAGCGCCTCGCCAGGATGACTTTCGCCACGGCGGAACCGGTGGAGTTCAATGCGCTCTCCGAAGCAAGTTACGCCGCTTACTATTTCCCGCTAAAGACCCCGACGCGGGTTCGCGGTGTCCTCGCCTTGGCGCCGGAAAGTCCCGACGCGGCGCTGGTCAAGGGGAATCACCCGCTGCTGGAGACACTGTCGTCCCTGATCGCGATCGCCGTCGAACGTCTGCATTATGTCGACGTCGCCCACGCAGCGCAGCTCGACATGGCCTCCGAACGCTTGCGCAATTCCGTGTTGTCGGCCCTGTCGCATGACTTGCGTACCCCGTTGACGGCATTGGTCGGCCTGGCCGATTCGCTGACCCTCGCCCGACCGGCACTTCCTGCGCCGCAACACGAAACCGCCGAGGCCTTGCGCGAGCAGGCCCTGCGCATCAACGGCCTGCTCGAGAACCTGCTCGACATGGCGCGCCTGCAAGCCGGCACGGTCAAGCTGAGGAAGGAATGGCAGCCGCTGGAGGAAGTGGTCGGGGCCAGCATCAAACTGCTCGAGCGCAGCCTGCTCGACCGTCCGGTCAAGGTGACGATAGCCGGCGACCTGCCGCTGTTGGCGTTCGACGCGGTGTTGATCGAACGGGTTTTCTGCAACCTGATCGAGAACGCGGCGAAATACGCGCCGCCCGGCACCGCCATCGAGATCAATGCCCGGCGCAGCGGCGATCTCGCCGAGATATCCGTAGCCGATCACGGGCCGGGAGTGAATGAAATAGCCGCCGCGGGGTTGTTCGAAATGTTCGTGCGCGGCGAACAGGAATCCGCCACACCGGGGGTCGGCCTCGGCCTGGCGATCTGCCGCGCCATCGTCGAGTCTCACGGCGGAACCATAGTGGTCGCCAACCGTCCCGAAGGAGGCGCGTGTTTCAGCTTCTCCTTGCCGCTGGGCGATCCTCCCGGCATCGAAGCCGAGGCCGCGGTGACGGCGAGTGCCGGAGATATCCATGGCCGATAACGCGCCCCGGGTGGTGGTCATCGAGGATGAAAAGCAGATCCGTCGCTTCGTCCGTACCGCACTGGAAAATGAGGGATGTCAGGTCTATGAGGCCGGCACCGCGGCCCAGGGTCTCATCGAGGCAGGGACCCGCAAACCTGACTTGGTGATCCTGGATCTCGGCCTGCCGGACCGCGACGGGGTCGAGGTGGTACGCGACCTGCGCGGC
Organism: Sterolibacterium sp.; assembly: GCA_041665185.1. Lineage (GTDB taxonomy): Bacteria > Pseudomonadota > Gammaproteobacteria > Burkholderiales > Rhodocyclaceae > JACRAR01. The sequence continues at coordinate 14,864 of JBAYJH010000061.1, forward strand.
TGGATCGGCATTCCCATCATCATCCTGTCGGCGCGCACCCATGAAGATGAAAAAATTCGGGCGCTCGATGCCGGCGCCGACGACTACCTGGCCAAGCCTTTCGGCGTCGGCGAACTGCTCGCACGGGTGCGGGCCTTGCTGCGCAGGAAAGACGCGCTTGCGGAACAGGCCGACCCGACCTTCAGCTTCGGCGAGGTCAGGGCCGACCTGTCCCGCCGCGCGGTCGAGCGCAATGGTGCCACCGTACACCTGACGCCCATCGAGTATCGGCTGCTGGCCATCATGCTGGCCAACGCCGGGAAGGTTCTCACCCATCGCCATCTGCTGCGCGAGGTATGGGGGCCGGCCGCGGTGGACAGCAATCACTATCTGCGGATCTATGTCGGCCACCTGCGCCAGAAACTGGAAGCCGATCCCACCCAGCCGAAACACCTCCTCACCGAGACCGGTGTCGGCTATCGCTTTCAATTCTGATTTCAGCTACTCCACTATTCAATCCGCTTGGTTTGAGGAACTCTTATGCAATCATTGCACCCTGACAAAAAACGCCTGGCCGCCCTGTCCCTGGCGGCGCTCGGGGTGGTCTACGGCGACATCGGCACCAGCCCCTTGTATGCCATCAAGGAGGTATTCGCCAGCGCCCATCACCCGGTGCCGATCACGCCGGAGAATGTGCTGGGCATCCTGTCCTTGATCTTCTGGTCCCTCGTGGTGGTGATCACGGTCAAGTACGTCTCCTTCATCCTGCGCGCCGACAACAAGGGCGAAGGCGGCATCATGGCGCTGATGGCCCTGGCGTTGCGCGAGGCCCCTGAGAATTCGCGGCGGCGCGGCGTCATCGTCCTGCTCGGTCTGTTCGGCGCGGCATTGTTCTACGGCGACGGCGCCATCACGCCGGCGATCTCGGTGCTCTCCGCCGTGGAAGGGCTGGAAGTCATCACCCCGGCGTTCAAACCTTATGTCATGCCGATTACGCTGATGGTGCTGATCGGCCTGTTTCTGCTCCAGCGCCGCGGAACCGGTAGTGTCGGGGCGCTGTTCGGCCCGGTGATGATGATCTGGTTTGGCGTCCTGGCGATCCTGGGCGTCCTCAACATCGCCATGGAACCGCGCGTCATCAACGCCCTCAATCCCCTGCACGGCCTGACCTTTCTATTGGCCCATCCCACGCTGGGCTTCCTCTCGCTGGGCGCGGTGGTGCTGGTGGTCACCGGCGGCGAAGCGCTGTATGCCGACATGGGCCATTTCGGTTCCCGGCCGATCCAGCTCGCCTGGATCGGCCTGGTGTTTCCGGCGCTGTTGCTCAACTACTTCGGCCAGGGCGCGCTATTGCTGCATGATCCCAAGGCGATCGAAAACCCCTTCTACCTGCTGGCCCCCGACTGGGCACTCTACCCCCTGGTGGCGCTGTCCACCATGGCGACGGTGATCGCCTCGCAGGCGGTGATTTCCGGCGCCTTCTCGATCACCCAACAGGCGATGCAGCTCGGCTATGCGCCGCGCCTGGAGGTTCAGCACACTTCCGGCCAACAGGTCGGCCAGATCTATCTGCCCGGCATCAACTGGCTGCTGCTGATCGCCGTGATCGCGCTGGTCATCGGCTTCGGTTCGTCGACGAGGCTGGCCGCCGCCTACGGCATCGCCGTCACCGGGACCATGCTGATCACCAATGTGCTGGCCTACTGCGTGACGCGCTGGCTGTGGCAATGGAGTCCGTGGAAGGCATTCCTCGGCGCACTGCCCTTCATGCTTATCGATATCGCCTTCTGCTCCGCCAATTTCGTCAAGATCGCCGACGGCGGCTGGTTTCCCCTGGTTTTCGGCCTGGCGATCTTTGTGCTGCTGACGACCTGGAAACGCGGCCGCAAGCTGCTCTACGACCGCCAGTTGCAGGACGCGATCCAACTCAGGCCCTTCATCGACAGCCTGGGGAAGGACGGCATCGGCCGCGTGCCCGGCACCGCGGCGTTCATGACCTCCGACCCGGACGACGTACCCAAGGCCATGCTGCACAGCCTCAAACATTACAAGGTGCTGCACGAACGCGTCATTGTCCTGACGGTGATCGTGCTGGACGTTCCACACGTCAACGACGCGCAAAGGGTATCCGTGGAACCGCTGCCAAACCACTTCTGGCGAGTGAAGGTCTTCTATGGCTTCATGGATCAGCCGAACCTGCCGGAAGCGCTGGAGTGGTGCTCGGAACAGGGGCTGGAAGTCGAGATGATGGATACGTCATTCTTCCTCGGCAGCGAAACGCTGTTCGCCAGCCGCGAAGCGGAGATGCCGTTCTGGCAGGAAAAGCTGTTCATCGCCATGTTCCGGAATGCCGGCAGCGCCGCCAACTTCTTCAAGCTGCCGCCCAATCGCGTCATCGAACTGGGGGCGCAGGTGGTATTGTAGGAGGCGCCCGGCCGGCTAGCCAGGCGCCTTGGACCGCGGCTATTTCCGCGGCGGTGCCGCGGTGCTTTGGGTGAACATGTAGATGACCGCGCTACGCAGCTCCGCGTCGGTCAAATCGGGCAGGCCGCCGCGAGCCGGCATGGCGCCATGGCCGTGAATGGCCGAGGCAACCACGGTTTCGAGCCCGCGCTTGACCCTGGCGGTCCAGGCATCGCGATCGCCGATCTTGGGTGCGCCGTTCAGCCCCGCCTGATGGCACTCGAAACAACGGGCTTTGACGACTTGCTCGCCGGTACGGGCCACCGCCGGGACAGCCTTGTTGGTCGGTTCGATCCATTTCCCGCCCGACTGGTTCACCATGTAGGTGATCGCCCGCTGGATTTCGAAGTCGCTCAGGCCGGCAGCGCCGCCGTGCGCCGGCATCTCGCGAATACCCTTGAGTGCGTGCTGGGTGAGCTCGCTGAGCCCCTGCGAGGCACGCTTGGCCCAGGCGCTCTTGTCGCCGAGTTTCGGCGCACCCTTTTCCCCGGTGGCATGGCAGTTGCCGCAGGTTTCGGCAACGACCTGTTGGCCGGTGCGCTCCGCGCCCAGCGTCAGCGACGCGCCGAATGCCAGCGGCATCAGGGCAACGAGCAATAGTCCGCGTCTCAAGCCTGCGCCATGGTTCATCTTCATTTCTCCATTGACCGATTCAATTGTCATCATCCCCTCCTCTTGCCGACCAAGCTGAATTTTTCACATTCTAATGGAAAACCCCAGCCGCTCCTCGAATCAAAGCTCAATCTGTGTCCCCAGTTCAACGACGCGGTTGGTCGGGATCTTGAAATAGGCCGTGGCGGTGTCGGCGTTGCGGAACATCCAGGTAAACAGCTTCTGCCGCCAACGCTGCATGGCTGGAATATTGTGGCGCACGATGGTTTCGCGCCCCAGGAAGAAGGAGGTTTCCATGGCGTCGTACTTGATACCGTGCGCCTCGCACATCGATAATACCTGAGGAACATCCGGGGCGTCCTTGAAGCCATAGCGGGCGATCACCTGGTAGAAGCCCTGCGGCAACTTATGCACCTCGATGCGGTCGGCCTCGGGCACGTGCGGCACGTCCTCGACGTTTACGTTGAGCAGCACCACCCGCTCATGCAGCACCTTGTTGTGCAGCAGGTTGTGCAGCATCGCGCGCGGCACGCTATCGGGATTGGTGGTCATGAAGATGCCGGTGCCTTCGACGCGATGCGGCCCGCCGTATTCCAGGCTCTTGATGAAGGCGTCGAGCGGCATCGAATCCTGCTGGAGTTTCTTGTAGAGCAGATCGCGGCCGCGTTTCCAGGTGGATAACAGGGTGAATACCGTCAGCCCCAGCACCAACGGGAACCAGCCGCCATCGAGGATCTTGACGCTGTTGGCAGCGAAGAAAGCGAAATCCACCACAATGAAAATGGCCAGGAACAGTCCCGACTGGAGGCTGCTCCACTTCCATAGGCTGCGCACCACGATGAAGGCCAGCACGGTGTCGATCATCATGGTCAGCGTCACGGCCAGGCCATAGGCGGACGCAAGGTTCGAGGACGTGCGGAAGCCCAGCACCAGGATGATCACTGCCAGCAACACCAGCCAGTTGATGTTGGGAATGTAGATCTGCCCCTTTTCCCGTTCGGAGGTGAACAGCACCTGGATGCGCGGGCAATATCCCAACTGCATGGACTGGCTGGTGAGCGAGAAGGCGCCCGAGATCACCGCCTGGGAGGCGATCACGGTGGCCGCCGTGGCCAGCCCGACCATCGGGTAGAGCAGCAGGTCCGGCACCAGCAGGAAGAAAGGATTCTTGACCGCTTCCGGATTGTCCAGGATCAGTGCGCCCTGGCCAAGGTAATTCAGGTACAGCATGGGAAAGACGAAACCCAGCCAGGCCCATTTGATCGGCCGCCGGCCGAAATGGCCCATGTCGGCGTAC
>JBAYJH010000062.1:0-19213 GCA_041665185.1 Sterolibacterium sp.
CAGCTTGCGCAGGCGCGGATCCTGCGTGGCGATGCCCACCGGACAGGTGTTGAGGTGGCACTTGCGCATCATGATGCAGCCCGCCGCGACCAGCGGCGCGGTGGCGAAGCCGAACTCGTCGGCACCGAGCAGCGCGCCGATCAGCACGTCGCGACCGGTCTTGATCTGGCCGTCGACCTGGACTCGGGTGCGGCCGCGCAGGCGATTCAGCACCAGGGTCTGCTGGGTCTCGGCCAGGCCTTGCTCCCAGGGCGAACCGGCATGCTTGAGCGAGGACAGCGGCGACGCGCCGGTGCCGCCGTCGTGGCCGGCGATCACCACGTGGTCGGCTTTGGCTTTGACGACACCCGCAGCCACCGTGCCGACGCCGACTTCGGAGACCAGCTTGACCGAGATCGAGGCGTGGCGATTGGCGTTCTTGAGATCGTGGATCAGTTGCGCCAGATCCTCGATCGAATAGATGTCGTGGTGCGGCGGCGGCGAAATCAGGCCGACGCCAGGCACTGAATGGCGCAGGTAGCCGATGTATTCCGAGACCTTGTGGCCGGGCAACTGTCCGCCCTCGCCGGGCTTGGCGCCTTGCGCCATCTTGATCTGGATCTGGTCGGCGCTGGCCAGGTACTCGGCGGTGACGCCGAAACGCCCCGAGGCCACCTGCTTGATCTTCGAACGCAACGAATCGCCGGGGGCGAGCGTCAGGTCGCGCTCGATGCGGCCCTTGCCGATGATTTCGGAAAGCTTCTCGCCGCCTTTGAGAACCCGGTAGCGGTTGGCGTCCTCGCCGCCCTCGCCGGTGTTCGACTTGCCGCCGATGCGGTTCATGGCGACGGCCAGGGTGGTATGCGCTTCGGTGGAAATCGAGCCTAGAGACATGGCGCCGGTGGCGAAGCGCTTGACGATTTCCTTGGCTTCCTCGACTTCCGCCAGCGGCACCGGCGGGCCGGCCGGCTTGATTTCGAACAGGCCACGCAGCGTCAGATGGCGGCGCGACTGGTCGTTGATGAGCTTGGCATATTCGCGGTAAGTCTCCGGATTGCCGCTGCGCGTGGCGTGTTGCAGCTTGGCGATGGCATCGGGGGTCCACATATGTTCCTCGCCGCGGATGCGGAATGCGTATTCGCCACCGGCGTCGAGCATGTTGGCCAGCACCGGGTCGGCGCCGAAGGCCTGGCGATGCAGATGCAGAGCCTCTTCGGCAACCTCGAACAAGCCGATGCCTTCGATGTTGCTGGCGGTGCCGGTGAAGTATTTGTCGACGAAGGCGCGTTGCAGGCCGACGGCTTCGAAGATCTGCGCCCCGGTGTAGGACATGTAGGTGGAAATGCCCATTTTCGACATCACCTTGCACAGGCCCTTGCCGATCGCCTTGGTGAAATTCTTGAGGTACTTCTCCGCCTTCTCGGCGTCGCCGTGCGCCAGGTCGGTCAGCGTATCCAGCGCCAGGTAGGGGTGCACCGCCTCGGCGCCGAAGCCGCCCAGCAATGCAAAGTGATGGACTTCCCGCACCGAGCCGGTTTCGACCACCAGGCCGGCGCTGGTGCGCAGGCCTTGCTGGACCAGATGCTGATGGACCGCCGAGGCGGCCAGCAGGGCCGGCATCGCCAGGTGTTCGGCGTCGATGCTGCGGTCGGAAACGATCAGGATGTTGTGGCCGGAGCGCACCGCATCCTCGGCTTCGGCCACCAGCGACGCCAGGCGCGCCTCGATGCCGGCGCTGCCCCAGGCCGCCGGGTAGCAGATGTCGAGCTGGCAGGAGCGGAACTTGCCGCCCGTGTAGCGCTCGATCTCGCGGATCTTGGTCATGTCGTCGCGCGACAGCACCGGTTGCGAAACCTCCAGGCGGATCGGCGGATTGATGTCGGAAACGCCGAGCAGATTCGGCTTCGGTCCGATGAAGGAGGTCAGGGAGGTGACGATTTCCTCGCGGATCGGGTCGATCGGCGGATTGGTGACTTGGGCGAAGAGCTGCTTGAAGTAGTTGTAGAACGGCTTGTTCTTCGAAGACAGCACCGGCAGCGCGGCGTCGTTGCCCATCGAGCCGAGGGCTTCCTCGCCGTTGACGGCCATCGGTTCGAGGATGAACTTGATGTCCTCCTGGGTGTAGCCGAAGGCCTGTTGGCAATCCAGCAGGGAAGGCGTCGGATTGGCCACGGCCGGACTGTCGCAGGAAATTGCGTCGAGCTTGATGCGGATCTTGTCGATCCACTCGCTGTAGGGCTTGGCATTGGCCAGCGCGTCCTTGAGTTCCTTGTCCTCGATGATGCGCCCCTGAACCAGGTCGATGAGGAACATCTTGCCAGGCTGGAGGCGCCACTTCTTGACGATGCGAGACTCCGGAATGGGCAGCACGCCAGCCTCCGACGCCATGATCACCAGGTCGTCGTCGGTCACCAGGTAGCGCGCCGGGCGCAGGCCATTGCGGTCGAGAGTCGCGCCGATCTGCCGTCCATCGGTAAAGGCGACTGCCGCCGGGCCGTCCCAGGGTTCCATCATCGCCGCGTGGTATTCGTAGAAGGCGCGACGGTTGACGTCCATGGTCGCATGTTTTTCCCAGGCTTCCGGGATCATCAACATCATCGCGTGAGCCAGCGAATAGCCGCCCATCACCAGGAGTTCGAGCGCATTGTCGAATGAGGCGGAGTCGGACTGGCCGTCGTAGATCAACGGCCACACCTTCGGCAGATCGGCGCCCAGCACCGGAGAGGAGATGCCCTTCTCGCGGGCGCGGATCCAGTTCACGTTGCCGCGCAAGGTATTGATCTCACCATTGTGGGCGATGAAACGGAACGGGTGTGCCAGATCCCAGGTCGGGAAAGTATTGGTCGAAAAGCGCTGGTGCGCCAGCGCCAGGGCCGAGACGACGCGCGGATCCTGTAAATCCTTGTAGAAATTGCCCACCTGGTCCGCCAACAACAGGCCTTTGTAGACGATGGTGCGAGCCGAAAACGACGGCACGTAGAATTCCTTGCCATGCTTGAGCTTGAGCCGCTGGATGGCGTGGCCGGAGCGCTTGCGGATGATGTAGAGCTTGCGCTCGAGCGCGTCGGTGACCAGCACATCGGTGCTGCGGCCGACGAAGATCTGGCGGATCACCGGCTCGGATTGCTTGACCGACTCGCCCAGCACCGAGTTATCCACCGGCACATCGCGCCAACCCAGCAGGACTTGCCCTTCGGCGCGCACGGCACGTTCGATTTCCTCCTGGCAAGCCATCCGCGAGGCGCTCTCGCGCGGCAGGAATACCATGCCGACGCCATATTCGCCGGCCGGCGGCAGCTGGATTCCCAAGTCCGCCAGTTCGGCGCGAAAGTAGGCATCGGGTAGCTGAATCAGGATGCCGGAGCCGTCGCCCGCCATGGGGTCGGCGCCAGTCGCTCCGCGATGGGTGAGATTCTTGAGGATCTGCAAGCCCTGCTCGACGATGGCATGGCTTTTCTGGTTCTTGATGTGGGCGACGAAGCCGACGCCGCAAGCATCGTGCTCGTTGGCGGGGTCGTATAACCCCTGGCGCGCGGGGAGAACCATTTCACTTTCCTTAGAACGGAACCGGCTTTCAATAAAGCAGCCGGCAAAAAAAGCCGGGCGCCCCATTGACGGGACAGCGCTCCGGCTTCTCAAAACCCAATGGGCGGACTTGGAAATATACCGTCAAACGTCGATCAATTCAAGACACGACCTTGGTCTGCCATGGGCCCGATCGACGCATAGCGGCAAGGAAAAGCCTGGGGCGACGTGCTCGCGGGCTAAAGGCAGAGTTCAGGCGCGGTGACCGTTGCCCGGCCATCAGTCGTTGATGGTCATCGATACGATGGAGGCGGTCCTATTGGGTGTAGTCATGGTTACTGTCAGTGTCACGCCGGCGGTTCCCAGAGAGCCGCAGGCTGTGCCGCTACTGTCAAAGTTCTTGGTGATCTGGAGCGAGTGGGCCGTACCCCCCGCGGCACTGCTGTCCTGCACGGTGCTTGGACTAATGGTCGCAGCATTCAGGGAAGAAGTCGGAAAGGACACGGTCAGTACCGTACCGGCAGGGAGCGGGTTCTTGTTTTGATCGAACGCATAGAAAGTAAAGGTCGGTGAATTGAAGCATTTTGTCGCGCCGCCCATCGAGTACGTGGGAGCCGCGATCGAGCCTGGAACGTCGGTTCCGGTCGGTCGGCTGGCTTTCACGTAGCCTTCCGAACCGGAGAAGACCACGACGCCGCTTTGCCGCACATGGGCCTGGCCCCAGACGCGATCGCATGTCCCTGCCTTGCTGGGTGCGGACGGCGAAGTGCTGATCGAGTTGGTGCAGTCTTGGGTGTTGCTCGCATAAGCGATGGACTGCTCTGTGGCGTCCCAGACGCCGCTCTCCTTGTTGTCAATGAAGACATCGCCCAGATCAGTGAAGGTTTCCCCTGCGTCATATCTATTGTTACCGTTGGCATCAACGAAGCTTTCCTCGCCTAGCGTGTAGGCAAGCACTGTCGCGCGTCCCTTGGTCACGATGCCATTCGGTTCGCTGTCACCGGTGGGTCGCGGATTGGCGCTGGTGAAGGTGACGCTACAGGTACCGCTTACCGTCGCGCAGGACGGCACGATCTGTCCGCCTTCGGCGATGAAATTGATGGCTGTCCCGTCCGGTACCGGATTGCCAAGCCGGTCGGAGGCAATGACGGCCACTGAAGTGGTAACCCCATTCGTCGTATAGCCTTCGATGTTGTGCGGCGTCACGCTCAGAGAGAAGCGATCCTGGGCAGGGCGGCCGGTGGAGATTCGCAACTGGTTGGACTGGCTGAACACCGAGGTCGCGCTGAGACTGGCATTAACCCAGACGGCGGTCGGCGCAGTCCCGGCCTGCACCGAAACACTGGCTTCGCCGTTGCTGTCGGTGAGCTTGGTGACCGTCGTGCTCAAGCCGTCGAGGAGGATGCCGCCAGCGCGGGTAGTCAGATCGAAAGTCACGTTGACGCCGGAGATGACGGGCACGTTATTGCTGTCCACGACCCGGAACTTGACCACCGAGCTTTCCACCAATCCGGCGCCGCCCGTGCCTTTGAGCACGATGGTCGACGGGGTCGCGGAGACGAACTGGAGGCTGGCGGCAGCCGGCGAATTCACTTGCAGCGTGACCGTTTTCGTGACTGCCAAACCTGCGACGCTGGCAGTAATCGTGTCGCTTCCGGCGCAACCCTTGTCGGTATAGGTGGCCGTCGCAACGCCGTTTGTCGATTGGACGCTGGCCGGCAGCGTCGCCTTGCCGCCGCTGGCGCAGATCGACGAAAAGTTGACGGTGATCGGCGTACTTGCCGGCACGCCGGTCACCGTGACGGAAACGCTGGTGGTCGCGTAGGACGAGAGCGGATTCGTCCCCACCGTCATGTTGGCAAGTCCGGCGTTGGCGGCGCTGACGCTGAATCCGGAACTACCGATGACTTCGGCGCCATCCACCGTCGCCGTCGCGGTGATGGTAGTGGCGCCCGCCGCCGTCAGGCTGGCCGCATCGATCTGGATGGTGGCTACGCCAGAGGCATCGGTCAGTGCGGTTCCAGTCGTCGGCGTCATGGTTGCCAGCGTGGCGGTGGTCGAAAAGGTCACGACGGCATTGGGTACGCCCGAACCGGCGGCATTTCTGATCGTTGCCTTGACCTTGGCCGGATTGCCCGGGCTGATGCTGGACACCGCATTGCCTGAACTGGGGTCGAGCAACACGATACTGACGCCTGGCACGCCTACGCTGCTGGCGGTCACGCCGAAACTCGCGCTGCCGACCACCGCTCCGCCATCCACCGTCGCCGTCGCGGTGATGGTAGTGGCTCCCGCCGCCAGGGGGCTGGCAGGATCGATCTGGATCGAGGCCTGCCCCAAAGCGTCGGTGAGCGCCGTGCCAGATGACGGCGTCATTGAAGCGAGGGTCGCCGAGGTGGTAAAGGTCACAACGCTATTCGGAACCACGGCGCCGCTTCCATTCTTGACCGTGGCGGTCACCCGGGCCGGCTTGCCCGAACTGATATTCGTTAGCGCCGCGCCCGTGGTTGGGTTGGTCAAGGCAACCGAGACACTTGCGGCGCTCTGGGTGGCAACAACGTTAAGATTCACGCTGCTTGAAACTGATATGCCACTCACAATCGCGGTCGCGGTGATGGTGGCTGCCCCTGCCGCCGTTTGGCTGGCGCCAGAGATCTGGATAGATACCCTGCCCGACGCATCCGTCACGGTGCTGCCCGAGGCTGGATACATGGTAATTAGCGAGGCTGGGGCGGTGAAGGTCACCAGCGTGTTGGGCACGCCCTTTCCCGAAGCATCGTTGACAGTGGCATACATAAAGTAAAGATCGCTGGACCTGATCGAATTGATAACAATGTTCTGAGAATTAACTATCGGTTCGATTTGGAGGTAGCCTGCCACCCCGGTGCTGGTGGCAATTACGCCAAACCCGGCACTGGCGGACAACGAAGCGCCACCAACCGATGCGGAGGCGGTGATCGTGGCAGCACCCGCAGCGGTCGAATTGGCCGCGTTGAGCTGGATCGACGCCGCCCCGGAAGCGTCGGTGAGCGCGGTGCCGGTCGCAGGGACCATCGACGCCAGGGATTCTGCGGTCGTAAAGGTGACCACCGTATTGGGCACCGCCGCCCCCGAGGTATCGCGCACGGTGGCCGTCACCCTGGCCGGATTGCCGGTGCCGATATTCGTTAGGGTTGCACCGGTGAGCGGATTGGTCAAGGCAATGCTGATGCCTGTGGCACCCGTGCTGGTGGCGAGTACACCGAAGCCTGCACTGACGGTGAGCGCAGTGCCACCCACCGAAGCGGTCGCTGAAATCGTCGTCGCGCCGGCCGCCGTCGGACTGGCGCCGATGATCTTGATCGAAGCCGTGCCGAACGAATCGGTCAATGCGGTCCCGGAGGCGGGGATCATCGTGGCCATGGCCGCCGCGGTGGTGAAGGTGACTACCGTATTGGGAACCACGTTTCCAGACGGATCCCTGACTGTCGCGGTCACCTTGGCCGCGTTGCTGGTGCTGATATTGACCACCGCGAGGCCCGTGACGGGGTCGGTAAAGGCGATTGAAATGCTGCCCTTGTCTGTCTTGTTGGTATTGTCGGCGCTGCCGCTGACGCAGCCCGTCAGTACCAGCACGGCGCCGAAACAAGACAACGCGGCGGAAATTCTACGCAAGATGAGTTTGAGCATGTTTGGTCGAAGTGTATTCAGGTCGTTCCGGGATGGACCGGATTCATTCCGCTCGCGGCAACAATTGGTAAGCAACGGCGAACCAATGATACAAGTCTGAACCGATAACTGCAAAATACGTCTGGTGGGGCCGCAGAGCTTTCATATTTCTCCGACGGCGAACATCCGGCGGTGTTCGCGGATGGCATAACGGTCGGTCATGCCGGCGATATAGTCGGCCACCGCGCGCGGCAGGCCGGCCTCCGCCATGTGTTGATACTGCGGCGGCAACAGGCTGGGGTCGTTCGTGAAAGCGCCGAACAGGTCGCCGATGATGCGTCGTGCCTTGTTGGTCATGCGCAATACCTGGTAGTGGCGATACAGTTTGTCGCGCAGGAAGATCTTCAGCGATCGCTGCTGGAGATGCATGTCAGCGCTGAATGCGACCAGCGACGGCGCCGCGTGAATGTCGTCCAGCGATCGCGGGGCAACGGCGGCGATGTTCCGGCGTGTCTCGGTAATGAGATCCAGCACATGAGCGTTGATCATGCGGCGGATGGTTTCATGGATCAGGCGCCGCCCGGCAAGCCCTGGATATTCGCTGCGAACGTCTTTGATATGGAATGAGAACGCGTCAACCTCGTCGAGTTGCTCGAGCGCCAGCAGGCCGGAGCGCAAGCCATCGTCGAGATCGTGATTGTTGTAGGCGATCGAATCGGCCAGGTTGCAGATCTGCGCCTCCAGTGACGGGCGGCGGTCCTCCAGAAAACGCCGGCCGAGTTCGCCCAGCGCGCCGGCGTTAACCAGCGAGCAATGCTTGAGTATGCCCTCGCGGGTTTCGAAACTCAGGTTCAGGCCGTCGAAAGCCGCGTAGCGCTCTTCCAGCAAGTCGACCGTGCGCAAGCTTTGCAGGTTGTGTTCGAAGCCGCCGTGGTCCCGCATGCATTCGTTCAAGGCGTCCTGCCCGGCATGGCCGAAGGGTGTATGGCCCAGGTCATGCGCCAGCGCGATGGCTTCGACCAGGTCTTCGTTGAGCCGCAAGGCGCGCGCGATGCCGCGGGCGATCTGGGCGACCTCGATGCTGTGCGTCAGCCGGGTGCGGAACAAGTCGCCTTCGTGATTGACGAAGACCTGGGTCTTGTATTCGAGGCGGCGAAAGGCGGTGGAATGGATGATGCGGTCGCGGTCGCGCTGGAACTCGCTGCGCTCCGGCGGCGACGCTTCGGCAATGGCGCGGCCCCGCGTATTGGCGGCACTGACCGCGTAATCGGCCAAGTGCGGCGCCGTTTCAGGCACAACAGCACTCCGCGATGGCGGCCAGGATTTCGGCGGTCGGTGCATCCGACCGAGTGACCGCCTCGCCGATCTTCGCAAGCAACACCAGGCGCAATCGTCCCGCCAGGACTTTCTTATCGTGGCCCATCAAATCCAGATAGCGCTGGGCGCCGAGTTTGGGGCCGCGCACGGGCAGTCCGGCGCGCGTCAGCAGGCGGCGCACGCGGTCTACATCGGCGGCGGCCAGCCAGCCCAGGCGGCGCGACAAATCCGCCGCCATCACCATGCCTGCCGCCACCGCTTCGCCATGCAGCCACTCGCCATAGCCGAGGCCGGTCTCGATGGCGTGGCCGAAAGTGTGGCCAAGGTTGAGCAACGCACGTCCGCCTTCCGTCGCGGTTTCCAGCTCGTCGGCCGCCACCACCTCGGCCTTGTTGGCGCAGGAACGCTCGACGGCGCGGGCCAGCGCATCGGCATCGCGGGCGCACAGCCGGTCCATGTTCGCCTCCAGCCATTCCAGAAACGGCAAGTCGCGGATCAAGCCATACTTGATCACTTCGGCGAGGCCCGCCGAGAGCTCCCGTTGCGGCAGCGTCTTCAGGGTGTCGGTATCGGCCAGCACCAGCCGAGGCTGCCAGAATGCGCCGACCATGTTCTTGCCGCGCGGATGGTTGATGCCGGTCTTGCCGCCCACCGAGGAATCGACCTGTGCCAGCAAAGTCGTCGGCACCTGGATGAAAGGGACGCCGCGTTGGTAGCTGGCGGCGGCAAATCCGGCGAGGTCGCCGATGACGCCGCCGCCCAGGGCGATGATGGTGGTCGAGCGGTCGCAGCGATCCGCCAGCAGGGCGTCGAATATGCCGTTCAGGGTCTCCCAGTTCTTGTGTTGCTCGCCGTCGGCCAGGATGATTTCAGTCAGCTTCACGCCGGCCGCGCGTAGCGGATCGGCCAGAGCCGCCAGATACAGCGGCGCCACGGTGTGGTTGGTGACGATCGCGACCCGCGGAGACTTCAAATGCCCCAGAATCAGGTCGGCCCTGTCCAGCAATCCACCGCCGATGTGGATCGGGTAGGTACGCTCGTTGAGGCTTACATTCAGGCTGAGCATCGGGTGCGAACCTCGCGTTCGATCTGTTTGACCAGGTGATGGAAAGCGCCGCTACCGCTTTCGACGACAATATCGGCGATTTCACGATACAGGGGGTCGCGCTGGACAAACAGCTCCTGTAGTTTCGCCAGCGGATCCGCGACTTGCAGCAGCGGACGGTTGCGGCCGTGGCGGGTGCGCTCCCACAACTGCCCAGGTTGCGCGCACAGGTAGACCACGATGCCGGTATTCGCCAGGTTGGCGCGATTGCGCGGGTCGAGGACGACGCCACCGCCGGTCGCCATCACCAGGTTGTTTTCATGCGTCAATGCCTCCACCACCTGCATCTCGCGCGCCCGAAACCCGGCTTCGCCCTCAATCTCGAAGATGACCGGGATGTGCACTCCGGTGCGCGACTCGATCTCGTGATCGGAATCGGCGAAGCGCCGCCCGAGACGCTTGGCAAGCTGGCGGCCGACGGTGGTCTTGCCGGCGCCCATCAAGCCGACGAGGTAGATGTTGGGTGAGGAGTCCACGGCGTGATTGTATCAAGGGGCTGCGCCTGAAACGAAAAGCCGGCACGGCCGGCTTTTCGCGGTGAGAATCAGGGTGTTTTTTGATCTAGATCCGCACCAAACGGGGAGTCTGGAAGGACGCAATCGGGGCTCATGTCAGCAAAGGATGGAATGAGAAGGAATTTGAATTCATTGACTGACTCCGTGCCGTTTACTACTACCTTGGCGCGGATGCGCGATTCAACCCAATGCGCATAGCTCTTCAAGTAAATGAGATTGAAGCTGCCTACGCCGTTGGCATTTGTTACCACCGTCGGCGGCAAGGTCCCCGCCGATGCATGCGGAGGAGTGATCGAATCCTTCCCGCCACCGTCGCCATTCGGATCGTAATCTTCCCCCTCATCCAGGATGTCGTTTTCGTTCACATCCTCGTTGGGAAAATCCATCGTTACATTCGCGACCACTGGGCCGACTGTCCGTTTGGCCTTAGTGTGAACCGCCGCGCAGTAGCTTGGGTCAAGCTTGTTGTCGTTACGATATCCTCTGTAGTAATGGGTCGGAAAAGCGGTGAGGGTCACGGTCGCACCCGCGACAGCCCCTCCCGTACTCGAAACGACCAATACGGTCATAGGCAACGTATAAGTAGTGCCGTTGTCGGTTGAAGTGGTTCCACTGCTTCGTCCCAGCGTCAGCGATGCGCCGGTACCGGAGACATTGATGGTCTTGGTGTCTATCACCGCAGGGCTCGTCCCTACCACGGATGCTCTGACTTGCAGACCGCCGACCGTCGCTACGGCACCCGAATAGAAAGTCGTCACCGCCAGTCCGTTGCTATTCGTATAAGCGACGACGGGACTGATCTGTTCGCCGCTACCGGTTGGATCGACGATTTCGAAAAGCACCGGCGCATTGCCCACGGTATTGTTCTTGTCATCACGAACCGTGGCAATCAAGGTCGCGCTATTGGTGGTTCCGCCATTGCTTGGGGCAACAATTGACACGCTGGATTGCAGGCTGATCTTGGTTCCGGTTGCCGCAGACAGGGCGAACACCCGATTGAGCGTGGCGAGCACGTTGCCTGACCCATCGAGCGCATCGATCTGAATATTCGCATTGCCCGAACTGATGCCGGCAGTCAGGGTTTCCGTTACCGCATTCGCGGCCGGAATCTTGGTGCTGGTCTTGCTGCTATTCGACCATTTGCCGAGCGTGGTGGCGAAACGCACGTTGGCCACCGTCACTCCCGAAATCGCCGTCGGCACACTCACCGAGATCGCCTTGGACGCAGACAACGCCAGCGCCGTTGGATTGGTCGCCGGCGAAGTAACCTCGAAAGGAATACCAATCGAGGTCACAACTATGGTCGTACTTGCACTCAGTGTTACATTGCCGGCGGCATTCAACCAATCGGCATTGACAATTAGATTGCCCGGCGCAGTGACGGTCAGCATCAGCGGCGCTATGCTGCCGGTCGAACCGGTCGTGGCCGTCGCCGCACTCAACGTTCCGGCCCCCGTACTCTTGCTGTCGATTGAAAACCTGATCGACTGGTTACCCGCGCCGGTGCTCCCCGCATCGTAGGTTGCTGCGACCACGCTTACCAGTTCGCCTATCTGCGCAACATTCCGCGATGGCGTTATCGCAAGCGTCGAACCGGTGATCTGGATCGGAATTTGCGCCGTCACCGCCGTGCCGACGATGCTCGCCGTGACGACTTCGGTGCGATTGGTCCGGTCGGCCTTGCCGGCCAAGGCCAGCGCGCTGAAGGGTATGGTCACCGTGCCGTCCGCCTTGGAGTCGCCGGAACTGGTACCTAGTAGTCCGGTGGGCGCATTGAAGACGACTTTTTGCCCGGACACCGGCGCGCGAAAACTGTCGATGACCGATGCCGTCAGTGTGGTCGAGTTCGAGCCGTCGGTCTTGATTGACAGCGGCGAGGCACCGAGGAGCAGTGACAACGACGATGCGGTGACCGGTATCGCCATCTCCCCGGTGACGCTGGTCCCCACCACTTCCGCCGAAACGATGTCGGTGTGGTCGGTCTGGGTGGCGGCACCCGAGGCGGAAAGGGCGGAGTAGGTGATGGTGACTATCCCGCTGCCGGCGGAGGATGGCCCCGAACTGGCGGTAAGGAAATGCCCGGATCCGGATTTGACGGCGAATTTCACGGTGGCGCCGCCGACGGCCCAGCCGTTGGTGTCGACCACCGTTGCGGTGAGCGTGGTCGAAGTCGAACCGTCGGCTTTTATCGAAGTTGCCGATGAGGCCAGGATCAGCGAGGCGGCCGGCGCTACCGCGGTAGTCGTCACGGCGACGGGAATCTGCGCCGTGATATTGGTGCCCACCACTTTCGCCGTAATGGTCTCGGTGCGGCTGGCCGAATTGACCGTGCCTGAGGAAGCGAGCGCGGAGTAGGGAATGCTGACCGTTCCAGCCCCTGAGGAGACTCCCGAGCTTACGCCGAGCTGCCCGGATGTTGCGGAGAAGTCGACGGTGGCGCCGGCAACCGGCAGCTTGGTGGCATCGACCACCGTCGCAGTGATGGTGGCGGAACTCGAACCATCGGCTTTGACCGACGTTACCGACGAGGCAAGGATAATCGAAGCGGCCGACGCGGCCGGGGAGGTCGTGCTCGTCGGCGTCCCCCCGCCGCTGAGACAACCCGCCAGGCCGAGCAGCAGCAACGCCATTCCGGGAAATATCTGAAGTTTGGTGATGTTCATGTCCATTCCAATCCGACGCTAACTACCCGAACCCGGCTGGTCCGATCTCGGGCCCGCGTCATAAACGAAAGGCCGGCCTGGAAAACATCGGCCGGCCTGCGCAGCGACATCCGCAACGAACTACCAGCCGCCCGGCGAATTCGACAAGGTGCAGTCCTTGGTATCGGCCTGGGAATAGGGCAGGATGAACTTGAGTTCATTGGTCGACTCGGTCGTCCCGGTCGACACCACCACCTTCGCCCGAACCCTCGCTTGTATCCAGGACGCATATTGCTTCTGGTAGATCAGGTTGAACGTGGCGACGCCATTGGCATCCGTGGTGACCGTCGACGGCACGGTTCCAGCCGTCGAGTGCGCCGGCGTAATTGCCCCGTCGGCACTTAGGTCTTCGCCCGGATCCAGGTTGTCGTTCTCATTGACGTCCTCGTTGACTTTTGGATAGCCGAGGTTGTAGCTGGGCGCGCAGGTCACGTGATCGCGGAAGCCCGTCAAGTACTGGGTCGGAAACGCGGACAGGGTGACCAGGGCGTTCTTGACCGCGGTGCCCGCGTTATCCACCACCAGCACCGACATCGGCAGTTGATAGTTGGTGTTGCTATCCACCGAGCTGATCACGCTGGCGAAACCCAGCGAAACCGAAACGCCGGATGCATTGACAAATATCGCCTTGACGTCGCAGATGCCCGGCAACGCGGGTGTCACCGAATTATCGCAGTTGGCAGCCGTGCCCACCACGCTGGCCTTGATCTTCAACCCGCCCACGGTCGATTGCGAACCCGAGGTAAAGGTCGCCACTGCCTGGCCGCTGCTATCGGTCTTGGCGACTACCGGAGAAATTTGTTCGCCGCTGCCGGTCGGGTTCATGATTTCAAACAGTACCGCCGCGCCGCCCACCGTATTCCCGCCACCGGAAGTGCGCACCGTCGCCGTCAGGGTCGAGCTGTTACTGCTGCCGGCGGTGCTCGGGGGCACGTTGGAAATGCTCGACTGCAAGGTGATCACGCCGGCAGCCGTGGCGGGTGCGCTCAAGGCGAACAACTGGTTCAGGGTGGCCAGGGTCTTGCCTGTGGCATCGAGGGCATCGATCTGCACGCTGGCGGTTCCGGAGGAAGTTCCGCCCGAGAGGACTTCATTGACGGCATTGGCGACGGGAACCACGGTGCTGACCTTGGTGTTATTCGACCAGTTGCCCAGGGTGGTGGAAAAACGCACGCTCGCCACCGCCGTGCCCGAAATGCTCGAAGGCACGCTGACCGAGATCGCCTGCGTCCCACCCAGGGCCAGCGGGGTGGGGTTAGTCGTTGGCTGAGTCACGGCAAACGAAACGCCGACAACGGTCACGTTGATCGTAGCGCTACTGGTCAGGGTCACATCGCCGGCGGCGTTGAGCCATTCGGCAGTGACCACGACATTCCCGGCCACGGCGGGGACAAAAGTAATCGCCGGCGTCGCGCCGCTGGACAGGGTGTTGGCTACTTGCGATGTCGCAGTTCCGCTGCCTCCGCTCAGCGTTCCCTTGCCCGCCGGAATGCTGAAGCGCAGCGGCTGGCTGGCTACCCCGGTCTGGGAAGCGTCCTTGGCGGTAGCCGTCAGCGTCACCGTGCCGCCGGCCGGCACGGTCGTCAGCGAGGGCGTGAGGGCGAGCGTCGAGCCGACCACCTGGATCGGAATCTGCGCGGTGGTGGTGGTTCCGGCGACGGTCGCGACGATGGTTTCGGTACGGTTGGTCTTGTCGATCGGCGCGCCGGTGACTTTGTCCAAGGCGACGGCCGAGAATGGAATGGTGACGATGCCCGCCCCGGAGGTGAGCCCCGAACTGGTACCGAGTAGCCCTGTGCCCTGGGTAAATGTCACCGTTGCTCCGGCAACCGCGATATTGTTGGGATCGGTCACTGTTGCCGTGATCGTCGCCGAATTCGACCCGTCCGACTTCACCGTGGCGTTTGATGTGGCGACGGAAATCAACATCGAGGAAGATGAAATCTTGATCGGAATTTGTGCCGTGGCGGTAGCGCCCACGACCGTTGCCGAGACTGTTTCGGTCCGGTCCGCCATGTTGATGGCGCCGGTCGGGGAAACCGCGGAATAGGGGATGGTAACCGTGCCGGCAGCGGAAGAGACGCCGGAACTGGTGCCCAGCGTTCCAGACGAGGCGCTGAATTTCACGGTGACGCCGGCAACCGGCAAATTGTAGGTATCCAGCACATTCGCGGTAATCGTGGTCGAAGTCGATCCATCCGGCTTGACGGATGCGCTGGAACTGCCAAGAATCAACAGCAGTGCCGTTGACGACACCTTGATGGGAAGCTGTGCGCTCACGCTGGTGCCGACGACGGTCGCGGTGATGGTTTCGGTGCGGTCGGCGGCATTCACGGAACCGGTGGAGGATAGCGCCGAATAGGAAATGGTGACCTCCCCGGATGTGGATGAAACCCCCGAACTGACGCCCAGGGTTCCCCCGGTTGCGCTGAATCTTACGGTGGCGCCCGAGACCGGCAAGTTGTTGGCGTCCACCACATGCGCGGTAATCGTGGTCGAATTCGAGCCGTCCGTCTTGATCGACGCCGTGGAACTGCTGAGAATGATCGATGCCGCGGTCGGCGTGGTGGACGGCGGCGTGCTGCCCGTCGCCCCGCCGCCACCGCCACAGCCGGTCAGGCTGACCAGCGCCGCGGTCAGTGCGCCCGCGAGAAAGAGATGAAATTTGGTATTCAGCATGGCCGTTCCTATCAAAGATTGCTCTACCTGATCCCCGCCTGGATCTGCTCGTTGATGACTCGCGGCGTGATGAACACCAGCAATTCTTTTCTCGACTGGGTTCGGGTGTTGCTCTTGAACAAGTTGCCGACCACCGGGATATCTCCCAGCAACGGCACCTTGTTGGTGGTCTCCTCCTCGTTCTGTTCGAAGATCCCACCCAGTACCACCGTGCCGCCGCTCTCCACCGACACTCTGGTCTTGATGTTCTTGGTGTTGATGGAAACGCCCGACGTGAAGATTGCTCCGACCGTGTCCTGCGACACATCCAGGTCCAGGATCACCGTCCCTTCGGCAGTGATTTGCGGCGTGACAGATAGTTGCAGCACGGCTTTCTTGAAAGAGGTGATCGGTGTTCCGGTGGTGGTGAGCGAGGTGTAGGGGATATCGACACCCTGCGAAATGATCGCCAGCTTCCCGTCGGCGGTGACCACGCGGGGACTGGCGATGCCCTTGACGCGGCCGTCGGTCTCCGCCGCCTGGAGTTCCAGATTCAGGAAGCTCGCCAATCCTGATTTGAACAAGCTGACGGCGAAGGTGCTCGGCGCGGCGCCGCCCTGGATCGAAGCCGGCAGGTTGACCATGTTGGTCTGGTTCAACGGCGGTGCGGCGCCGCTGGCCCGGCCGCCGCCGGTGGTCTGGCCAGTGGCGCTGTATACGCCTTCGAGGCTGCCGCCGACCAGGCTGTAGGTGTTGTTCGAACCCAGAAAGCGGTTGCCCACGCCCAGCCCCGGCACCGTCGAACTCAGGTCGTTGTAGCCCAGACGCACGCCCAGGCTGCGGCCGAAGTTGTCTTCCGCGCTCACCACGCGCGCCTCGATCAGCACCTGCTTGACCGGTTTGTCGATCAGCGCGATCAATTTCCTGACCCGCTCCAGGTAAGCCGGAAAGTCGGTCACGAATAACTGATTGGTTCTGTTGTCGACGGTCACCACGCCCGACAGAGACAGGTAGCTGCCCCTCTCGCCGGTGGCCGCCGGCGGTGGGGCGGCGCCCGCCGGGCTGGCTGCCGCGGGCGCCGCGGCGCTGGCGGCCGAGCCCTTGGTTTGCTCGCCGGTGACAAGTTTGATCACATCCTCGGCCTTGGCATAGTTCAACTGGAATGTTTCCATGCGGATCGGCTCGGAAGTCGTCGAGGCCTGCCGCGATTTGGATTGCTCGTCGTCGCGCCGGGTGATTTCGTCCTGCGGCGCGATCCAGATGACATTGCCGGTCTTGCGCATTCCCAGACCCTTGGCCTGGAGAATGATGTCGAGGGCCTGGTCCCAGGGCACATCCTTCAGGCGCAAGGTGACGTTGCCGCCGACGGTGTCGCTGGTGATGATATTGAAATTGGTGAAGTCGGCGATGACCTGAAGCACCGAGCGGACTTCGATGTTCTGGAAGTTGAGCGACAGCTTTTCGCCCTGGGCGCCCACTCCCTGGACCAGCTTGTTGAGATTTTCCACCACCGGACGGACTTCGATGACGAACTGGTTGTCGCTCTGGTAGGCATTGTGTTCCCACAGGCCATGCGGGGTGATCAGCATGCGCACGTTCTCCCCCTGCGGCTGGGTCATGATGCTGGTCACCGGGGTGGCGAAGTCGGTCACATCCAGGCGCCGGTTCAAGTTTTCGGGAAGATTGGTCTTCTTGAAATCGACGACCAGGCTTTGCCCTTGTTGCCGAATATCGATGCCGACGTTGGGATCGGATAGGTCGACGGTTATTCGCGCCTCGCCGTTCTTGCCGCGGCGAAAGTTGATGTCGCGGACATTCTGTGTCGCCACTTGCGGCTTGACTTCGGCGAAATGCAGGATCGCCGGCCCCCCGCTCGCGGCAACGGCGGCCTTCGGCGCGAAACTGATGAGCATGGTGTTGCCTTCGACACGCGTATCGTAAGTGCTCATCTGATGCAGATTCAGCACCAGCCGGGTTCGATCGCCGACCTGGACGATGTTGATACTGCGAACGTCGCCTTCGTTGACTTGCTGCGCGTTGCGCCCGAGTCCATTGCCCGTGGAAGGAAAGTCGAAGGCGATGCGCGCCGGGTTGGCGATGCTGAAACTGGCGGGATGGGCCGCCAGGGGCTGTTTCAACGTCAGTTTGACGACGGTAACCCCGCCTTGCTGGCTGACCTGCAATGCATCGATGCTGTTCTTTGGAACGGCCCCGCCATCCGCCGCTGGCGACCCTTGCTGAGCAATAGCGCCTGGAACAATCAGACACAGCATCGACAACATGGCTGTCGCCAGCAGTCGCTTCATGATTTTGCCTAAAAGGTTCATTTCTTCGTCTCCTGTTCCTGCAACTGCAAGGTGCCGGGGCGCTCCACCCAGTCACCGGCGGAATCCTGAACCAGTTCCCTAAGATGCACTTCGGACTCGGTGATATCGGTGATCATGCCGAAATTTTGCCCCAGGTAGTTGCCGATCTTGACCAGATGCACCGCCTTGTCCGCCTTGATGACGGCATTCAGCATCTTTCCCTTCTGGATCAGCCCGACCATCTTCAGCGATTCCAGGGGATAGCCCTCGAGCGGCTCCCGGAACCGGTTGAAGTCGGGTTTGATGCCGCCCCCGCCGCCCGCTTCGACCTTCTTGTCGGGCCCGATCTTGACGGGATTGAACGGATCCGTCATCTCCGCCGCGTCGTAGGAGACGATCGGGAAAGGTTTCATCTCGGGCAGGGGTTTGACCCGGCCCTTCATGTCCCTGGTGGCGTCCTTCATCCACTGTTTCAAATCCTGATGCTCATCGCTGCCACAGGCGCCGAGCAGCAGGCTGGCGAGAACGGCCGTAATCAATGCTGGCCGGCTCATTTCTTTTCGCCCTTGGCCGGCGCGGCGCCGGTGGCCTTGGCCTGGACTGCCTTCTTCTGCTTGGCGACTTCCGCTTCATCGAGATAGCGGAAGGTCTTCGCCACCGTCGTCATGGCCAGGGCGCCGTCCTTGCCCATCGAAATGTCGATGTCGTTGAGGGTGACGATGCGCGAGAGTCTGGCGATATCCCCGGTGAAGGCGCCGAGATCATGGTAATTGCCGAGCAGCTTGATGGTGATCGGCAACTCGGCGTAAAAATCCTTGACGACTTCATTGCCCGGCTTGAACAGCTCGAACTGCAAGCCGCGCCCGACACCTGCTTGGTTGATGTCGATCAACATCGAATCCATCTCCGCCTTGTTCGGCAACTGCCTGAGCAAAGCGCCGAAGGAGCGGTCGATCTCGACCAGTTGATTGCGATACTCCTCGAGGTTCACCGCCTGCTTCTTCTTGTCCAGCCACTCTTCCTTCAGCTTGGTTTCCTGCTGTGCCTTGTTGTCCAGTTCGTCAAGCTG
The DNA here is from genome assembly GCA_041665185.1 of Sterolibacterium sp. Lineage (GTDB taxonomy): Bacteria > Pseudomonadota > Gammaproteobacteria > Burkholderiales > Rhodocyclaceae > JACRAR01. The sequence goes on from JBAYJH010000062.1 coordinate 18,825, forward strand.
GTTGCTCCAGCCGAACCACCAGGCGCTGGCCAGCAGCAACAGGAGCAGGCCAGCCAGTATCACCACGCGCGGCAGTATCGGCCACAGGCCCGGATCCTTTGGATCGAGGGTCTTGAACTCCTCCTGGAGCGCCTTGAAATCGAACGTCGGCAATTTCGGCAAGGCGGGCGCTTTCATGGCTTCTTATCCTTGGTTGCGGCGCCGGCGGCCTTGCCTTTCTTATCGTCCTCGGTGGTCTGCCGAGTGATGAATACCGTCAGGTTGAACTCATTGAGGCGGCGACTAGCGACGGTCGCGACCTTGATCTCCACCAGGTCGGGGCGCTCCAGCAAGGGCGACGCCTCAAGGTTGCGCATCAGGACTGAAACACGCGAGTTGGACTGCGCATA